>FR886304.1:5918-23077 GCA_000436535.1 Eubacterium sp. CAG:252 | reverse complement strand
ACTTAAGTGTATAATTATAATATTATGATGTTGTGGTCAAAAGCCCCAACTATAATGATATCTGCTTTGCTATATGCACGAATCCAACCAGATATCAGAGCACAAGAAAGGATATATAATGAATAAGAAAAAAATCTCCGTATTCAAACGCATATGCATGCTTTCCACGGTTATTCTTATGATGCTTACTGCCACACTTTCACTTACTGCCTGTGGTAAAAGCAACATTCCTGAAAACACAGTATTTTCAGTAGATGACCTTGCTGGTAAGTCTGTCGGCGTACAGTTAGGAACCACAGGTGATATATATGTTTCTGATATGGAAACTGATGGTTCTAACACTAAGGTTGAACGATTTAACAAAGGAAATGATGCCATTCAGGCACTTAAGCAGGGAAAGATTGATGCCGTAGTTATCGATGCACAGCCTGCCAAAGCATTTGTAAGCTCTAACAGCGACCTCTGCATACTTGATGAAGAATTCGTAACTGAGGAATATGCTATATGTATAGCAAAAAACAACAGTTCTTTCACTTCTTCTGTAAATGAAGCTCTTAATATACTTATTAATAATGGTACTATTGATACTATAATAAATAACTATATTGGCGAAAATCCTTCAAAGGAAGCCTACATACCTAAGAGTGCTGGTGAGAATGGTACTCTTACTATCGCTGTAAATGCTTACTTTGAACCATACGAATACTATAACAACGGAAAAGTAAGCGGTATTGATATAGATATATCCAATGCCATAGCTGATTATCTTGGCATGAAGCTTTCAGTTGAAGATATGGAATTTGATTCTATCATAACTGCTGTATCTTCTGGCAAGGTTGATATGGGTATATCTGGTATAACTGTTACAGATGAACGTAAGAAAAATATAGATTTCACTATACCATACACTACTTCAAGCCAGGTTGTCATTGTAAGAAACAATGATGCAGCCGGTCACGGAATGAGCTTTGCAGAGAAGTTCAAGACTGACTTTATTAATGATGGAAGATATGAATACCTTTTAACTGGTCTTAAGAATACTTTAATCATAGCATTATGTGCTGCTATTATGGGTATTGTTATCGGTTTCCTTATAGCGATTGTAAGGTCTAACCACGATAAAACAGGCGGTATGAAGGTGCTTAACTTCTTATGTAATATTTACCTTACTGTAATCCGTGGTACACCAACTATGGTACAGTTACTTATTATATATTATGTAATATTCAGCTCAGTACATATAAGCAAGATACTTGTTGCCATACTTGCATTTGGTATTAACTCAGGTGCCTATGTAGCCGAAATCTTCCGTTCAGGTATTATGTCGATTGACAACGGACAGTTTGAAGCTGCAAGAAGCCTTGGTCTTAACTATAGAAAGACTATGACTCTTGTTATCCTTCCACAGGCTTTCAAGAATGTTTTACCTGCACTTGCTAACGAATTCATCGTTTTATTAAAGGAAACTTCTATCAGTGGTTATATAGGACTTAACGACCTTACTCGTGGTGGTGATATTATCCGAAGCATAACTTATGACCCAATGCTTCCACTCTTTGGTGTAGCCATCATCTATCTTGTATTAGTTGTTATTCTTTCATCACTTGTTAAGAAACTTGAAAGGAGATTAAGAAGCAATGAGCGACACTAATGTAATTCTTGAAGTTAAAAATCTTAAAAAGACTTTTGACGACCACGAAGTATTAAAGGATATTAACACTACTGTAAAGAAGGGCGAAGTTATCGCTATAATCGGACCTTCCGGCTGTGGTAAATCCACATTTTTAAGGTCTTTAAACCTGCTTGAAGTTCCTACCTCAGGCCACATTATATATGAAGGCAATGACCTTACTGAAAAAGGTGTTGATGTAGATAAGTTAAGACAGAGTATTGGAATGGTATTCCAGCATTTCAACCTCTTTCCTAATATGACTATTAAGAAAAATATTACTCTTGCACCTATACAGCTTGGACTTATGTCTAAGGAAGAAGCTGACAGCAAGGCAATGGAACTTCTTAAAAGAGTAGGTCTTTCTGATAAGGCTGACTCTTATCCTGATATGTTATCAGGTGGTCAGAAGCAGAGAGTTGCCATAGCAAGAGCACTTGCCATGAACCCTGAGATTATGCTTTTTGATGAGCCTACATCTGCCCTTGACCCTGAGATGGTTGGCGAAGTTCTCTCTATTATGAAAGAGCTTGCCGCATCTGGCATGACTATGATTGTTGTAACTCACGAGATGGGATTTGCCAGGGAAGTATCTTCAAGATGTATGTTTATCAATGAAGGACGTATTGAGGAAGACAGCGACCCTGTATCATTCTTTGACACACCTAAGAGCGTACGACTTAAGGACTTCTTATCTAAGGTGTTATAATATTTTATAAATTCTTTGATTATTAAAGCTGATATAAGCTTGTATAAAAAGAGGCTGCCACATAAGAAATATACATTATCTAGTGTATATTATTCTTATGTGGCAGCACTTTTCTTACATATTTTTATTGCCTGCATATCTTAAATTTCATTCCATATGAATTAGGTTTATGTAGCGGCTTTTATATAACTTTCTTTCCTGTTACGGGGTCTGTCAGCCCTAAAAGAGCCATTATAAGTGCCATTCTTACATACACTCCATTCTGAACCTGTTCAAAATATGCTGCCCTTGGGTCTTTATCTACATCCGCTGCTATCTCTGTGATTCTTGGAAGCGGATGAAGTACAGGCATATCCTGTGGTGCTTTCTTAAGCTTTTCTGCATTGAGTATATAGCAGTCACGAAGCCTTATATACTCATCCTCACTAAAGAAACGCTCCTTCTGCACTCTTGTCATATACAGTACATCAAGTTCTGGCAGTATCTCTTCTAACTGTCTTGACTCTTTGTATACACTACTGTCATTATTGAGTACATCCTGTATCATATAGTCAGGCATTTTAAGTTCTTCTGGTGATATAAATACATACTTATTGCCCTTATACCTTGAAAGGCTCTTTACAAGTGAATGTACTGTCCTGCCAAACTTAAGGTCACCACACAGCCCTACTGTAAGGTTATCAAGTCTTCCTTTTCTTGACTTAATTGTCATAAGGTCAATCATAGTCTGTGTAGGATGACTGTGACCGCCATCTCCTGCATTAATTACAGGTATCCTTGAATATAATGAAGCAAGCATCGGTGCGCCCTCTTTAGGATGTCTCATAGCTACAATATCAGCATAACAGCTTATTACACGGATAGTATCTTCAACTGTTTCACCCTTATTGACACTTGATACATCGGCAGACGGAAAACCTATAACTGTTCCACCAAGATTTAACATAGCTGTTTCAAATGAAAGTCTTGTTCTTGTGCTTGGCTCATAGAATAATGTTGCTATCTTCTTTCCCTTGGCGGCTTCACTGTAAGCCGGCATATTATCACGTATTCTTTCAGCAAGTGCAAGTATATCTCCTGTTTCCTCCACTGATAAGTCTTTAGGGTCAATCAAATGTCTCATATCTTTTCCTCATCTTTCTGCCTGTAACTTTTTATATGTAAACTACTAATTCTTATTAATCTCTTAATAAATATTCTTCTCTTTCTGCGCCTGTTGATACAAGATGTATCTTATGACTTATGAGCTTTTCAAGTATAAGAATATATTTTTTTGCATTTTCCGGAAGCTCTTCCCAGTTTCTACAGCCTGATATATCACATTTCCATCCCGGGAGCTCCTCTATAACCGGCTTAGCCTTTTCAAGACGGCTGTCTGTCACGAAGTCTTTAGTTACTTTTCCGTCTATACTATATGCTGTTATGACCGGAATAGTTTCAAATTCACTTAATACATCAAGCTTTGTAAGTGCTATATCATCAACATTCTGGCACATTATGCCATATCTGCTTGCAACTGCATCAAAAGGTCCGACTCTTCTTGGTCTTCCTGTGGCTGCTCCGTATTCACCGCCAGCTTTTCTTAGTTCTTCCATCCAGCTTTCCGGCATAGCCTTCTCTGCAACAAAGCCGCCCTCTCCGACACAGGTTGAATATGCTTTCATAACACCAACAACCTGTGATACATTATATCCCATAAGACCTGTTCCCATAGGTATGTAAGCTGCCAGTGTATTAGAACTTGATGTATATGGATATATTCCATAATCAATATCCCTTAATGCACCCAGCTGTGCCTCAAACAATATATTCTTATTATTCTTTGCAGCATCTCTTAACAGCTTTGACGTATCGCATATATAATCCTTAAAGCACTGTGCCTGATTTTTGCACCACTCAAGCAGTTCATTATAAGATATTGCATCCTGCTTATATACATTTTCAAGAATAAGATTTTTGCTCTCAACAATAACCTGAAGACGATGCCTTACAGATGGCTGGTCTATATTTAATATGTCACCTATTCTTAATGTTTTTTTCATATACTTATCACCATAAGCATAGGCTATTCCTCTTCTTGTTGAACCATATGCTGACCCGGTCTGTGACAGCCTTTCCTCCTCAAGTACATCCTGTCTTACATGCATAGGCATACATATAGTCGCCTTATCTGATATCTTAAGATTATCAGGTGTTATCTTAACATTCATCTGCTGCATAACAGATATTTCATGACGAAGATGGTCTAAGTCTATTACCATGCCGTTACCTAATACACACACTACATCTGGATGAAGTATTCCAGATGGAAGAAGATTAAGCACAAACTTTCCTTCCTGTGTAACAACTGTGTGACCTGCATTATTGCCACCCTGATAACGCACAACATAATCTGCCTTTTCACTCATAAGGTCGACTATACGGCCTTTGCCCTCATCGCCCCAGTTAATACCAACTACTGCTTTTAACATATCTTTATCATCCTTTCATATATGGCTTACACTTTAATACCTAAACATCAAATAATTCATATATTGCTTGATTTTTTACACCAAAAGCATTATACTTTGCCATAAATAAGATGTAAAACATATATTTAATATGTCTGTTATATGTTTTTTATATAAGGAGTTATGGTATGATAAGTTACGATTATTATAGAATATTTTATTATGTTGCCCAGTATAAGAGCTTTACAAAGGCTGCGCAGATGCTTGATAACAACCAGCCTAATATAACACGCTGTATGAATAATCTTGAAAGTGAGATTGGCTGTAAGCTTTTTATACGTTCCAACAGAGGAATATCTCTTACTCCTGAAGGACAGAGGCTTTATGAACACGTTGCTGCCGGATGTGAACAGTTTGCTGCTGGTGAGTGTGAGCTTGCCAAGGATAAGGGGCTTGAACGTGGACTTATTAATATCGGTGCAAGTGAAACCGCGCTGCGCCTTATACTTCTTAATAAGCTTGAAACATTTCACGAAACATATCCACACGTAAGATTAAAGATATCCAACCATTCATCACCTGAGGCTATTACTGCCCTTGAAAATGGACTTGCTGATATTGCAGTTGTCACCACACCTGTCACTATTCCTAAGAACTACCACTCTGAACCTTTATATTCTTTCAGGGAGCTTCTTATTGGTGGAACCAAATACGCAGACCTCGCATCCAGAATGCAAAGCCTGCGTGACCTTAACAATATTCCATTTATATGTCTTGGAAGTGATACAGCTACAAGAAACTTATATATTGAGTTCTTTCTTAATCACCACCTTCAGTTTTCTCCTGATATGGAAGCAGCTACAACTGACCAGGTGCTTCCTATGGTTGAACACAACCTTGGAATAGGCTTCTATCCGGAAGACCTCTGTGCCGGTGCCATTACAAGCGGTTCTGTCCAGCCTATAAGACTTGTAGAGCCTATCCCTGAGCGTGAAGTCTGCCTTGTGTGGGATAAAGGCAGGGCACTGAGCATAGCTGCAAAGAAGCTGATTGATACATTAAAAAAATCTTATTAAAACTTTATTCCATATACTTTAAGGTCGACTTTCCCATTCACAACCTCTATTCCGTCTGCCTTAAGTAAGTTTTCCTGTCTGCCTGAGCCGCCAAAAGCAAATGCACCTGACAGTTCCCCCTTTGAATTAACGACCCTGTAGCATGGTATATTATCAGGGTCGGGGTTCTTATGAAGAGCATTACCCACAGCCCTTGCCATTCCTTTATTACCTGCAAGCTCCGCTATCTGTCCATAAGTGGCAACACTGCCCTTTGGTATCTTTTTTACTGCTTCGTATATCCTTTTGGTTGGATTGTCAGTAATAATCTCATAACTTTC
Source organism: Eubacterium sp. CAG:252 (assembly GCA_000436535.1). GTDB lineage: Bacteria > Bacillota > Clostridia > Lachnospirales > Lachnospiraceae > Lachnospira. The sequence goes on along the minus strand of FR886304.1, from coordinate 16,853 downwards.
CCTAATCATTGTCTTTATGGCATCATCCGGTACTGAACCATCAAGTATGATTGTATTCCAGTGTTCCTTATTCTGGTGATATCCCGCAATAACCGACCTGAAAGCACTTCGCCAGTAATCACGCCACTCACGGTCAGCCTTTACATTAAGGTTAATATACCCGTCTTTTTCATATATCCACAAAAATGCTTTCTTACTTCCCTTAACCCTTACAAGCTGCCAGTTAGTATCATGAAATGGTGTTTCTACATATGTGTCTGGAAATGATAAGCCGTATTCTAATGCTTCTTCTCTGCTGTTCATAGTACACACCTCTTTTATTTCACTTTAATCTTTTTTTCCCTCGCCGTGCAAGTCCAAGAAATCGTTAGCTTTCTTGGACTGTCGGGCTCTCGCCCTATCAGCATAAAATCAAGCAAAAGGCTTTGTGCAAGCACAGCCCTTTGTTTGACTTTATGCTGGCACGGCTCGATGCTTACGCACGCTGAATAAAAGCAGTCCTGCTCCACATATTACAAAGAATATTGATATAAACTGTGATGTAGATAAGAAGCCGACTTCACCACGATAATCATTCCTTAAGAATTCTATAAGGAAACGTCCTATTCCATACAGTATCATATATATATATCCTATGCCTCCTGCTGGCAGTGACTTGTTCTTTCCTTTATTCTTTGCCACTGTATAGCTGAAGTTATACGCTATTACAAGAAGAATAATCATATTGATAAAGTTAGCTCCTGCTGATATAAGCTGTGTCGGTATAAGACTGACTCCTGCTGGTGCCTGTGAACTCGCTGGAAATACAACTCCGAAATGGCTTGTTGTTTCTCTTCCATAGCAGCAGCCTGCAAGAAAGCAGCCGATACGTCCAAATCCCTGTGCAAGTGCTATTTCAGGCATAACAAGGTCAAAGTACTCAAGAAAATTCAGCTTCTTTATCTTACAATAAAGCATACAGCAAAGCACACCGGCTATAATTCCGCCATATACAACGAAACCTGCTGAGCCAAGTACTGCCTTCGGGTTCTTAACAAATGCATCAAATTCCACAATTACATATAAAAGCTTGGCGCCAAGGAAACCCGAAAGTCCCGCTATTATAGTGATGTCTATAACTGACTCCTCCCTTAGTCCTAACTTCTTAGCCCTGTATTCTGCCAGAAGCATGGCAAGTATAAAGCCTATGCCTATCATAAAGCCATAACCGTGTACTGTCAGGCTTCCTATTTTAAATAAATCTGTCTTCATAATCTGTTATCTTCCTTTCCTGATATATTCTTATCACCTTAATATTTATCTGACACATCTATACCATAATAATTCTTTTATTCCACCATACAACTCTGGAACTCAACAAAAAATTTCTCGCAAAAACATCTCTTTATAATTATACTTTTATCCTACATGATACATAATTTACGATTTTACAGTCCAAACATATCTTCTGACTTGTCTATTCTTTCTTTCACCTCATCAAAAAATGTATCCTCTAACACATAAGACTTCATATAGAAAGTCTTTAAATTATACAGATTAAGTGTCCTTATCTCTTCCTGTGACAAGTCCTTCATCGACCTTTGTATCTTCTTTAAGTACTTATGCCACCTTATAATGTAATCATTATACCTTTCAGTATCAGATATACCAAGCCATTTTTTCACCTTAATCTTAGTGAGGTTATCCTTGTTACATTCGCCCTTCTGCAATATGTAGTGGAAATGCTCATCATCCTCCCAGTATCTTCCAAGTGGAAACATACGGCATATCCCCGGTCTGTATCCGTGGATACTGCACATATTGTCAGTATTAAGAAATGAACAGGCATTAGTTTTATCCTGCATCTTAATATTAGGAAGTATACACCCATCGACCACATTAAGCTCTATATTATCATTAACAAGTGCCTCAAATGCTTTCCCTGTTCCTGAAGTCAGTCTGAAGCAGTCATACGGGTCAAGCACAATAGTCTTTCCCATCCCTATACAGCATATTTTCTTACAGCCACTACAATTATTCGTATCCGTCCTTACAAGGTCATTTTCACTGTATAACCTTCCGTCAGATATATCTTCTAAACCTATATTTCTTATCATAATAAGTTGAACCTTTCTTGATTAATATACATACATATATTATATATTTAAACTATACAATGAACAATTAAAGAAAATTACAAAATCTATACATTTTCAAATTTGCTCATTTATAATTATCTATCTTCATAATTAAAATTCTCTGATAGTTAAAGCTTCTTTAATATAACAACCGCATTATCCGTATTATACTTTAAATATTTAATTATGTCGACTATCTTTATCTGACCTTCATTTTCCCAAAAAATTTATTTTGAATATTATTATTATATTTCAAATACACAAACCCGTAAAACCACAAAAAATTCGCTCTGTTTATAACTTAATTACATTTTTAAAATCACTGCAATTCATTTATATACAGCGCCCACAAAGCCCCTTAATTATCTAAAGTTATTTCAAAATATGACAAAAAACACCAAACTTAATAAAAAAACGCATTACTTTTTTATTAAAATGTGCTACAATACGTTACTGTATAATATTATGTTAAAGTTTAATGATGATTGGAGAACACAATGAAACACAAGATTATAACATTTGGTGAGTTAATGTTAAGACTTTCACCTGATAACAACGAAAGATTTACACAGGCACACTCTTATGAAGCTGTTTACGGAGGCGGCGAAGCTAATACAGCGGTATCACTTGCTAACTTCAATGTTGATACACGTTATGTAACAAAGCTTCCTAATCACACTATCGGTCAGAGTGCTGTGAACTCATTAAGACAATATGGCGTTGATGTAAGCAGAATAGTCCGCGGCGGTGACCAGATTGGTATATATTTCCTTGAGAAAAAGACAAGCCAGCGACCAACCAATGTTATATACAATAGAAACGGCTCTGCATTTGCACTTGCAACTAAAGAAGACTTTGACTGGAATTCTATATTTGAAGGTGCTACATGGTTTCACTTCTCTGGCATAACTCCAGCTATAAGCGACAATATGGCCGAGATTACTATTGAAGCATGTAAGGAAGCCAAGAAACGTAACATAACTGTAAGCTGTGACCTTAACTACAGAAGCAAGCTCTGGTCAAGTGAAAAAGCTAACAAGGTTATGAGCGAAGTATGTAAATATGTTGATATATGTATCGCCAATGAAGATGATGCTGTCGGTATATTCGGTATGGATGCATCTAAGTCAGATAAAGAGAAAAATGCCTACATAGCTGAAGAACTTACAAAGATGTTCCCTAACTTTAAGATGGTTGCATCTGTATGGAGAACTGAAACTTCTATAACAACATTCAAGCTCCAGTCTATGATATATACAGATGGCAAGGCTTACTATAGTCAGGAATTCTTTATGAATATCCTTGATTACATCGGTGCCGGTGATGCTTACTGCGCAGGTATTATCTACAGTCTTATCAATGGCTTCGAGCCTCAGAAGGCAGTAGAATTCTCTAATGCTGCAAGCTGCTTAAAGCACACTGTAAGCGGTGACTTTAACCTTGTATCAGTTGATGAAGTTATGAAGCTTGCATTTGCCAAGGCTGGTAATGAAGTATCACGTTAGTATTTGCAATACTTTTATTTTACGCATCATACATTTTTGTACAAATGCACAGTTTTTTTATACTTTTCTTAATAATTATAATGCATTTTTACCTAAGTTATGTTATAATACTTAAGACAATATCGTGAATATGGTTAAATTATAATTGAAAAGGATAAAGTGTATGTTTGGCAGAAAAAAAGAAAATCAGGTGTTATCAGACAATGATGCACAACAACTATTAGTTTCTATTGATAATATTATAGCGGGCGATTTCAGTGATTTAAGTGTCTCGTCATTTAATGATCCCGTTATCGGTGATAAGCTTAATGCTATGCTGCTTTCTATAAAGCAGGTCAATAATCCCGTTGTTATGCGACTTAATGAAACTATGGAAGTCATTGGCGATAATGGTCTTATGAAAGATACATTTGAACAGGTAGAGTCACAGACTAAGTCTATTAAAAGTATGGAAACTGCTGGTCTTCATCTTGAGAATTCTATCGACAATATATCAGAAGCCATAGGACATATCCGCGATAACACCCATGATGTTCTTTCTGTATCACAGAATGTAACTATTGATATGAATGACAGTGTACATGCTGTTACCGAATCATCCAAGCGTATAGAAGTTATTAATAAGCGTGTTCAGGACTTTAAAGGAAAGATTGGTAAGATCGAAGAGATTGTTGACCTTGTTAAAAAGGTTTCCAACCAGAGTAATCTTCTTGCACTCAATGCATCTGTTGAGGCTGCAAGAGCTGGTGAAGCTGGTAAGGGCTTTGCCGTTGTTGCTGACCAGGTGCGTCTGTTATCTAGTAATACTTCTGAATCCGCTGAGGATATAGTAAAGTATGTTTCTGAATTAAAAGAGAATATTGATGAACTTGCCCTTGCTATGGATGAAACAACATTAAGTCTTGCAGATGGTAATTCAAAAGTCGAGAAATCCATATTATCCATGGAACAGATGAATGAACAAATAAGCAGTATCCGTGAACGTGTAGACAGTATATTTGACGATATTGATACACAGACTAAGGTTACCCGTGCTTTTTCTAAACAGATTGAAAATATTTCCCAGAGTTACAACACTTTATCTAACGACTGTCTTCAGACTGGACGACGTATATTCAAGGTTGGACGTTACCTTGATAAAACAAGAAGTGACCTTGTACGTGGCTGTTCACAGATAACAGACCAGGACTGGTTACGTGTATTTGAAGTCGACCATTTCGTACTTACGTGGCGTGTATACAATAATATCGTAGGTTTTGAACACCTCCTTATAAAACAGGTTGATAACCCTTCTGGCTGTAAGCTTGGCAAGTGGCTTAACAGCGTATCTGATGAACAGCTTTTACACAGCAAAGAATATATATCTCTTGTCCATACTCACGAAGCCCTCCATAAGTATGCAACACTTTCATGGCAGGCCAAGGAAGACGGTGATACAGATAAGGCTATGTCATACTTTAATGACACCTACAATGCATACGAAGAATTTGACAACGCACTGCGCCGTTTCCAGAATAAGATGCAGGCTCTTGGATATAAGGCTATTACACAGATTACCGCTTTTGAGAAGGTCTGATTTGATTATATATTCAAGCTGATAGTTTATGATAATACTAAGCTCCCTATTTTATTTATATTTTATCCCGGATGACAGGCATTTTACCGTTATCCGGGACATTTTTATGAAGTATATTGGTATTTTCTATATTTATCCGGTTAATTTTACCGCAAAGAATATCCTATGCATTTTCTACGTATTCCGTAATCAGGTATAAGTGTTTCTTTTTGCTGCAAAGAATATCTTACGCCTTTTCTCCACCCTTAAGCTACAACGAACCCGAAGGACACTGTGGCAGGTCTTCCTCACATATCGACTGACATCCTGTATCGCAGTCATTCTTAAGATTGCCCTCACAACGTGGAGGACTAAGGTCAAGTGGTTTAATGGCAAGATTAAGAAGATTGCCACATACAAACTTTAACTCATCCGAATTTTCTTCAGATACAATACTGCCCTTTGGGGTAACTATCTTTCCTGCACTTGCAACCCTGTATCCTGCATAGTACAGGCTTTGGAGTATGAGCGACAAGCCTACTGTCACTTCGTCTGTGGTTGTGTCAAGGTCAAGCACCTTTGGAATAGCATACAGGTTAAGTCCCTGTGTTATTCCGTTATCACTTGACAGGAAACCTATATAATTAAGCGCTGGTGTATATGCTGGTGTACCACCAGCATTACTGTTATATGACACTCCGTAAGGCGCAAATATCTCTAACTCAACTGATGTTGGATTGACATCCTCATCGTAGGTTGCAGCCGTTGTATCAGCAGGAAGATACACTGCTGTTGGATATTCAGTTGCTATCAGTCTGCAATTCTCATCATATACGTTAATCGCAAATGTTACCGTAAGATTGGAAAGCTTCACCGAATAACAGTTTGGTCTTCCCGGTATCTGTGTTATGACAACATTATCCGTTCCATAAGAATAGGCAATATCTATGACACTGGCTGTTGCATTAGTAACTGTCGGATATTCAGCAGATATATCCACACCTACAGGGAATGTGGCACACAGGTTGATACCTATCTGGTCATATATAAGCGGAGCAAAAAGGCTTAACTCACCCGGTGAACCACATATAGGATTGGTACACACATCAAAGCATCCATTAGGCATATTAGAAACAACATCGCTGACTATCTTTGTGCAGCAGCCACCTTTTTTACATTTGCATCTGGCCATGCTTTATTCCTTCCTTTATTCATTCTTACTATATTATATGTTCTAAATAATTATGTGCTACCATACATTTTAGTAAGTATTATGTCTCTGGCTGAGAGGTCGTCTTATGTCAAATGTGTATTCTATCGGCAATAACAGACAGCTTATAATCTATGCTGCCGGTTCAAATATATTCTTAAGAATAGCCCACTTTGGAGGTCTTGAACGTCCTATAATCCTTGCCACCGATTATATGTCACACCTTAACGAATGTATATACAATGACACTCTTTACTATACCTACATAGCAACCGACAATTTTCTTTATGTTAAAAACATTATGGAGAGTAAAAGCATTTATACTGTAAATGGAACTGATACACCTTCGCTGTATCACCCATATATAGGCAGATGTAATAATTCGCTGCTTCTTTTTTACCTGAAAAATAATCCCGTTACTAATCACACAGCCCTACAGTGTATATCACTTTCACTTACAAATGAAAGCCCAGATAACATGCCTGTCACTCTTCCTGACTGTATGAATAACATAACAGGATACCATATATATCAGGCTGGTAACAGACTTATTCTATATGCCGCTGGCAGGATATTTATTATTGAAGAAATCGGACATATTAAAGAGCTTAAAAATGAGGAAGATATACGAAATACTGTATTAAAAGAATGTGATCAAAGAATTGCTTCATTAAATGACAGCAATAATTCAAGAATAGAAGCTCTGACAGACACCTATCAGAAAAAATTAGCTGCCTGTCAGGCTAAGATTGACGAACAGGCAGCAGTTATAAACAGTATCACTTCACAATATAATGAGCTTATGGATATCGCATGCAAGTACCGTGATGAAGCCTTAAGATGGCGTTCTAAGTTTATGTGATAATTACCCCCGCAGGTCTGTCATAATTATCAATATTATATAAATGTGTCATTCCACTTATATGATACCTACCTTGCATAATGTACTTTAAGCAGGCTCAATCCCTTTGCTGGTGCAGTTGCGCCAGCAAGTGCCCTGTTTTTAGCATCGAGCAGCTCTGTCATACTCTCTGGCGTTCTCTTATGAAATCCCACTTCAAGAAGTGTTCCCGATAATATTCTTACCATATATTGTAGAAATCCCGAACCGTGATATGTCATATTAAGATATGAACCCTTAAGTGCTATATCGATTGAATATATTTCCCTCACTGTCGACTTTTTCATCTTGGGATTGCCGCAGAAGCTTGCAAAGTCATGCACACCGACAAGATATTCTGCCGCCTTTTTCATAGCCTCAACATCTGGCATTTTACCTGTTATGTGCACATACTTCCTGTTAAATACAGGCTTTTTATCCCCAACATAACAGGTGTAGCAGTAAGTTTTCCCCATAGCATTGTATCTGCTGTGGAAACGCTCTGAGGCTATTCTTACCTCCTGAACACATATATCCTCCGGAAGGTACTTATTCATGTAATCACATATCTGCTCCTCTGTCATATCTGTATTTATATGAACATTGGCGACCATTCCCTTTGCATGTACACCTGCATCAGTTCTTCCAGCACCTATCACTTCAACAGCTTCATTTACCATCTGTGAAAGGACACCTTCAAGCTTACCCTGAATAGTCATATCTGTATTAGGCTGATGTTCCCAGCCATAATATCTTGTTCCGTCATATGATATTATCATCTTATAATTATTCATATCATTCTCCATTTTATAAATGTTAAAAAACCTTAACACTTACACTATATTTTTTTTACATATATCATTAAGACAGCATTTATCACAATAAGGCTTTGTTCTTGCTGTGCACACTTCTCTTCCATGTATCACAAGCCTGTGGCACATATCACTGCCCTCTTCTGGCGGTATAATCTTCCATAAAGCCATCTCTACTTTCTTTGGCTCTTTCATATCTTTTACAAGACCAATTCTGTTACACAGCCTTATACAATGCGTATCTGTCACTATGGCTGGCTTTCCAAATACATCACCCATTATAAGATTAGCGCTCTTTCTTCCCACTCCCGGAAGCTTTAACAGCTCTTCCATGGTATCAGGCACTTTATCATTATACTGTGTATGAAGCATTTTCATACAGGCACTTATATCGCGAGACTTGCTTTTTCCGAGTCCACACGGATGAGCTATTCTTTCTATATCTGAAACATCAGCTTCGGCAAGTGCAGCTACTGACGGATACTTCGCAAACAAATCCTGTACAACTACATTTACCCTTGCATCTGTGCATTGGGCTGCAAGCCTTACGCTTACAAGCAGCTTCCACGCATCATCATAATCAAGCGTACAGCCAGCATCCGGATATTCTTTTTTTAATCGTTCTATAACCTCTAACGCCAGTTGTTTCTTAGTCATGCCTGTTCTCCTTTATATATGCTGCTTCATCCGGATTATCTCCACATTTTTATCATTTATTTACTGCTTTTTATTTATTACAACTTTATTTTTTTATTATTACTATTAAATTTTGCTTTTATCTTTACTACCATGTCCGGCAGCTATCCAGAATACAAGAAGTGAAAGAACAACCGCAATAGTCATCCATATGCATACCACCTTAGTACCCTGTGGCTTGAACATATCATAATATCCCTTAAAGTATATAACAAGGTCTATAACTGGAAGTATGTACATCATATATGGCTTCATCCACTTAGGAAATGCAAGACCATTTCCTTCATTAACCTCTGCCACGAAGTTATCATATCCCCAGCCGTTCTTTCTTGTACAGAAAAGCACAAATAACAGACAACCAAGAGGAAGTATGTTATAAGATACTATAAAGTCCTCTAAGTCCATAAGTGTTGTACCTGCACCTATAGGCTCTATTCCTGAAAGCACATTGTAACCAAGTATGGCTGGCATAGAAAGTGCTGCTATAACGAACAGATTGACTATAGAGGCTCTTTTTCTGCTGCACCCGAACAAGTCCATAGTCATGGCTATAATATTCTCATATACTGCGATTACTGTTGACAGCGCCGCAAATGCCATAAATACAAAGAATAATACTTCCCATAACTGACCACCCGGCATCTGGTTAAACACATTTGGAAGTGTTATAAACAAAAGTGATGGACCAGCACCCGGGTTAATACCATATGCAAAACATGCAGGAATAATAATAATACCTGCTGTAAGTGCAACTACTGTATCAAGTATAACTACATTTATTGACTCGCCAGTAAGCTTACAGTCCTTGGAAAGATAACTTCCGAATATCTCCATTGAACCTATACCAAGTCCAAGAGTAAAAAATGCGTGTGACATCGCTGCAAACACAACATTTCCTATACCCTGCTCCTTCATCTTGTTAAAGTCTGGCACAAGATAGAACTTAAGTCCCTCAACACTTCCTTCAAGCATAACTGAATTCACTGCCATAACAACCATAAGCGCTAATAAGAGAATCATCATAACCTTGCTTATCTTCTCTACACCCTTCTGTAGACCAAGTGAACACACGCCTATACTTACAAGTACAACAACAAATGTCCAGAATGTCATAATTCCCGGAGAAGCAAGCATCTGTGAGAACTCCCCGCCTATCTCGTCAACACTCTTATCTGTGAGCTTTCCTGATAAGCTGTATGCAAAGTAGTTAAGCATCCAGCCTGCGACCATAGTGTAAAACATCATCAGAAGATAATTACCCGCATAAGCTGCCCATCTGAAATGATGCCATCTTGTTCCCTCTGGTGAAAGAGCCTTAAATGCACTTCCAAGACTCTTGTTACTTCCTCTTCCTATAGCATACTCACATATAAGTATAGGAAGTCCTAATCCAAGCAGACATAACAGATATATGACAATAAATGCTGCCCCTCCGTTTTTTCCGCATATGTAAGGGAACTTCCATACATTGCCCAATCCTACTGCGCATCCTGCTGATACAAGTATAAATCCTAATCTGGATGCGAACTTTTCTCTGTTGTCATTCATTGTGTCGTTACCTTTCCTGTATTCATTATTACAATTAGCAAATAAAGTTTAGTTCCAGTATCCCAACTCTTTTCCCTTTTCATATATGCCAACGCCCTTAACATAATATCCGTACGCATTAAAATGTGTCCAGTCGTATCTTAACTGCTTTGATATATTACCCCTCTTAAAGTTTTCAAGATCCTGTGTAGTTGTACTTAATCCGCATAGGCTAAGACCATTCTGTATAATATAGGTTCTTGTATTAAAGAAATGTGCACCATAAGCCTCTCTTAAAGCAGCCTCCCACGATGTATCACCTATACCAATATATGAACCATCTTCGTTATATTCACCCTGATTATTATCTCCAATAGATGTACCAGGGTCATCTGTATCACCTACTATTATATAATAATCGCAGCCTGAATTAAGTATAATATTATCATACTGTAATATAAGTGTCTGATAATCACTTCCCCAGCCTCCATTGCTTCCTATCTCAAGTATAAGAATATCTTTTTCACTATGGTCTTTTGCAACCTTTGGTTTAGCCTCTGCCCCTGCAGGAATATACACCTTTGAAACTGTTGGTACCGGTTGTGTCGGTGCTGGCTGCGTTGGTGCTGGCTG
>FR886304.1:0-5894 GCA_000436535.1 Eubacterium sp. CAG:252 | reverse complement strand
TGCTGGCTGCGTTGGTGCTGGTTGTGTCGGTGCCTCTGTTACCGGCTGTGTAACAGCTTCACTTTCTGATTCTTTAGTAGATGGCTGCGTAACATCTGTAGGCGACTGCGTTTCACCTGTTACAGGACTGGCTGTTGTTTCTTGTGCCTGAACATTTACAGCATTTATATCATCTGTCTCCACATCTGCATACGCAATAGCTGCAACGTCTTCATTAGTTATAACCCTATAATTAATGTCTGTTTCCGGAACGCTGTATGCCGCATAGCCACTTATAAGTCTTATATCAACCTCTCCATTTCCCGCATTATTTACTGAACACAGATAATTGTTAATATACATAGAATATGGATATTCATTATTCTCTATACCATAACCACTATAGTCACCAAATGTAAATGTATCTCCATTTTCATCTATAAGCCTGACTCTTGCCGGAGTATCCTCACTTATCGAAACATCTCTGTCAGTGTGAAGCTTTACGCCACCTGCCCTGTAAGATATCTCATAAGAATCCTCACCCGGAACCCCAAAGTTATATGTAGTTATCCCTGTAAAATACTGTATAGTACGTGGTGATGTCCAACCATATATGCTCATACCATTAACAGATGCATTAACACTTGTATTGCCAACACCTGCTACCATACTGTCTCCAAAGTAAGATATTTCTCTTCTTTTTCCATCATATGGTATAAATTCCGCTGACAGTCTTCTTGAAGGAAGAGCTAATGCCTCCTGATCTTCTGTTGATATTTCATTTTCAAAAAACTGTTCAACATACTCTTGTTCTACTATCTCTTCAATTTCTTCTGTTTCTTCTTCAGACGTTTCTTCTGTTTCTTCTTCGGAAATTTCTTCTATTTCTGTCTCATTTTCCTCTTTTATTGTTACATTTTCAACAATAATATCAGTTTCATTATTAGCTGACAGATTTCTGTTTTTCCTAATTGTAACTATAGAAATTGTTGTTATAACTGTTGCAATTATAACCAGCATAATTATGCCTGTAGCTATAGAAGCTTTCTTATTATTACTTATAAATAACGCACACTTATGCCTGAAATTACGCAGCCACTTCTGCAATTTTTTAACATGACTACTTTTATTTCCTGATTCACTCATATTAATCCTCATTTCTACGCATTTTTATTACATCCCCACTGATATGCGCTTATTACCTGTGCCCAGACTACTTCCAATAACCTAACTCCACACCCTTCTCATAGATTGCCAGTCCCTTGGCATAATATCCATACGAATTAAAATGTGTCCAGTCTGACCTTAGCTGCTTGGATATCCTTCCTCTGCGGAAGCCCCTGTAATCAGCATTAGTTGCACGCAGACCTGCATCCGACAGACCATTTTCTATAAGATAGGTTCTCATATTAATGAAATGCTCTCCATAAGCTTCACTTAATGTTGCCTCCCAGGCAGTATCTCCTACACCTATATAAGTTCCGTCTTCATTGCAAAAACCCTGTGATGTATCAGCTATTGATGTTCCCGGGTCATCTGTATCACCTACTATTATATAATAATCACAACCTGCATTCTGAATCATGGCATCATATTGGCTTATAAGCTGCCTGTAGTTATCCCATCCGCCATTACTACCTATCTCAAGAATAAGAATATCACCTTTTCTTTCATAAGATGCCTTTGTTGTAACCTGAGTACCTTCATACACCGTTGTAAATGCATCGCCACCAACCTCTGTTTCCGAATAACGGCATATATACAACCCCGTTTCTTCGGTTCCTGTTATCTTAAACATGTCGTCATTAATATACACTACATCCGGTTCGTGTGGTTCAACATAACCATATGCACTAAAGTCAGCCATATATACAGGATTGCCATACTCATCAACTATGCTTACTTCCACACTGTCATCATATCCTACCTCAAATGTATTATCGACATACATTTTAATTCCACCCTGACGTAGTGCTATCTCATTTGAAGTTTCCCCAGAAACTCCAAGATTGTATACCTTAATTCCTGTAAGATACTCTAACGTATCTGGTGTTGTCCAGCCTGATATATCAAGAACTTCGTCACTGCCAGATACATAAGCTTCACCAGCACCTATACCAAACATCATCGAATCGCCCCAGCACGATATAGCCCGCCTCTGTCCGTCATATGGTACAACATCCGAATTAAGCACTCTTGGTGGAAGGTCATACGCTTCTTCATCTTCTTCTGGTATAACACTGTTTTCACTATATTCAGTTGTCGGCTCGCTGTTTTTGTTCCCATTTATTCTGCTTTTTGCGGAGAGTACAACAACTGTAATAACCGTCAGACAGATAACAATAGCAACTATACACCTTACCCACTTAACATATCTGTTATAATCTTTACCTGAACTCATTAAACCATCTGCTTTCTATATTATGATGCTAATCTGTATATATCTATAATACCCAGATTATGTTTCCCCGATACTTATTACACTACCATAATATATTAAAAATGTTACTAATGGCTTACAAACCAGTAATTAACTAATTATTCTGAATAATTCCTATTTACATAATTACCTATCTCTATGCTGTCAGATGGCATACGGCAGCCTACTATATAACTGCCATCGCTGTCTGTGCTTCTGATTGCAACACCTTCTATGAGTCTTCCCTGTTCTACTGGGAAGTCAGGAATACTTACTATCATATTCTTTCCATTACAATCTGCGAATTCTTTATCTCTTGTTGTAAACGCAAAACCGTTAGCACTTATATTTACCATTTCACCAGTAAATGTTATCTCTGCATTATCTTCAAATACGATTGAGCACTTATTATGTATAGGCATTCTTGTATACTTTCTTCTGTTTACAATACTTGGAAGTGTAGATACTTCAAGTCTGCATACATCTTCCTTATACTCCGCTGCTCTCTTAGCTGATACATCAGTCCAGTGATAAAGTACGTTACCTGCTACTATCTCAATCCGGAATTTTAATGATGAATTATTAACATCTATATCCTCATCATCAAACCTTACAAATAATGCTCCACCCTTCTGCGCTATTATTTCTCCGCTGTAGTCCCTATTAGATGGCTTACCAGATACCAGCTGTCTTACAGTGCATCTCATACCAGGCTTGATATCCTGAATTCCCATAAATCCACCGATTCCAAGCTTTTCCATCATGGCGCCTACAACGCTTTCTATCTCGTTTACATTACGTGATGACTCTTCATACTTACTAAGCATAATCTTAGTACTGTCATCAGCATTAGTTATACAGTCCTGAATAACCTGCATAACACTCTCAATCTGGCTCATATTATCTACAAGATTACGGTTAGAGCTTTCAACCTCCTGCATAGCTGAATCAACCACGCCGATATGCTGTCCTATCTGGTTAGAATCTTTTGCTATACCAGCAACACTGTCATTGACCTTTACTACTTTTCCCTGTGTTTCCTGTATTATTGATAATATTCTCTTAACCGACTCTAACATCCTGCCTGATGTATCGCCAAGATGACCAAGAGCCGCCATAATCCTGTCTGATGACTCCTGTGTTTCATCACTTAAGTTTCTTATCTCATCAGCAACTACTGCAAAGCCCTTACCAGCTTCACCTGCCCTTGCCGCCTCAATAGAGGCATTAAGTGCAAGAAGGTTGGTCTGTGAGTTAATCTCCTCAATAGTTCCTGTTTCTGTCTTAACCTTTTCAAACTCCTGCTGGAATTCGTGAAGTATATCATCTACCTCACCCGAAAGCTTTGCCATAGTATCTGTACTTTCAACAACATCTGCAAGTTCTTTTGAGCTTAAGTCTGCATGCTCAACTGACTCACTTACAAGCTTTACTACGTCATTGATAAGTGCAGCAACATTTTCAACCTGATTATTAATCTTCGTTGTCATATCTGTTGAAGAATTGGTCTTATCATGAAGAATATCGTTATTGCGTGACAATTCTTCCATACTCGATACTACAAAGTTAGCACCCTGTCTGTTCTCTTCCTCAAGTTCTCTTACTACAGTGATGCCATCAACTATCATATTACTTGAGTCCTTAACCTGCTCAACTGTCTTTACAACTCTGTCAAGGTCATCCTTTATGGAGTCTGTAAGTGCTCCATCTGAAAGATTAAGGTGATTGATAGACATAACATAACACATATAACTTAACATTATGCAGGATATCTGTAACATATAATTATCTATATCCGCCACTGAATTCATACCAGTCATATACTTGTAGACTGATGCTATTATCAGTATTACAGTGTTAAATACTCCACACTTTATCATGAACTTTCTGTCCTTAAACAGAATAATCATACTTGCAACTGGAAATATATATGCAAATGATAACATCGTCTGGCTTGTACACACTATATATCCGTAGAATAGTCCATATCCTATTGTTATGATAGACCTGTAAAATGATGCATTTTTGCCTTTTATCTTAAGATATACAGAGCCTGCTATGTATGGAACCCAGCATAGCAGCAGAAATGGCACTATATACCGTTGTTCATACGTTCCTTTTGTTACATTGGAATAATACTGACCTGTAAGCAACAGATTCAATATAAACCATACTTTTCTTGTCTTAACATTGGCCCTTGCCTTAAATTCTTCCGCATCATAAACTTTACTCATATACAATACCTACCTTCCACACTTATTATGCAGCAGATATCATCCAACATAAATATTATTTGAATTCATTCAATCAAATATCATCCTTTATTGAATTCATCGAACTGAATCTATGTCAATAAATATTAAATTAAACTTACCTAAGTTACGCTCTAATAACTGCCATAAAGATATTAAACCTATGCATAATATCCTGTTCAAAACAGTTTAATGACACATATGTATAGTATATATCCAAAAACGACAAAATTCAACAAAAAGCAATAATATTATGTTATTTAGTCTGAAAAATTATTCAGAAAATCATGTATATTTATACATAATAAAAATAAGAATTCCGGTATAGGAATATACCCATACCAGAATTCTTACTTTTATTATGTCCTGCTATGCAGGATTATTCTTTTACTAAACCTTTTATAAAGTAAATGGCTGCTTCACAGCCGTTTACTTTTTGTTTATGCTTCTGCCGTATCTTCTTCATCGGCAGCTTCATCATCACCAGCATATGTCTGTTCTGTTACACTGACAATTACTTTCTCTAATACATCCGGTGATATAGAAACGTCCTTATCCTTTGCAATATCAAGGTCTTCTACCTTAATACTGTCACCCGGCTTAAGGTTTCCAACATCTATGCTGACCTTCTCAACAAGTGCAGACTTTGTTGCCTTATATGGAATTTCCTCCATATGCTGCTCAAGTACGCCCTGAACAAGTTCATGATTAACAAGTACAATCTCAGCTACTGAACGAACCTTTTCGCCCTCTGTAAGTACCTGGAAATCAATTTCTAATGTTTGTCTCTTAATAGGGTCATAATCTACTTCTTTCACAAGGACATCATACTGCTGTCCGTCCAAAGAAAGCTGTGCTTCACTACCTTTACCGCAGACTGAAAGGAACTTTTCTGCTTCCTTTTTCTCAATCTGCACTGGAATTGATTCTGCAAGGCTTCTGCCAAACACATTACCAGTTACATAACCTTCTCTTCTTAATTTCTTTGCTTTGTCACTCATGCTTCTTTTTTCAGCTTTTAAAGTATTCATTTATCTTTTCCTCCAAAAATCTGATTAGCTTAGCAAGCCTTCAACAAAGAGGTGATGTTAAGTTTATCTATTTCTTTTTACAGTGTGTATTATAGTCCTAAAACCAGAAACAGATTAACCAAATTTACATTTTTTAATCAAGTCATATTTGTGCATCTTTATCCGATGTAATGTACTATAATTATATTATTGTACTTAAAATTATGCATACCG
>FR886303.1 GCA_000436535.1 Eubacterium sp. CAG:252 | reverse complement strand
ACGCCCTTCCTTTTTTTGTTGAGATAGTTTATATTAGATTAGGATTATAAATAATAGGAAAGGAAAGGTAACCCACAATTATGACAGACAGAAATGTCGGGTTGCACAAGGATAGATATGTATATAATAGCAGGATTAGGTAATCCGGGAACACAGTATGCAGGGACAAGACACAACGCAGGTTTTTCGTGCATAGATGAGCTTGCAGACAAGTATAATATAAGTGTAGATACAGCCAGGCACAAGGGACTTATAGGAAAGGGCGTTGTTGAAGGGGAAAAGGTACTTCTTGTAAAGCCTATGACATATATGAATAATTCAGGTGAATGTATAAGAGAGGTTATGGATTATTATAAGGCGGATATAGATGACCTTATTGTAATATTTGATGATATAAGTTTAGAACCGGGCAGATTAAGACTCCGTCCAAAGGGAAGTGCCGGAGGACATAACGGAATAAAAAGTATTATAGCGCACCTTGGAAGTGATAAGTTTAAGAGAGTAAAGTTTGGCGTGGGTGATAAGCCAAAGGGCTGGGACCTTGCTGACTGGGTGCTTGGAAAGTTTCCAGCAGAACTGTATCCACAGTTAAGGGATGGTAATACAAGAGCGTGCGAAGCAGTTGAGTGCATAATAAGTGAGGGCATAGAAAGTGCCATGAATAAGTTTAACGGCTGATAAAGAGCGCTGAATAACTAGCATACATTATAAGTTCAAGATACAGTTTTATGTCATATTGATGAAAGAACTGGAAATAAGGAGGACTGAGGTGAATACATTTTTTAAGCCTGTAAATGATACGGCGGCGATAGAACAACTTAATAAGGAGTTATCCGCAGACGGTGGAAGAACGGCGGTCATAAGCGGCTGTATAGATACGCAGAAGGTGCACATATCAAGTGCTGTCGCACAGAACTATAAGTTTATGCTTGTGATAACAAGTGATGAAGCCAAGGCAAGAAATATGTGCGATGATGCAGCATTTTTTAATGGAGAAGCGCTGTATTATCCGGCAAAGGATGCGATATTTTACAGTGCAGATGTTACGGGAAACCAGATAACGGGGCAGAGGCTTAAGTGCATAAGCAGACTGATAGAGCATATAAAGGCAGTGGATAGTAAAGACGGTCAGGATGGCGGTCTGCTTACACTGGTTACAACTATAGATGGTGTGTCAGACAGGCTTGTACCGCTTAAAAGGTATATGGAGTCGGTGATAACCATAGACAGCACAAGTGAGATAGATACAGAAAAGCTTGCGAAAAAGATGGTTCAGATGGGCTTTACAAGAACGGGAATGGTTGAGGATAAAGGCCAGTTCTCAATAAGAGGCGGAATTATAGATATATTTTCATATACAGATGAAGCGCCGGTAAGAATAGAGCTGTGGGACACCGAGGTTGACTCCATAAGAATGTTTGATGCAGAGAGCCAGAGGTCGATAGAAAAGCTGAAATCTTATCACATATTTCCAGCAACAGAATTTCTTTTCACAGAAGAGGAGAAGCAGGCGGGACTTGATAAGATAAGGAAAGAAAGAGATGAGCAGCTTGAGTGCTTTGACTATGGCAAACGCAAGCGGACACAGGAACAGATAGAGGCGGGCAACAACATAAACAAGCTTGTTGGTGACGTTGAAAGAACAGGCAATTATTCAAAGTTTTTGGATACAATAATAAAAGATACAGCAGGGCTGATAGAGTATTTTCCAGTGGAAGATACTCTTATTGTGCTGGATGAACCGAACAGGCTTAAGGAATGTAATGAGCTTACTCTTTATGAATATGGCGAGAGTATGAAAAACAGGCTTGCGGCAGGTTATGTGCTTCCGAGCCAGACGAATAAGATAAAAACGCTTAACGAGATAATATCAGATATGAAGCATAATAAGAAGCTTATACTTACAACGCTTGATTATAAGCCGGAGGGTTTTGATGTTGATTACAGGATGCACGTTGAGGCGCGAAGCATAAGTTCCTATAACAACAGCTTTGAGTATCTCACCAAAGACCTTATAAAATATAAGAAGAGCGGTTATACAACAGTGCTTGTGTGCAGCTCAAGAACAAGGGCACAGCGAATAGTCGATGACCTTGGAAAGCTGGATATACCTGCATTTTATAGTGAGGACTTTAGTAAGGATTACGAAAAAGGACTTATTATAGTTACTTATGGAAGTCTTCATAAGGGCTTTGAATATCCGGTGCTTTCTTTCGTGGTTATTGCTGAAAATGATATATTTACGTCAAAACGTATCAAAAAGCTTAAGAAGAAAAAGCATGACGGCAAAAATATAGCAAGCTTTAATGAGCTTAATATAGGCGATTATGTGGTTCATGAAAATCATGGACTTGGCGTATACAAGGGAATTGAGAAAATAAAAGTAGACGGAGTTGAGAAGGACTATATTAAGATAACTTATGCTGACAACGGCAATCTGTATGTGCTTGCAACGCAGCTTGACAGGCTTCAGAAGTATGCTGACCAGGATGTTGAGAAGAAGCCGAAACTTAATAATCTTGGCGGTAAGGAGTGGAGTAAGACAAAGGCAAAGGTTCACGGAGCGGTTGAGGTTGTTGCAAAGGAGCTTGTAAGGCTGTATGCGATAAGGCAGAAGGCAGAGGGTTACAAGTTCTCAAAGGATACGGTATGGCAGCAGGAGTTTGAGGAAATGTTTCCTTATGAGGAAACTGACGACCAGCTTAATGCTATACAGGACACTAAAAATGATATGGAAAGCGGACGTGTGATGGACCGCCTTATCTGTGGTGATGTAGGCTACGGAAAGACAGAAGTTGCAATAAGAGCGGCATTTAAGGCGATACAGGACGGAAAGCAGGTGGCATATCTTGTGCCGACAACAGTACTTGCAAGCCAGCATTACTCTACATTTGAGGAGAGAATGAAGGGATTCCCTGTAAATGTGGGGCAGCTTTCAAGCTTCAGGACATCGGCGCAGAACAAAAAGACGATAGAAGAACTTAAGTCGGGGATGATTGATGTTGTTATCGGGACACACAGAATACTCTCCAAAGATGTCAAGTTCAAGGACTTAGGACTTCTTATAATAGATGAGGAGCAGCGTTTTGGCGTTACGCATAAGGAAAAGATAAAGGAACTAAAGAATAACATAGATGTTCTTACACTCAGTGCAACACCTATTCCGCGAACACTTCATATGAGCCTTGTAGGAATAAGAGATATGAGTGTGCTTGAAGAGCCTCCGGTTGACAGGCACCCTATACAGACATTTGTTACAGAGCACAATGACGAGATGATTCGAGAGGCAATAACAAGAGAACTTGCAAGAAATGGACAGGTGTATTATGTATACAATAAAGTACGTAATATAGAGGAGCGTGCAGAATATATACAGAACCTTGTTCCGGATGCAGTTGTTTCCTATGCTCACGGACAGATGGACAAAAGGCAGCTTGAAAGGATTATGTATGAATTCGTCAACGGTGAGATAGATGTGCTTGTGTCAACTACTATTATAGAAACGGGTATGGATATTCCTAACTGTAACACAATGATTATAGAAAATGCTGACCAGTTCGGATTGTCACAACTTTACCAGTTAAGGGGAAGAGTTGGAAGAAGCACAAGGACATCGTATGCATTCCTTATGTATAAGAGGGATAAGATGATATCTGAGGTGGCTGAAAAGAGGCTGAGCGCCATAAAGGAATTCTCAGACCTTGGCTCAGGCTTTAAGATAGCTATGAAAGACCTTGAAATACGTGGAGCAGGTAATGTGCTTGGAAAGAGCCAGCACGGACATATGGCAGCGGTCGGTTATGACTTATACTGCAAAATGCTTAATCAGGCGGTTAATGACCTTAAGGGCATTAAAAATGAATATGACTTTGAAACTACTGTCGATATGGAAGTGGATGCGTATATTCCTGCAACTTATATAAAAAGCGAATACCAGAAGCTTGACATATATAAAAGAATTGCAGCGCTTGAAACGAGGGAGGAGCTGTCAGATATGCGTGATGAGCTTGCCGACAGATATGGAAGCATACCATCAAGTGCCGCTAATCTTCTTATGATAGCGCTCATCAAAACAAAAGCGCATAAGATAGGCATTATGGATATTAAAGGTGCAACAAAGCATAATCCTTCAGGCGGCGTGTCCAACTGGAGAACAGTTATGACGATATACCCAAAGGCAGATATCAATTCAGATAATATACAACAGCTTGTTGATACATTTGGAGGAGCACTTGAATTCAAGCTTAAGAGCACGCCGGAATTCGTATGGACAGTTACTAAGAGGAAGTTCTCAAGCGCAAGGGAGTATCTTGACGGGATGCTTGATATGATGGATATTATGGAGGACGCACTGGGCATGTAAGTGTGAAGATTTGTATACAGATAAATATACTTAATATGGCTAATCTTGTTTTGTAATGACAGCAGATTATAAGTTTTAGGGAGATATGTCTGCTTTTTATATAGGCTGCTGTATGGATGGAATAGCGCATTTTATTAATGTAGGAATAATGAACCAAGATAGATAACAAAAATAATTAATGAAAAGGTCTTTACAAATGTTTTATAAGTGTTATAATTAAGAACAGTTTAACGCTTTAAAGTGTAACGCTTTAAAGCGCGTTTGCAAAACACAGGAAAGATGAGGTAATCAGATTATGGAACAGAAAGGCGAGTTAGTATCATTCAGACCGGATATCAAGGTCGTAGACTGTACATTAAGAGATGGAGGTCTTGTCAATAATTT
Organism: Eubacterium sp. CAG:252; assembly: GCA_000436535.1. Taxonomy (GTDB): domain Bacteria; phylum Bacillota; class Clostridia; order Lachnospirales; family Lachnospiraceae; genus Lachnospira. Next base: position 1,020 of record FR886303.1, on the reverse strand, counting down.
TGAATTTAGTGAGGACTTTGTGCGCGACCTTTATAAGGCAAATGTGGCAGCAGGTGTTGACTATATGGAATTTGGCTATAAGGCATCTAAGGAAGTCTTTAATGTAAATGATTATGGCAAGTGGAAGTTCTGCGATGAGAAGGATATCAGGGAGATAGTTGGTGATAACGATACTGACTTAAAGATTTCTGTTATGGCAGACGTTGGAAGAACTGACTTTAAGAAGGATATTATCCCTAAGTCAGAAAGTGTTATTGATATGGTAAGAGTTGCTACATATATTAATACTATTCCGGCAGCTATTGAGATGATTAATTACTGTGCAGATATGGGTTATGAGGTAACTATCAATATTATGGCTATATCTACAGCAAGTGAGAATGAGTTAGACCTTGCATTAGAGCTTCTTGCAGCACAGAGCAAGGCAAGTGTAATATACCTTGTTGACAGCTATGGTTCACTTTACCCAGAGCAGATAAGAAGACTTGCAGATAAGTACCTTAAGGTAGCTGAAAAGTATGGAAAGAGCGTAGGTATCCACGCACATAACAACCAGCAGCTTGCATTTGCCAATACAATAGAGGCATGTACAATCGGTGTAAGTTATCTTGATGTTACTATGAGCGGTATGGGAAGAGGAGCCGGTAACTGTTATTCAGAGCTTCTTATGGGCTTCTTAAGAAACCCTAAGTACAAAATATCACCAGTGCTTAAGTTTGTTGAAAATCATATGGTTCCACTTAAGAAGGCTGGAGTTGTATGGGGCTGCGATGTACAGTATATGATTACTGGAAATGCAAACCAGCACCCAAGAACAGCTATCGCATTTACAGCCGAAGGAAGAACCGACTACGACAACTTCTACACCCAGATTACAAGTTATGAATGATCGCGAAGGCAATGAGCCGTGCCAGCAAAAAAATAGCGGAAAAGACTGTGCTTGCACGAGGCTTTTCCGCTGATTTTTTGCTGATAGGGCGAACGCACGCGTGTTCAGGGATGTTTCGCATCCCTGAACAC
>FR886302.1:17174-30620 GCA_000436535.1 Eubacterium sp. CAG:252 | reverse complement strand
GCTATTTTAATATGATGATGATAGTTGATTTATCTAACTCTACAAGTGGTTTTGATGATGTTAATAATGAACTGGATAAGCTTGGAAATGAGATAGGTGTTGTTATTAAGTGCCAGAGAGAAGAAATCTTTGATATGATGCATAGAATTTAATTAACTATTATTAAGTATACGCCATAGGCGATGCGGAAATGAGGAGAAAAATGATTAACATATATGAAGTTACTGAAACCAACAAAATGGTAGAGAAGGAAAATCTTGATGTAAGAACAATTACGCTTGGTATTAACCTTCTTGACTGTGCAAGCGAGAATCTTGATGAGGTAAATGAGAAAATATATAAAAAAATCACAACTCTTGCTAAAGACCTTGTAAAAACAGGAGAGGAAATATCAAGGGAAATAGGTATTCCAATAGTTAATAAAAGAATTTCTATTACACCTATTTCGTTAGTTGGTGCCTCATGCTGTAAAACACCTGACGATTATGTAACTATTGCAAAGACACTTGATAAGGCTGCCCACGAGGTAGGAGTTAATTTCATCGGTGGTTATTCTGCGGTTGTATCAAAGGGTATGACAAAGAGTGATGAACTGCTTATACGTTCGATCCCTAAGGCACTTGCATCTACAGAGCTTATATGCAGCTCAGTAAATGTTGGTTCTACAAAGACAGGTATCAATATGGATGCTGTAAGACTTATGGGTGAAATAGTTAAAGAGACTGCTGCTTTAACAAAAGATGCAGACTCTCTTGGCTGTGCAAAGCTTGTTGTATTATGTAATGCTCCAGATGACAATCCATTCATGGCAGGAGCTTTCCACGGAGTTACAGAGGATGATGCTATCATCAATGTAGGTGTCAGTGGTCCTGGTGTTGTTAAATATGCTCTTGAAAGCGTAAGAGGAGAGAGCTTTGAAGTACTCTGTGAAACTATCAAAAAGACAGCATTTAAGATAACAAGAGTAGGACAGCTTGTTGCCCAGGAAGCTTCTAAACGACTTGGTATACCATTTGGTATAATTGACCTTTCACTTGCACCAACACCAGCAATCGGTGATTCAGTTGCAGAAATTCTTGAAGAAATCGGACTTGAAAGAGCCGGTGCTCCTGGAACAACAGCAGCACTTGCACTTCTTAACGATCAGGTTAAGAAAGGCGGTGTAATGGCTTCATCATATGTAGGCGGACTTAGTGGTGCATTTATTCCAGTCAGTGAAGATCAGGGAATGATTGATGCAGTTAATGCAGGATCACTTACTATTGAAAAGCTTGAAGCTATGACATGTGTATGTTCTGTAGGTCTTGATATGATTGCTATACCAGGAGATACAAAGGCAACAACTATATCTGGTATTATTGCAGATGAAGCTGCTATTGGTATGGTAAACCAGAAGACAACAGCTGTAAGAGTTATACCTGTTGTTGGAAAGGGTATTGGTGAGACTGTAGAATTCGGCGGACTTTTAGGCTATGCTCCTATTATGCCAGTTAATACATTTGACTGCTCAGCATTTGTAAACAGACCGGGCAGAATACCGGCTCCTATACATAGTTTTAAGAATTAATTATATTCTACATGATTTAAAGTTTGTTAATAGTATTACAAGGTTTTTGATTATAGAAAAGTATTGTATATTAGCAGAAAATAGTGTATTATTTACTTGTAGAGGAAATTAGCATTATCGCTTATTTCGTTGACATGCGAATTTGTTTATGCTAGTATAGAAAATCGAGTGGATTAATATTTTATATGCATTATGCATATATTAATAAAGATTCTTTTAGCTTACGGGCGGAGAATTTCTTGACTGATGAAGTTTGTGTGAGTGATACCAAATGCAAATGGAGGTCTTCACGTTGGTTTATGCATTGAGCCAACAGTATCTTACTCATTGGAGGAAAAAGTGAAAATGCTTATAAATGTCTTCTAGGTTTTCCTAGAAGGCATTTATTTTTTTGGAGGAAAATTTTGAATATTGTAAAAAATATTATTTGCGACTATGAAAAGATAATAAAAACAAGTATTACAATACCACTGAGTAATGGTGATATAATAAAATTTACCTTTAACCCACAAGATTTACCGCATTTGTTAGGATTACAACATTTAGTGGATAATCCAATTTTATTCGAATACAGTGAAAAACGCTTAAGTGCAACGGAGTTGTATGGCAGAATGTGTGGTAGTGGTGATGACGCAATTGATACAGACGAATTTGAAAATAGTGCTTATTTTAATGAGTTATTCAATGGTAGAATACGATATTTCAGTAGTGAGTTAATACTGGATATTATTCGAGCAAGACAAATTATTAAATTTGATTTTTCTAAAGTTAAAAACTTTTCTACTAAGATGGATAAGATTGAATATATGTTTTGGAAAAAATATAAAAATAAGGACAATAAATATGGATATTTTGGTATTGGCTTTATGTCTTCTGGGAAAAAGAATGATGTAAATTATCCAAATACGTTTTTCTTCCGACTGGATAACGATTACTTAGAAAATCAACAAGAAGTTTTACCTTATTCGCTTATGAAACGTAATAAAAAGGGAGAAAAATTCTTTGAAATTTATTGGGAACAGGTATTCAAGTCATTAGAAAAAAATAAGCATTATAAAAAACTAAAAAACATATATACAATGGAAGATGGGACAATTGATAAAATAGCTATAATGAATTGCATAGATGATAGCATTTTAAAGCATTATGAATTGTTACAATTGGATGCGTTGGATTTAATTTACTTGCCATATATGAAAGATGGATTTCGCTGGACAAATGATGAAAAACGTTTTATTTTGAAAAAAATAAAAGAATCTGATAAAGATTTGCCACCAAATGAGATTAAGCGATTATTGAATGAATATAAGCAGAAATAAGATATATTAAAATAACACAAGAAAGGTTGAAATAATGAAAGCAGTAGGACTTATAACAGAATACAATCCATTTCATAATGGACATTTATATCATCTTAATAAAGCGATGGAGCTTACCGGGGCTGATGTCAGTATTGCTGTTATGAGTGGTGATTTCGTGCAGCGTGGAGAGCCGGCAATTCTTGATAAGTACGCGCGTGCTTCTATGGCACTAAACAGTGGTGTCAATCTCGTTGTAGAGCTGCCAGTTAATTATGCTGTATCCAGTGCAGAAAGCTTTGCGGATGGTGCGGTAAAGGTGCTTAATTATATTAAGGCAGATAGTATTGCATTTGGAAGTGAGAGCGGGGATATAGACGGGCTTCTTAAGGTTGCACATATTTTATGTGATAACGAAGAAATGTTATATAAAGAAATATCGAAGTATACATCAAGTGGTATGTCGTATGCGGCAGCCAGACAGAAAGTGGTTGGATTACTGACAGATGCAGACACTGCAGCAGTACTTTCAAGCTCCAATAACATACTTGCAGTTGAATACCTGAAGGCAATCATAAAACATAATTATGATATAAAGCCATATACAGTACAAAGGCAGGGCGATGGTTATAATGATAAGGATATATGCAGTGAATATGCAAGTGCTACTGCTTTAAGGGAAAATATTAAATGTCGTTTTGATAAAGAAAATGTATGTGATAGTTCGGTTGGTAATTCTATATCAGATGATGATGTTTTTAATAATGGCAGGGTAAAAAACAGTAATGATGATATATTATTTACGAATATTAATATATCTGAATATATGCCTGAAAAAGCGGGTTTAATATTATCCTCAAACACTAATTATATATATCCGGATGATATAACAGGAGCATTATTTACAAGACTTTTAGATATACTTTTTGTGAGCGGTTATGATAAAAATGATTTTATAGAAAATGTTATGCGATATCCAGATGTGAGTAAAGAAATAGCAGGCAGATTATATAAGATAACTATGGATGCAATCACCAGAACAATTCCGCAGGGGCAGGAAAGCAAAGATAGTGCGGCATTTTCATTTAGCGGTATGTGTGAGAAAATAAAGACGAAGGAAGTGACACTCTCCAGAATTAAAAGAGCGCTTATAAGAATAATGCTGGGACTTGATAATAAACACATGGAAAAATATGATAATTCGCCATATATAAGGGTACTTGGCTTTGATAAAAAAGGACAGGAGTATCTTTCATATATAAGAAAAACTGTGGAAGTGCCACTTATAACAAAGACCGCCGACTATAAGGAAATGCTGCTTGATGATATACACGCGGCTAATATTTATAATACGATTGTTGCTGGAAAGTATGGAGTTAAAGAACTGGGGGATTTTGTGAGAGGTCCTGTCAGGGTTTGATAAAAAGTGTAAGTTAAATAAGAGGAAACATATACAATTCAGCAGTTGGAAAATAGTATGCTGTTGGTACAGATTATATGTTCAAGGAGTGTTATGCATGTATTTAATATCAGCGTATTTTGATGAAAATACTAATAAAATATTGAAACATCTGCAACAAAAAATTGCCGATAAAACAGGCAATGATTTTATGGTAAGGAATAATGTTATGCCTCATCTTACAATCAGTGCAATTGAGGCAAGGAATGTTGATGTGTTAATTCCAGCATTTGAAAAAGTATGCAGGGAAAAGTTACAGCCTTTAGATGAAAAAGGCGTTGTGAATGTAAATAATGCGATAAATATAGTATCGATCGGGCAGCTTTTTCCACGCGTGATATATGCCGCACCTGTCCTTAACGAGTATATGATGAATCTTTCAATATCCATATATAATGAATTTACAACAATTCCAGAAACTAATATAAGCAAATTTTATCAGCCATATTCGTGGATGCCGCATATTACACTTGGCAAATGTCTTGATAAGGAGCAGATGAGACAGGCATTTGCTGTATTACAGAATTTATTTATGCCTATAGATGGTCAGATTGCTAAAATAGGATTGTCTACGGTCAATCCATATAGAGAAGTGTTGAGTGTAGAACTGTAGCTGTTAAAAGTTATGAAAGTTAAATTGCCATATCTGATAAGAATTGACGATTTTAAATTTAATTACGTCATATAGTGTTTTAATTTAGTCAAATGATTGATAAATGACTAAATTAAAATACAGCAAATGCTGCTAAAGAGGCATTTTCGGACTATCTTACCAATACAAATCTTGATAGCAGACAGATTTGTATTGGTAAGATAGTAGAATATATTGTTCACAATGGAATGATGAGAGATTTTTCTGTTCTTCAAGAATCACCATTTACTGATCAGGGTAGTGTTGCAGATATATTCACAGATTTAACAGTGTGGTTTGGAATTAAAAAGGTTATAGATACTATAAATGATGATGCAGCAGCTTAGATAAGATTGAATTATAAACATGATTAAATAAAATTGCTTATCATTTAGAACAATCCCCACCTTGTCTAACTGAAAAAAAAGGTATATAATGGGGGCAAAAGTAGCGGTAACATAATGGTAAACATAATGTACCGAAATTCATATTTTAAGGAGGAGTCAGTAATCATGGCATTTATTGACACAATTTACGCTAGAGCAAAAGCAGATAAGAAGACTATCGTTTTACCAGAATCTATGGATAAGAGAACATTTGCAGCTGCTGAGAAGATTTTAAAGGAAGGTATCGCTAATCTTATAATCATCGGTACACCAGAAGAAATCGCTGAGAACAGTAAGGGATATGACATTACAGGTGCTACAATCGTAGATCCATTCAATGATCCTAACAAGCAGAAATATATCGACAAGTTCGTTGAATTAAGAGCTAAGAAGGGTGTTACACCTGAGATGGCTAAGGAACAGATGGAAAAGGATTATATGTACTATGCATGCCTTATGTGTAAGTGTGGTGATGCTGATGGTGCAGTTTCAGGTGCTTGCCATTCAACAGGTAACACAATCCGTCCAGCTCTTCAGTTATTAAAGACTAAGCCAGGTATCAGCAGTGTATCAGGTTTCTTCCTTATGGAAGTTCCTAACTGCGAATTAGGTGAAAACGGATTATTCGTATTCGCTGACTGTGCTGTTAATCCAGACCTTGACTCAGAGAAGCTTGCAGAAGTTGCAGCATTATCTGCTGATTCATTCAAGAGCTTTGTTGGTGCAGAACCTAAGGTTGCTATGCTTTCATTCTCTTCATACGGAAGTGCTAAGCATGAGAGAGTAACTATGGTAGCTGATGCAGTTAAGATTGCTAATGAAAAGTACCCAGATATCGCTGTTGATGGTGAACTTCAGTTAGATGCTGCTTTAGTTCCAGAAGTTGCAGCACTTAAGGCTCCTAACAGCAAGGTAGCTGGTAAGGCTAATACATTAGTATTCCCTTCACTTGAAGCTGGTAACATCGGTTACAAGTTAGTTCAGAGACTTGCTAAGGCTGGCGCTTATGGTCCAGTTCTTCAGGGTCTTTCAATGCCAGTTAACGATCTTTCAAGAGGATGCTTCGCAGAAGATATCGTTGGCGTTGTAGCTATGACAGCAGTTCAGGCTCAGGATGCTGCTAAATAATTGTGTACATATATTTTGATGATATGATTGCCACATTTTATTAAACACATCTATCTGTTTATTGTGGGTAATCATGTGACATCATTTATAACAATATGAGGGACGAATTATTTGCCCCTCATATTGTTTGTATAACTAACATAGGCGGATTGTTTAATATGATATGTTTATATTTTATATTAAATAATTATATAACTTATATTTTATAGGAGATTAATAAGAATGAATATTTTAGTATTAAACTGCGGAAGCTCATCACTTAAGTATCAGTTAATCAATATGGAAGATGAGAGCGTTATTGCAAAGGGTCTTGTAGAAAGAATTGGTATTGATGGTTCTATCCTTACACATAAGCCAACAGGAAAGGATAAGTATGTTGTTGAAACACCTATGAAGGATCACAACATTGCTGTTAAGCTTGTACTTGATGCTCTTATGGATGCTGAGCATGGTGTAATCAAGTCTACAGATGAAATCGCTGCTGTAGGTCACAGAGTACTTCACGCAGGTGAGAAGTATATCGAGTCTTGTCTTGTAACAGAAGACGTTAAGAAGGTAGTAAGAGAGTGCTTCGACTTAGGACCTCTTCATAACCCAGCTAACCTTATCGGTATTGAAGCTGTTGAAGCTGCTATGCCTGGTAAGCCAAATGTAGCTGTATGGGATACAGCATTTGGTGGAACAATGGAGCCAAAGGCATATCTTTATGCTATTCCTCGTGAATACTATGAAAAGTATGGCGTAAGAAGATATGGTTTCCACGGAACAAGCCACAGCTTCGTATCAAAGGAAACAATCAAGTTTGCTAACCTTGATCCTAAGACAGCTAAGGTTATCGTATGCCATCTTGGTAATGGTGCTTCAATCTCAGCTTCTATCGGTGGTAAGTGTGTAGATACTTCTATGGGTCTTACTCCACTTGAAGGTCTTATCATGGGTACTCGTTCAGGTGATCTTGATCCAGCTATCATTGAATACCTTTGCAACCACGAGAACCTTACAGTTAGCGAAATGCTTAACATTCTTAACAAGAAGTCAGGTGTTCTTGGTATGTCAGGTGGTATTTCTTCTGACTTTAGAGATCTTAACGCAGCAGCTAACGAAGGTAATGAAGTAGCTAAGGTTACTCTTGAAGCTTATGCTTACAGAGTAGCTAAGTATATCGGTTCTTACACAGCAGCTATGAACGGTGTTGATGCTATCACATTTACAGCTGGTGTTGGTGAAAATGCAGCTTGGTTAAGACCAATGGTATGCAAGTATCTTGGATTCCTTGGAGTTGAACTTGATGAAGCAGCTTCTGAGAAGGCTTGCGGTGTTGAAGGCATTATCTCTACACCAGATTCAAAGGTTAAGCTTTGCGTAATCCCTACTAATGAAGAGCTTGCTATCGCAAGAGAAACATTAGCACTTGTAAAATAATTAATTAATAATATACGTTAATTGAATATAACATTACTGTTCAGATATTGTTTTCAAATGTATATTCTGGACAGTAATGTTTTGCCTTAATGGTATATACAGTATTAAATATATTAAATTAGTTGTTGACAAACTAGTATTTGGTGCGTATAATAGACAAAGTGTGGTGAGCGTATGCTTATCTACTATATGTAGTATGAATTGGAGACAATTATGCTAATTGATTTAAGAGAGCTTTTATCCGGTTCACAGGATGAGAAGAGTTATAAAGCAGATATTGAAATGAATACATTTAATACAGGTTCGTCTGATTATGATATAATTGATAAGCCTGCTGTTGATGTCAGTATTAAAAAGCTAGGTAAGAATAAGCTTTCTATTAAGGCGAATTCTTATGTTACCCTTAGTATTCCTTGTGACAGATGCTTAGAGCCAGTTGATACACGCGTTGACTATACTGTTGACGAAGTTGTTGACTTTAATGATAATGCATCGGAGGAAGAAGCAAAAGAAGAAAAAGACTATATTGATGGATACAACCTCGACGTGGACAAGTTAGTTTTCGGCGAAATACTGATATCCATGCCGGGAAAAACCTTATGTAAGGAGGACTGCAAAGGAATTTGTCTGATTTGCGGTGCGAATCTGAACAAAGGAGAATGCGGTTGTGACAGGAATATCCTGGATCCAAGAATGTCTGTTTTCAAAGATATTTTAAAGAATTTTAAGGAGGTGTAACCGAATGTCAATTTGTCCTAAGAATAAATCTTCAAAGGCTAGAAGAGATAAGAGAAGAGCTAATTGGAAGATGAGCGCTCCTAATCTCGTAAAGTGCAGCAAGTGTGGCGCATTAATGATGCCTCATAGAGTGTGCAAAGCTTGCGGTTCTTATAATAAGAAGGAAATCGTTTCAGTTGACTAATAGCTGAATATGCATAAATACCGGGGTTGCTGTAAGACAGTTGCCCTGGTATTTGTTTTTAACCCATGTTTAACCCCTGTTTTTAAAATTTATCCTTGAAAAAGTATACTAACTAATTAACAAAGGGGTATATTTTTGTTTTATTATGTTTCTACAACATATCATATCTTTTTTTATAAACCTATCTATTCATTCACTATTTATTAACATACAATAAATCCCTTGATTAAAACCCGTTTTCGTAGTATATTTATTAAGTATTTTCATACATTATGATATAAGCGCAGTAAGCGTATATTATAGCTGTATTGTGAAATTACTATAAATGATTTTAAGGGTGGGATGTTATTTATCTATTGTAATCAGATATACATACATTTTATCCCTGACATCATATAAAAGAATATAAGGAATGGACAGATATATGATAAAAGTTGCACTTGATGCTATGGGTGGCGATAATGCACCGGGCGAGATTGTTAAAGGTGCCGTTGATGCTGTTAACACAAGCAGCGAATGTTTTGTATATCTTGTGGGTCAGGAAGAGGCAGTTAAGGCTGAACTTGCAAAGTATACTTATAACGAGAAACAGATAGAAGTTGTTAATGCCACAGAGGTTATCGAAACTGGAGAGCCACCTGTTATGGCAATCAGAAGAAAGAAAGATTCTTCTATAGTTAAGGCACTTAATATGGTTAAGAAAAAAGAAGCTGATGCTTTCGTTTCTGCTGGAAGTTCTGGCGCTATACTTGTAGGAGGACAGGTTATTGTAGGTCGTCTTCCCGGTGTGGAAAGACCACCTATAGGTGCTATTGTACCTACTGATAAAGGCTGTGTGCTTATCGTTGACAGTGGTGCTAATGTCGATGCAAGACCAGCATTTCTTGTACAGTGGGCAAAGATGGGTTCCATATATATGGAAAACTGTGTCGGAATAAAAAATCCAAGAGTAGCTATTGTAAATGTAGGTCTTGAGGAGGAAAAAGGCAACCAGCTTGTAAAGGAAACATTTCCACTTCTTAAAGCCTGCAAGGATATTAACTTTATTGGAAGTATAGAGGCAAGAGAAATTCCAAGAAGTGGTGCAGATGTTATAGTCTGTGATGCATTTGTTGGCAATGTTATACTTAAGCTGTATGAGGGGCTTGCAGGTACACTTATATCTAAGATTAAAGGAGCTTTCTATTCAAGCTTCAAGTCAAAGATAGGTGCATTACTTGTAAAAGGAGCACTTAAGGATACATTAAAGACTATGGATGCATCTGAATATGGAGGTGCACCTCTTATCGGTCTTAACAGACTTGTTGTCAAGACACACGGAAGTGCCAAGGCTAAGGAAGTTAAGAATTCGATTTTACAGTGTGTTACATTTTCAAAGAGCAATATCAATGAAAAGATAATTGCATCACTTGAAGATATGCCAGAGCTTACAGAAGAGAATGGCAGTGAAAAGTAATTATATAATTTAGAGTATGTCTGTCTGCGTAAGCATATTAAAGACAGACAGGAATGGAGGATTAATATGGAGTTTCAGAAGTTACAGAGAATTATTGCAGAGGTACTTAACATAAGTGAGGATAAGATTACACCTGAGTCAACATTTATTGATGACCTTAAGGCTGATTCACTTGATGTTTATCAGATTATCACAGAGATTGAAGACCAGTTTGAAATTCAGATTCCAGATGATGCTGCTGAAAATATTGTGACAGTTGGTGATGCTGTATCACAGATTCAGGATGCACTTGCTAAGTAATAAATATTGTTTATTTAGCAGATAATAAGAATTGTAGTGCCGCCATTGTACCACTGCATAAGTGCAGACAAGGCGGCATTTTTGTACGTAGTGCGGCGGTTGTTAAATAAAATAAACAGAAAGGGAATTATATGCACAATAAGAATTTATCAGAATTAATGCAGACTATACACTATGAGTTTAGTGACATTGACCTCCTTAAAAATGCGCTTACACATAGTTCCTATGCAAATGAAAAATGTATAAAAAAGTATAAGGACAATGAACGTCTTGAATTCTTAGGGGATGCAGTTCTTGAGCTTACATCAAGCGATTATATATATAAGAATTATGCAGATATGGATGAAGGCAAGATGACAAGATTAAGAGCCAGCATCGTATGTGAGCCTACACTTGCCATATGTGCAAGAGCCATAGGGCTTGATAAGTTTGTTATGCTTGGCAAGGGTGAAGAGCTTACAGGAGGAAGAAAGAGAGATTCCATCATATCAGATGCGTGTGAGGCTGTGATTGGAGCAATATATCTGGATGGTGGTTTTGCTAATGCAAAAGAATTCGTAACATCATTTATTCTTAATGACCTTGAGAATAAGCAACTCTTTTATGATAGCAAAACTATTTTACAGGAAGTTGTACAGGCATCTCATAAAGAGGTTGTATATGAGATAATCGGTGAAACTGGTCCTGAGCATGACAAGGACTTTATTGCAAAGGCAAGCTGCGAAGGTATGTTTGAGGTTACAGCAAAAGGACATACGAAAAAGCACGCAGAGCAGAAGGCTGCATATGAGGCATTAGTCCAGCTTAAGAAGCGGGGGCTTGCATAGAGGCAGAATTGGTTATATTGATATAACGGATAGTAAAGGAATAATATATGTATTTAAAGAGTATAGAGGTTCAGGGCTTTAAGTCTTTCGCCAACAAGATAGTGTTTGACTTTCATAACGGAATTACAGGAATTGTAGGTCCTAATGGCTCTGGTAAAAGTAATGTTGCCGATGCGGTAAGATGGGTTCTTGGTGAGCAGAGCGCAAAGCAGCTCCGTGGTGCCAAGATGGAAGATGTCATATTTGCAGGTACACAGAACAGAAAGCCGGTCGGTTTTGCATACGTTGCGATAACTCTTGATAACAGTGACCACGCACTTCCTGTTGAATATGACGAGGTGACAGTATCAAGAAGAGTATACCGCTCAGGTGAAAGTGAATATAAGATTAACGGGCATACCTGCCGTCTTAAAGATGTCACAGAAATGTTTTATGATACCGGTATAGGTAAGGAAGGCTATTCTATCATAGGTCAGGGACAGATTGATAAAATTCTTAGCGGTAAACCGGATGAGAGAAGAGAGCTTTTTGATGAGGCTGCCGGTATTGTTAAGTTTAAAAGGCGTAAGGCTACAGCTATTAAGAAGCTTGAGAGTGAGCGGAGCAATCTTGTCAGAGTAAATGATATTCTATCAGAGCTTGAAAAGCAGGTAGGCCCATTAAAGGTACAGTCTGAAAAGGCTAAGGAATATCTAAACTATAAGTCTGACCTTAAGAAATATGATGTAAATGCATTTTTACTTGAAACAGACAGAATAAGAAAAGAAACTGCTGAACTTGATGGCAAGATACAGATAGTTGACGGCGACCTTGAAACATCAAAAACAGAATATGACAATACTAAGTCGGAGTATGAAGAGGCTGAGAATAAGCTTAATGAGATTAACTCACAGATTGATGAAAACAGCCAGCTTGCATCATCCTTAGAATTAGACAAGCAGAGGCTTCAGGGTGAGATTAATGTGTTTACTGAGCAGATTAAGACATTTAATGCTAACAGCCAGCTTCATTCTGAAAGAATAATTGACATTGAAAAAGATAAAAAAACTAAGCAGGATACTGTTAAAGATTTAAAAGAGCAGTATGAAGAGCTAAGTAAAGAATTATCTGAATACAATGAAAAGTTATCAGCAATAAATGCGGATGCAAAGGTGCTCAGTGATGAGATTGAAGGTATATCAGGACAGATTGATAACAGGCAGAACAGCATATATGATAATCTTACAGAGCAGTCGACAATAAAGGCTGAAAACCAGAAGTTTATTACTATGCTTGAACAGCTTGAGATAAAGAAGTCAGAGCTTACAAGCCATGTAATTAAGGGTAAGAGTGATGAAAGCGCACAGAAGCAGGTTATACAGTCGTTAAAGGATGACTTTGAAAATGCGGCAAAACAGCTTGATGATATTAATGAGTCAATAGAAGATACGAATACTTCAATAACACAGCTTAAGAACACGATTGCTGAAAAGAATGGTGAACTTGATAAGCTAACCCAGAATTATCACAGAGAAAAGTCACGTCTGGAATCACTTGTTAATATCACAGAAAGATATGACGGATATGGCAACAGTATCAGAAAGATAATGGAGTTAAAGGACAGCAATCCGGGTATTCTTGGTGTTATTGCTGATATTATTAAGGTTGAGAAGCAGTATGAAACTGCCATTGAAACAGCACTCGGTGGTACAATACAGAATATTGTTACTGATAAAGAAGCAACTGCAAAGGAGCTGATAGGCTACCTTAAGCAGAATAAGCTGGGAAGAGCTACATTTTTACCTCTTAACGCCATTCACGCAAGAAATACGCTTGAACATGAGCCTTGTATCAATGAGAAAGGTGTTATCGGTGTTGCAAGTAATCTTGTGCGTGTGTCTTTTGAGTATGAAGGACTTGCAAAGTACCTGCTTGGAAGAATTCTTGTTGTTGACAATATTGACAATGCACTTTCAATAGCAAGAAAATACAAGTATACATTAAGAATAGTTACGCTTGAGGGTGAACAGCTTAATCCGGGCGGTTCGATGACTGGTGGTGCCTTTAGAAA
>FR886302.1:4687-17153 GCA_000436535.1 Eubacterium sp. CAG:252 | reverse complement strand
CTGGTGGTGCCTTTAGAAATTCAAGTAATCTTCTTGGCCGAAGACGTGAGATAGAGGAGTTAAAGCTTTCTGTATCGTCTACAAGTAAGCAGATTACAGAGGAAAAGGCAGCGATTGCCGACTTAAGAAGTCAGGTTGCAAAGTGCCGTGAGGCGCTTGAGTCATATAATAAGCTTCAGAGAGAAACACATCTCAGAAAGAATACAATAGATGTTAATCTTAAGCAGGCTGATGTAAGGCTTTCAGAAATAATTGCTTCATACAGCGGTGATATTAAAGAGCAGGCTGCTATTGATGCCCAGATTGTTAAGATAAATGAAAGCAAAAATCAGGTAAGTGGTAATCTTAATCAGCTTGATAATGCCAATGAAGCTGCAAGAAAAGAGATAGAAAATCTTGGAAAAATGCTTGAAACTAAAAAGGCAGAAGAGAATTCAATATCCCTTAAAATAGAAAATCTTAAGATATCTCATTCATCTGTAGAACAGAAAGCCGCATTTATCAATGAAAATATACAAAGACTTACAGGAGAGCTTGAAGGTCTTGACAAAGAGAGAGAAATTATAGAAGAAAAGATAGGCGAAACAGCAGGTCTTGTGGCTTCTAAGGAAAAAGAGATTGAGGCTGTCAAGAGTGCTATTGAGGATGCTGTAAGCAGGATTGAGGAAAGCAATAAAAAGCTTGAAGTGTTAAAGGGTGATAAGGAAAAGGTCAATGCAAGCCATAAGGTATTTTTTAAGAAGCGTGAGGAACTCAATGAGAAGATAATGCTTCTTGAAAAAGAGAGTATGAGGCTTCATAACCAGTATGACAAGCTTGATGAGTCCAATGATGCACTTGTTGATTATATGTGGAGTGAATATGAGCTTACATACAGTTATGCACTTGAGTTAAAGAGTGATGAGCTGACTAATATAAACGACATAAGAAAGCAGATAAATATATTAAAGGCTGCTATTAAGAAGCTTGGTGATGTCAACGTCAATGCGATTGAAGAATATAAGTCTGTAAGTGAGAGATATGAGTTCTTAAAGACACAGCATGACGATATGATTGAGGCGGAAGAGTCGCTTATGAAGGTTGTTGCTGAGCTTGATGAGGGTATGCGTGTACAGTTTACAACAAAGTTTGAAGAGATAAAGGTTGAATTCGATAAGGTATTTAAAGAGTTGTTCGGAGGAGGTCGTGGAACTATTGAGCTTGTTGAGGGTGAGGATATCCTTGAAGCGGGAATTCTTATCATATCACAGCCACCGGGAAAGAAACTGCAGAATATGATGCAGTTATCAGGTGGAGAAAAGGCACTGACAGCTATAGCACTTCTGTTTGCAATACAGAACCTTAAGCCATCTCCGTTCTGTCTTCTTGATGAAATAGAGGCGGCACTTGATGACTCTAATGTAGGAAGATATGCTAATTATCTTCATAAGCTTACAAAGCATACACAGTTTATTGTCATTACCCACAGACGTGGTACAATGTCGGCAGCAGACAGGCTTTATGGTATAACTATGCAGGAAAAGGGTGTATCTACGCTTGTATCAGTTGACTTAATTGAGAATGACCTGAATGATAAGAAAAAGGAATAACCAGTAAAATATATTTTTAAGAAAGAGAGGCTATATATGGGACTTTTTAGTAAGTTAAAAGAGGGTCTTACAAAGACGCGTAATAATATTGTGTCTGGTATCGACAGCATATTCAGTGGATTTTCTTCAATAGATGATGATTTCTATGAAGAACTTGAAGAAACACTTATTATGGGTGATATCGGTGTAAGGGCAGCAGATGATATTATAGAAGACCTTAAGGCAAAGGTTAAGGAAAACAGGATTAAAGACCCAAAGGACTGCAAGCAGCTGCTTATTGATACTATACGTGAGAAGATGGACCTTGGACCTAATGCGTATGATTTTGAGAACCAGAAGTCAATTGTTATGCTTATCGGTGTAAATGGTGTTGGAAAGACAACATCTGTAGGAAAGCTTGCAGGACATTTAAAGGCTCAGAATAAAAAGGTTGTTATGGCTGCTGCTGATACATTCAGGGCTGCTGCCATAGAACAGCTTACAGAGTGGTCTAACAGGGTTGGTGTTGATATTATTGCGCAGAGCGAAGGTTCTGACCCTGCCGCTGTTATATATGACTCAATAGCTGCAGCAAAGGCAAGACACGCAGACGTGCTGTTATGTGATACAGCAGGAAGACTTCAGAATAAGAAAAATCTTATGGAAGAACTTAGAAAGATTGACAGGGTAATTGAGAGAGAATATTCAGATGCCTACAGGGAAAATCTTATAGTTCTTGATGCAACAACAGGTCAGAATGCACTTTCACAGCTCAGGGAGTTCAATGACGTAACTAACATTACAGGTATTATTCTTACTAAGATGGATGGAACAGCCAAGGGTGGTATTGCGGTTGCTATTCAGGCTGAGTTCGGAATACCAGTCAAGTATGTCGGCGTTGGTGAGAAGGTAGAAGACTTACAGAAGTTTGACTCAGATACATTTGTAAATGCATTATTTGATGTGAAGACAGATGACGAGGAAGAAGACTATTAAAATATTGCAAAAAAACTTGAATGATTACAATAATAGGAATAATATATAAGATAGCATAAATTAATTATAAATTTATTTAAGAAATTCAGGAAAGGAATGTTATTTAACTTTTTTTGAAAGTTTAATAGCAGAATAAGTAACAATGGAAGAATTAACACTTAAGAAATTTGAAGAAGCTGCTGAGAAAGTTAAGGAGGCAACACTTCCAACTAACCTTGTATACAGCGAATATTTTAGTAACCAGACAGGCAACAAGGTATATTTAAAGCCAGAGAATATGCAGTATACAGGTGCTTTTAAGGTTCGTGGTGCTTACTATAAGATAAGTACTATGTCAGAAGAAGCTCGTAAGAAGGGACTTATAACAGCTTCTGCAGGTAATCACGCGCAGGGCGTTGCATTTGCAGCTAAGAAGTATGGCGTTAAGGCAACAGTAGTTATGCCAACAACAACACCACTTATAAAGGTAAACAGAACAAAGGGTTATGGCGCAGAAGTAGTATTACACGGTGATGTATACGATGAGGCATGTGAGTATGCTCTTAAGTTAGCAGAGGAAAAGGGACTTACATTTGTACATCCATTTGATGACCTCGATGTTGCAACAGGCCAGGGTTCTATCGCTATGGAGATTATAAAAGAACTTCCAACAGTAGATTACATACTTGTACCAGTAGGTGGTGGCGGACTTGCCACAGGTGTTTCTACACTTGCCAAGCTTCTTAATCCTAATATAAAGGTTATTGGTGTTGAACCAGCAGGTGCTAACTGTCTTCAGGCTTCTATAAAGGCTGGAAAGGTAACAACACTTCCAACTGTAAGCACTATTGCTGATGGTACAGCTGTTAAGACTCCTGGAAGCAAGCTGTTCCCATACCTTAAGAAGAATCTTGATGATATAATCACTGTTCCGGATGAAGATTTAATCGTTTCATTCCTTGATATGGTTGAAAATCACAAGATGATAGTTGAAAACTCAGGCCTTCTTACAGTTGCAGCATTAAAGCAGCTTAAGGTAAAGGATAAGAAGATTGTATCTATTCTTTCAGGTGGTAATATGGATGTCATCACTATGTCATCAGTTGTACAGCAGGGTCTTGTACAGAGAAGCAGAATATTTACAGTATCTGTTCTTCTTCCAGATAAGCCGGGCGAACTTGTAAAGGTAGCACAGATAATTGCCAATGCCAACGGTAATGTAATCAAGCTTGACCATAACCAGTTTGTAAGCATTAACAGAAAGGCTACAGTTGAGCTAAGAATTACTATTGAAGCATTCGGACATGAGCATAAAGAGCAGATTGTATCTGAGCTTGAAAAGAATGGATTAAGACCTAGATTAGTTAAGGTTAATATCTAATAGATAAGTTTTTTGATGGTGAGTATCCGCAATATAAAATCGGATAAATAACAAAATTAATATTTTTTAAAAGTGTCAAGTAAAAGTACTTGACACTTTTTATATACCGTGATATTATACTCAAGGCTTAAGAATATTTATGAACTAGAAAGTTAAGGTGCATTGTGGAACGTATTGTAGAGCAGACATTGTTATATGATTTTTATGGTGAATTACTTAATGAACATCAGCGTGGTGTTTATGAGGATGCCGTGTTCAATGATTTGTCCTTAAGCGAGATAGCAGATGAGTATGGAATATCAAGACAGGGTGTTCACGACCTTATAAAGAGAGTGTCGAACACACTTGAAGGATATGAATCGAAGCTTCATCTTGTTGAGAAGTTTATGGATACTAAAGCTAAGATTACAAGAATAGATGAGCTGGTTGACTCCTATATTAAGGATGAGGATATGAGTTATATCCACGAGATTAAGAAGCTCTCTAAAGAGATTATCGAAGATTATTAATACATTGGAGGTCATATATGGCATTTGACAGTCTTTCAGATAAACTTCAGAATATATTTAAAAATCTTCGAGGTAAAGGTCGCCTTTCTGAAGCTGATGTAAAGGCAGCACTTAAGGAAGTTAAGATGGCGTTACTTGAAGCTGACGTTAATTTCAAGGTTGTTAAGAACTTTGTCAAGTCAGTAGAAGAGCGTGCTATTGGTCAGGATGTTATGTCAAGTCTTACACCCGGACAGATGGTTATCAAGATTGTAAATGAAGAGATGGTTTCCCTTATGGGGTCAGAAACCACAGAGATTAAGTTAAAGTCTGGTAATGAGATTACAGTCATAATGATGGCAGGTCTTCAGGGTGCTGGTAAGACAACGACAACAGCAAAGCTTGCAGGAAAGTTTAAGGAAAAAGGTAAGAAGCCTTTACTTGTTGCATGTGATGTGTACAGACCAGCTGCTATAGAGCAGTTAACTATCAATGGTAATAAGCAGGGAGTTGAAGTGTTCTCTATGGGAACAGGACATAATCCCGTTGATATTGCAAAGGCATCTATAAAGCATGCAAAGGATAATAATTATAATATTGTTATTCTCGATACAGCTGGACGACTTCATGTTGATGAGAATATGATGGAAGAGCTTATCAATATCAAGAATGAAGTTCAGGTTGACCAGACGATACTTGTCGTTGATTCTATGACAGGTCAGGATGCTGTAAATGTTGCCGCTTCATTTAACGAGAAAGTAGGAATTGATGGAGTTATTCTTACTAAGTTAGATGGTGATACAAGAGGTGGTGCAGCACTTTCAATCAAGGCTGTTACAGGAAAGCCTATCCTTTATGTAGGTATGGGTGAGAAGTTATCAGACCTTGAACAGTTCTATCCAGACCGTATGGCGTCAAGAATTCTTGGAATGGGAGATGTGCTTACTCTTATTGAGAAGGCAGAAGCCCAGATTGATGCGGACAAGGCTAAGGAGATGGAAGCCAAGCTTAAGAAAGCTGAGTTTGACTTTGACGACTTCCTTGAGTATATGGGTCAGATAAGGAATATGGGTGGTATCGGTTCTATTATGAGTATGCTTCCGGGTATGGGACTTGGCGGCAATATGAAGAATATCCAGATGCCAGACGAAGGTGAGGCGGAAGCTAACCTTAAGAGAACAGAAGCTATCATACAGTCTATGACAGCTAAAGAAAGAAAAAATCCTGATATAATCAATCCATCAAGAAAGAACAGGATTGCAAGGGGCGCTGGTGTTAATATCAGCGAAGTAAACAGGCTTATGAAACAGTTTGAACAGATGAAAAAGATGATGAAACAGATGCCTGGTATGATGAAAGGTGCTAAAAAGGGACGTTTCAAGTTGCCTTTTTAACATATATATTGGTGTGAGAATTATATTTTCACATTTCACGCAGATAAGCGTAGAATTAATAAATATTAATGATTTACAGGAGGTGAAACAGTAATGGCAGTAAAGATTAGATTAAAGAGATTAGGTGAGAAGAAGTCTCCTTTCTATAGAATTATCGTAGCAGATTCAAGATCTCCAAGAAATGGTAGATTTATTGAAGAAATCGGTACTTATGATCCTAATTACGATCCATGCAAGCTCAACGTTGATGCAGAACTCGCTAAGAAGTGGTTAGCTAACGGAGCTCAGCCTACAGAAGTAGTTGGAAAGCTTTTCAAGATGGCAGGTATCGAAAAATAAGACTAGTGGAGGTATTTAGCTATGAAACAGTTAGTGGAAGTTATCGCTAAAGCACTAGTTGATAATCCGGATGAGGTTGTAGTAACAGAAACACAGAAAGATAAAGCAATTGTCGTAAATTTAAAGGTTGCTTCATCAGATATTGGTAAGGTGATCGGTAAATCCGGAAGAATTGCAAAGTCTATTAGAGCTGTTGTATCTGCAGCTGCATCGAAGACCGATAAAAAGGTCATTGTAGAGATAGACAATTAATGCACTGTTATGAGTCATTGTACTTTTTAAGTATGGTGGCTCATTTTTGTTATATAACAACTCTTGTTAATTTTATGGTTCTTTGTCAAGGGTGGGGTAAGGTTTAGAACCAATTTTATGCAAGTTAGTATTTTAAGAATTATAGGAGTGTAAGAAGGTTATGAAGATAATACATTGTGCAGACCTGCATCTTGATTCCAATATGACAAGCAATCTGACTAAAGAAAAGGCAAATGAGAGAAAAGCAGAGCTTCTTGCAACATTTGAAAGAATGGTTACTTATGCAAAGAATAATGATATACATATAATTCTTATAGCGGGTGACCTGTATGATAAGAAAAATATATCAGCGACTGCACGTAATGTTTTTATATCAGCAGTTACGAATAATCCTGACATAACATTTTATTATCTGAAAGGCAATCATGATGCGGAAAGTCTGTTTATGGGGATGGATAAGATTCCAGAGAATATAAGACTTTTTGGTAGAGAATGGACTAACTATAAGCTTGAACCTGATAGGGATGGGAACAGAATAGTTATAAGCGGAGTAGAGCTTACTTCTGATAATTCAGACCTTATATACAATTCTTTAGTGCTTGACAATAACTGCTTTAACATAGTTATGCTTCATGGTCAGGAGGCAGATATAAGAAGCAGTGATAAGTATGAAAATATATCTTTAAGATTTCTTAGGAATAAAGGGATAGACTATCTTGCACTTGGGCATATACATTCTTATAAGAAGGAAACTCTGGATGCGCGGGGTATATATTGTTATTCCGGATGTCTTGAGGGAAGGGGCTTTGATGAGTGCGGTGAGCATGGCTTTGTTGTTCTTGATGTAAAAGATAACAGGCTTGTAAGCCATGAATTAATTCCAATAGCATCAAGGTGTCTGTATGAGGTTGAAGTCGATATATCAGAGTGTATGAATTCATCGGAAATAGTCAATAATATCCGCATAGTTCTTGATACGAAGAATTATAGCAGTTCAAGCATGATTAAGGTTGTGCTTGCAGGTAATACGGATGTCAACTGCGAAAAGAATATTGATTATATTACGATGATGTTCCATGATGAATATTATTATTTTAAGCTGTACGACCATTCGGGTATCAGGATAGATTATGACAGTTTTATGAATGACAGTTCCATAAAGGGGGAATTTGTGCGGCTTGTAAAGGCTGATGATATTATAGATGAAGATACGAAAGCCGCTGTTATAAGTATTGGTATAAATGCGCTTGCAGGAGAGGATTATATATGAAGTTAGTAAGTCTGCATATAGATAATTTCGGTAAGTTTAATAACTTTGACCTTGACTTTAACGATGGACTTAATCAGTTTGTCAGGGATAATGGCTGGGGCAAGAGTACGCTGACAGCATTTATCAAGGTTATGTTTTATGGGTTCGATAATTCTGCTAAGAGGGATTTTTACGAAAATGAGAAGAAGCGCTATAAGCCGTGGAATGGCGGTGTATATGGCGGTAATATAACATTTATGGCTGATAATAAATGTTACACTATATATAGAACATTTGAAAATAAGGATAAAGATGATACATTCAGACTAATTGACTACAGAACAAGATTAAAGTCGGATGATTATAGTTCAAATACCGGATATGAACTTTTTAAAATTGATAGTGATACATTTAAAAAGACATTATGCATATATGAAAACAACTGTACAACTGAGAGTACAGGAGATATAGAAGCACTTCTTGGCGATGAACATTCAGATACGGATGATGTAAATAACTTTAATAAGGTTATTAAAAATATGGATGACAGGCTTAATGCATTAAGCCCTGCAAGAAAAACAGGGGAGCTTTATAAGCAGAAGGAAAAGATAGCTGCGATACAGGCTGAATTAAAGGAAATGTCAGTGTTAGAAGAAAGTATTGATGCGACACTGGCTTATATAAGTGGTAAAGAAAAGAATGTGCAGATGCTTGCAAAAGAAAAAAAGCATATTAAAGAACAGCTTGATAAGGCAGGCAGTTATAATGATATGCAGGGCATTTTAAAGCAGTATGACATATACAGCAGACAGCTTGAAGAAAAGAAGCAGGCATATGAGGAAAAGCTTGAGGCTGTGGGCGGGCTTCCTTCTGCAAGGGAAGTCAGTGTTAATATGCAGTATGCTGACAGAGTTCTTGATACATATAGCAGATTGAAGGCGCTGGAGCTTAACCGCACACAATATGACAGGCTGCGTGAGCTTAAAGAAGAGGTAGCGGACTATTCGCATGATGAGATAAAGCAGCAGATAGATAATATTAAAAGGCTGGATACGTTAAAGTCCAAAATACAAAGTGAAATATCAAGGGCAAATGAGTATGAGAACCAGTACAGACAGAACAGGGATGTAAACCGTCCTGATAATTATAATGTACATAGAAAACAGAAAAATAAGAAAAGCCGTACACATTTATCATTAGGACTGCTGGCAGCTTTAGCAGGTGTGATATGTCTTGTGGCAGGTGGTACATTATCAGGTGGAAGTATGCTTTTAAAGGCTGTTTTAATACTGTTTGGCATTGTATTTATAAGTGCAGGTGTTCTTTATTCTTTAAAGCAGAATAGCAGACAGTATGGAAGGACAGATAATAAAAGAGAACGTAATAACGTTTATATGACAGAACCTTACATAGATACAGAAAAACTTGAAGCTATGCGTAGGAATATCAACAGATTAAAGGGCAGTTATAAAAAGCAGTATTCAGATGTAAGTAACTGGCTTAAGGCTCACAATATAGAATTCGGTGATGATATAGTGTATACACTTTCAACCATAGATAATAAGCTGTGCGAATATGACAGGCTTGTGGAGCAGCAGCATAATTATGCAATACAGTATAAAAATTCGGATATTAATACATATGTCACTAATATATGTACATTTATAAGTAAATTCAATGAATATGTCTCACCACAGCTTAGTTATATGTTAAGCGACAAAAGTGATGACCTTGATATAATGCTTCTTATAAAAGAATGTAATAACTGCCTTTATAAAATGAAGCAGAATATTGAAATAATCGGACATATAAGGAAAGAATATGATGATGCTTATGACATATTAAATACATTTGAAAATGAACATAAGGATATTCATATGCTGTATGAGCAGGCGTTAGGAGATGATGTTAAGCAAAACCAGAATATGTCTGTACTTAATGGGCAGCTTGATGATATAATGGAACAGACAGAGCAGTGTAACGCAGATATAGCAGACTATACATCACGCCTCACTGCATATCAGGACAGACTTGACGAACTTTCTGATAGAAAGAATGAGCTTTCGGAATTGCAGGAGGACTATGAGGCACGTTTAAATAATTATAATAATCTTAAGCTTGCAAGAGAATATCTGATAAAGGCAAGAATATCATTTTCGTGTAAGTATCAGGTACCTGTGAATAATAAGTTTAATGAGTATATAGATATATGTAATAAAGGCGCAGAAGTCCATAGTGCATATAGCCTGGATATTAACAATAAGCTGCTTAAAAATGAGTATGGACAGGAAAGAGAGCTGCGTTTCTTTAGTTCGGGTTCTAAGGATATAGCTGGTTTATGTTTAAGGCTCGCATTTATTAATGCAATGTATAAGGATGATTTTCCGTTTATAATTATGGATGACCCATTTGTTAATATGGATGATAATATTATAAATGGTGCTAAAATGCTTATAGAAACACTGTCGGAGGATTATCAGATATTATATTTTACGTGTCATAGGAGCAGAATGGTAAATTAATAATCAATTATCGTCTGGTTTAAAGCTAATAAAGTTACTATTCAGAGTAGATTTTGAAAAAACTGCGCATTTCTTCGATGTGGTGTATCCGTTATATAAAATTTGAATAGTAACAAAGTAATATAGGTGAGTTATTGTAATAAAAGGAGAATAAGTATGAATGAAGATATGTTAAGAGTTGGTGTAATAACATCCACACATGGTATAAGAGGAGAAGTTAAGGTATTTCCTACAACAGACGACCCGGCAAGATTTAAGAAGTTAAAGGGATGTGTAATAGCGGGAAGAAGAGGCAATGTCAATGTTACAGTGCAGTCTGTTAAGTTTTTCAAGCAGTATGTTATATTAAAATTTAAGGAATTCGACAACATTAATGACATTGAAATATATACAAAGTGTGACCTGCTTGTAACAAGAGATAATGCTGTTAAGTGTGAGCCGGGTGAATATTTCATATGTGACCTTATTGGTCTTAGTGTTATAACAGATGAGGGTGAAATTCTTGGAAAGCTTACAGATGTTATAGAAACAGGTGCTAACAATGTGTATGAAGTAACTGCCGACAATGGTAAGGTATATTATCTTCCGGTTATTGATGATTGTATACTTGCACATGACCTTGATAAAGGGACTGTTACGGTTCATGTATTAAAAGGGCTGCTGGATATTAATAATTAGTTTATGAAAATAGTACTTGCATATTTTGTAAGTATATGTTATTCTTATCAAGTTGTGAAAAGAGACAGTCCTCTGTTGTGCAGGTCACATTAAGAATGTCGAAATAATAAGGAGGTCACACATGAATACAATTATTAAGAACATCGAAGATGCTCAGCTTAAGGCTGAAGTACCAGCATTCAACGTTGGTGATACTGTTAGAGTATCTGCTAAGATTAAGGAAGGAAACCGTGAAAGAATTCAGGTATTTGAAGGAACTGTTTTAAAGAAGCAGGGTACTGGAGTACGTGCTACATTCACAGTTAGAAAGATTTCTAACGGAATCGGTGTAGAAAAGACATGGCCATTACATTCACCTATCGTTGAGAAGGTTGAAGTTATCAGACGTGGTAAGGCTAGAAGAGCTAAGTTATTCTACTTACGTCAGAGAACAGGTAAGGCTGCAAAGGTTAAAGAATTAGTTAGATAATTATAATAATTCTATTATAAAATGAGGTTGTAACAGGTTTCTACCTGAATTACAACCTCATTTTATTATAAATATTTATTTTTTTAGTTTAAGAAGTAACATCGGTTCCAAGAGATAATGCACAACATTCTCCATGTTTATCACAGTGATAAATTATATTATAACCACCTGTATATATATCTTTTGTAATCATATAAAAACCGGCCTGCAGTTTTGCTTTAGAGCCATCAAGGAAATTTATTTCTCTTCTATAATAGTTCCTATCCTCGTGAATATCAGGAACTGCTGGATTGAACTGGCCAGTTAAGGTATAATCAGCCTGGATTTCATTAAAATAATTCTGAAGATTAGCCCAGTCAGCGGCCACTCTTGCTTTATGAATATGCTTAATTAAAGAAGGGCTTAGTATACCGACGAGCACAGCCATAATGGCAATAACAATAATGAGTTCAACTAATGAGAAACCTTTATTGTGATTATTTTTATTATGTTTATCAAAAGAATTACGTAAATGTATCATATAGTATCCTCCTTTTTTATATTTGTATATATATTAAGCCGTGGTCAAAAGCCCTCGAATTAATCGCAAGGGATTATAAATTGTACATAATAATAAGTCAATAAAATAAATATAAAATTTTTTGCTTATATGCTATAATATGTGTATTAAAAGCCCTCGACTTTGATACCTACGGATTGTTCCTTGCTACGCACTCCCACAATTCCTGGTATCATAGTAATATAAAATGAATTTTAATAGAAATGGAGATTTTAATGTATTTAGACATCTTAGGATTAATAGGTGCATGTTCGTATGCACTTGACTGCGTAGAAGCAGAGCTTGTACACTCAACTAATAAACACTCTAAACGAGTTGCATATATGAGTGTGTGTATTGCAATGAATATGGGGATTAATGATGAAAGCCTGCAGGATCTGGCAGCTTGTGCACTTATGCACGACAATGCACTCACACAATATATCAAAGAAGAACTGCATAATAACTATATAGATATACATGGTAAACAGAAGCAGCTTCCACAGGTAGGACAGCATTGCATACTTGGTGAGCAGAATATAAAAGAGCTTCCATTTAATACTGATGTTACCAATGTTATTCTTTATCACCATGAAAATGCAGATGGAAGTGG
>FR886302.1:0-4609 GCA_000436535.1 Eubacterium sp. CAG:252 | reverse complement strand
GTTTTCCAGAATTATACATATGTGTGATATATTAGATCTGGCCTGCTGTAACACTATTAATTCTGATAATTATGCAGAAGCTGATTCCAATCAATATTTACAATACTGGAATAAAATACAATACTTTCTTGAAAATGTTCGTGGCAGGCTTGTCGATGATGAATGTATAGATTCATTTTTACAGGTATTCTCTTCTGATAATATTAGTGAGCTTGACTCAGATAATATAGAAAATAATCTATGGAGCAGAGTTCCACGAATGAATAAGGAGCTTAGCTTTATGCAGCTAAAGCAGATTGCAAAGTTTTTCGCAGGAATCATAGATTATAAGTCACCATTTACAAGTACACATTCTATTGGTGTTGCAAGGATAGCAGAGAAACTTGCAAGATATATGGGGCTTGGAGAGGAAACTGCGCAGAAAATGTATCTGGCTGGAGCATTGCATGATATTGGCAAGGTAGCCATAGGTAATGATATATTAGAGAAGCCAGATAAACTTACAGACGAAGAATATTCAGTTATGAAACATCACGCAGCTTATACTTACTATATATTATCTGATATTAATGGATTTGATGAGATACGTGACTGGGCGGCTTTTCATCATGAAAGGCTTGATGGCTCTGGCTATCCTTTTGGCAAAACAGCAGAAGACCTAAATATTGAGGAACGCATAATGGCTGGTGCTGATATATATCAGGCACTTACAGAAAGCCGTCCCTATAAAAGTGGAATGCCACACAATAAAGCATGCGGCATTCTGTATGATATGGCAGATAAAGGGTGGATTGATTCTAATGTAGTTGTAAATATAGATAAATGCTTTGCTAATGAAGCTGATAGATTGTAATCAGCTATATTATTATTCAGAATGGAGACAATATGAACAATAAAAAAGTTGTATCAGCTGTTATAATTTCAATTATATTGATTGTATTAGTACTGCTGTCAATAAGACAACATAAATCACAAAAGCCAGTTTTAACACCTGAAATAACACTGGTGTATGCAGAAAACCAAGTAGAAGATTATCCAACTACAAAAGGTGCCTATGAATTCGCACGTCTCGTTAATGAGAAAACTAATGGACGAATTAAGATTATTGTTAAATGTAATGGAGAACTTGGAGATGAAAAGTCTGTTATTGAACAGCTTAAGTTTGGTGGAATTGACTTTTCAAGAGTTTCAGTAGCATCAATATCAGATGATATTCCAGAATTAAAGGTTATCCAGATGCCATTTTTATATTCAGATGCGCAGGATATGTGGGATGTGTTAAATGGTGACGAGGGATTACAGTTTATAACTGCTATTGATGAAAGTAATCTCGGTATTAAAACATTATCATGGTATGATGCAGGAGCCAGAAGTTTTTATTCCGTAAAACCTGTTATGAATATACAGGATTTGTCTGGTTTAAACATAAGAGTACAGGAATCAGAGCTTATGTCGGAAATAATAGAAATGTTAGAAATCCATCCTGTTAAAATGATATATTCAGAAGTTTATAAGGGACTTCAGACAGGAAAAATAGATGGTGCAGAAAACAGTCTTGTAACATATATATATTCCAAACATTATGAACAGGCAAAATATTGCATTCTTGATGAACATACAAGAATTCCAGAGGTGCAGCTTGTATCAGGGTATACATGGAATAAATTAACTGATGAAGATAAAATTATAATATCAGAGTGTGCTAAGGAATCAGCAGCATACGAAAAAAATATATGGAAGGATACTGAAGAAGCGGCTGTAAAAA
Source organism: Eubacterium sp. CAG:252 (assembly GCA_000436535.1). Classification (GTDB taxonomy): domain Bacteria; phylum Bacillota; class Clostridia; order Lachnospirales; family Lachnospiraceae; genus Lachnospira. The sequence continues at coordinate 2,844 of FR886302.1, read as the reverse complement.
CGATAGAAGAAAAAAATATAACAGTAACTGAAGTAAACGAAAATGAGAGAAAACAACTAAGAGATAGATTACAGCCAATATATGATAAATATTGTTCAGAATATATGGATGTAGTCGAAAAAATCAAAAGAAATCAGGAATAAATATGTCATTGAAAAAGAAACTCCAGTATGTATACACAATAAGCAGTATTGTTATTGCAGCAATGCTTATGCTTGGAATATTACTTTCTATAAAAGGAATAGATATATTAACAGATACATTGGATAGTAATAATACGGCTCTGGAACTATACAATGCTGTAACTAAGGAGCGTAATCTGCTAAAACTATATTTTGAGGGTGAGCAGGAAATATTGTCAGAACAGATTAGTGAAGCCAGAAATAATACAAAAAGAATTCTTGACGAAATTCCAGCTGATTATAACTCAATGAATGAGGAGCAATATATTACTATCCAGTCCATACATAATACTTATTCCAGCTACGATAATATATATAATAATATTGTGGATTCTAATCTTAGTGAACAGGATTATATGTATGCCATAGATAATTGCTATAAAGCTCAGGATTATCTTGAAAGTTATGTAAAAAAGTATGAAAGTATAACTGTATCTCTTGGAAATGACCAATACAATAACCAGAAAAATTTATTTTATATTATACCAGTTATATGTATTATTATTGCATTTACAGTAATAGGTTTATTTGTATGGATGAAAGCTTTTATAAATTCAAACATAATTAAACCGGTGTTAAAATTATCTGATGAAGCCAGAAGAATAAGTCTGAATGATTATTCGGGAAATGATATAGTTATAAAAGGAAATGATGAAATATCAATCCTTATCAAAGAATTTACAGAAATGAAACACTCAACAAAAAATTATATCATCACGCTAAAAGAAAAACATATGGTTGAACAACAGCTTGAACATATGCATTTTGAGATGCTTAAAAATCAGATTAATCCACATTTTCTTTTTAATACCTTAAATCTCATTGCAGGAACTGCAGAGATTGAAGATGCTGCAACGACGGAGAAGATGATAAATACACTAAGCCGTCTTTTCAGATACAATCTTAAAACCCAAAATTCCATAATGCCTTTAGAGCAGGAAATAAAGATAATGGATGATTATATGTATTTGCAGCAGATGAGGTTTGGACAACGTATAAAATATATGTGTGATATAGATAAGAATTGTTTGGATGAGCTTATACCAGCCTTTGTTTTACAACCTCTTATTGAAAATGCTATTATACATGGATTAACACCTTCTTCAAATGGAGGTCTGATATATGTACGTTGCTTTAAAAAGAATGGTAAAACATGGTTATCAATAGCAGATACAGGTATCGGAATATCAGAAGCTAAATTAGAAAGCATAAGAAAATATCTGGATAATATATTTGCGTCTTCTGATACCAATGCATTAATTAATACTAAAAATGATGATAATAATCCTGATGATGATAAAATAAACAGAAAAACTGTTGGAGTAGGTATAGGAAATATTGCATATCGAATAAAAGGTATGTACAATAATAGTGGTATAAATATTTACAGTATAAAAGAACATGGAACAGTTATACAAATATTTTTTAATAATTGCAGCGATAATATTGATAAATAATATTGATTGGGTGAAGTGGATATGTATAGAGTGTTATTAGTTGATGATGAACAGATTGAACGTATGGCTCTAGCAAAAAAGATAGACAGATATTACGGTGACAAGGTTGAAATATATCATGCAGTGAATGGAAGAGAAGCGGTTGCTATGTGTAGTACACATAATAACGATATTATCATCATGGATATATCCATGCCAGAAATGAATGGAGTAATGGCGGCAAAATATATACGAAGAATAGATGATAAATGCTCTATTATATTCTTAAGTGCCTATGATGATTTTGAATATGCAAGAAATGCTATTAAAGTAAAAGCTCTTGATTATCTTTTGAAGCCATGTGATATAAATGATCTGCTTGCTGTTATGGATATGGCTATACAAAAGCTTGATAAGGAAAAAGAGGAAAAGGTTCCAGGGCAATTTATTATATCTGCTGATAATAAGTATAATGAGGCAAATAGCTATAATAACAGCAATAAATATGTCATAGAAAAAAATAAAAAAGATGACATACCAAAAAGAATTGTAGATAATGTAAGAAATTCCGATGAGCAGACAACTATTAAATATTTAAGGGAATATGTAGAAAATAATTATATATATGATATAACAATGCAGGAAGCCGCAGAAGAAATGGGATATTCAGATGCATATTTCAGCAAGTTGTTTAAACAATATTTCAATCAGAATTTTACGGCTTATCTTACAGAATACCGGATTAAAAAAGCAAAGGAGCTTCTTTGCAATACCAATAAAAGTATCAAGGATATAAGTAGAATGGTAGGGTATACAGATTCTAATTATTTTGCCAGGATATTTAAACGTATAGTTGGAGAAATACCTTCAAAGTATCGGGAAGATTTGTAATGTATTGTATAAATATAAAAACAGCTCGTGCAGATATCAAGTGGATTTGATATCTGACACGAGCTGTTTTATTTTAATATATATAAATTGCACAAAATAATCATCAATACATTGTGAAAAATATCATATTACAACAAAAAAATCCCCTTCAATGACAAACATTTACTGTATAAAAAAAGTGTTATTGCTTTTATTATATAAGCATAGAACAAAACCGGTTTTAATAAAAAACATTAATAATTAATGTTAATAATTACATTAAGGACAAAGCGAGGAGAAAGGAAATGCTAAAAAAAATAATTAAACGCTGCACTATACTTATGTTATGTGTAGTT
>FR886301.1 GCA_000436535.1 Eubacterium sp. CAG:252 | reverse complement strand
AAGAGAAAGCTCATTTACAAACATATATTCAACACTTAAAAAAACAAATGTAAATAATCCCATTAAAACAATAGCATAGATATGTGGCAGGCTGGTTAAAGTTTTAATTCCGCCATCTTTTACAGTGTCCTTCTGAGGTGAATTCATATAATAAATCCTCCTTATATACGATGATAATTGTGTGGATTGCAAAGCAATCAACGAATTCATATGTGTTATAAAATTATATATTTGAAAGTGGGTTAAGTCAATGACGGTTACAGGATGGTGAAATTGTCAGCTATCTGACAGCAGAATTGCCAGTCACATGGTGGTGGAATTGTCAGACATAGGACAGTGAAATTGTAAAAATATATCGGGAATACACGCAAATATTCAATCAACGGTCATTTTAAAATATTCAATCCAGATAATTTATTTACATTTTAAATAATGAGTGATAAAATGTTTTGTATATAAAATAAAAGGAGGGATTGGTATGGGATTTAAGAGATTATTATATATTTTTATGATTATTATGTGCAGCATATTTATGGCAGGCTGTGCAGTTCATGCAAGCCCTGATGATTATGCGGTGAATGAAGGATATGAGGTGAAGGGCAGCAGCTCTAAGAACACAGGCAGTGGGAATACTGGCGGAGGAACGTCAGGTATAGCAAAGGATAAGATAAAGGTTGGTGTTATACATTTGTCAGATCCGGCAGAGGGCAGCGGTTATACATATACACATGATATAGGCATACAGGGAATGCAGCAGAATCTGGGACTTTCTGATTCGCAGATTATAAGAAAGAATAATATCAGTGATACTGATGAGACTGCGACAAGAAAAGCGATACAGGAATGCATTGATGCAGGCTGTAACATAATATTTACTACTAGCTGGGGATATATGCAGACTACGGCTGATATGGCAGAAGAATATCCGGATGTATATTTTTCTCATGGAACAGGATATATGAGCAATGGTAAAAACTTTAATAATTATTTTGGAAGAATATATCAGGCGAGATATCTTAGCGGAATAGCAGCCGGACTTAACACTAAAACAAATAAAATAGGTTATGTTGCTGCTATGGGGCTGGATAATTCGGAGGTAACAGGTGGAATAGATGCATTTGCACTGGGAATATATTCTGTTAATCCGGATGCAAAAGTATATGTAAAAGTAACTAACAGCTGGTATGACCCTAAGGGAGAAGAGGAGGCAGCGAAAACACTGCTTAATATGAACTGTGATGTTATTGCACAGCATTGTGACACTGTATATCCTCAGACACTTGCACAGGAGAAGGGGGTGTACAGCATAGGATATAATTCAGATATGAGTAAGGAAGCTCCGGAAGCGTGCTTATGCAGTGTTATATGGAACTGGAGTGCATATTATACATCAGCAGTCCAGAGTGTAATCGATGGAACATGGGATGGAAGTAACTATTATGGAGGCATGAATGAGAATCTTGTAAGTATCACTCCTGTCGCAGATTTTGCGGCTGATACAACACAGGAGAAGGTTAATGTAGCAAAGCAGCAGATTCTTAGTGGAAAGAATGGTGTGTTTGATGGTGTTATAGAAACGAATACAGGAGCAACAGTAGGAACGGCGGGAAAAACTCTTGAGGATTCTGTAATAACAGGTGGTATAAACTGGTATTTTAAGACGGTAAGTGTGATTGAGTGATGATAGCGTGCGGTTATGCTGCACAGAAATGGAGAAACGTATGAGCATTAAAAAGAAGATACTTGCGATGATAGTTGGTCCTATATTAACTCTGGGAATTATATCAGTTATATTTACTCTTACAAGAGTTAAAAGTGCCATGGTTAATGAGATACAGGATGCACTTAAGGGAACAGCGGCGGCAACGTTGGCTGCATATGATCAGAATACAGGCGATTATATACAGGCAAGCAATGGTGATATATGGAAGGGCAGCTATAATGTGTCTAAGTCAGAAAGTCTTGTTGATGGAATTAAGCAGAATACTGGAATGGATGTTACATTTTTCTATGGAAGCCAGAGAGTTATGACCTCAGCAGTTGATAAAAATGGCGACAGGCTTCTTGGTTCACCAGCAGGTGATGTTGTTATTGATAAGGTTCTTAATAACGGACAGAATTATTTTAGTAAGAATGTATCGCTGGATGGTACTCTTAACTATGGATATTTTATGCCTGTATATCAGAATGGAAGTGACAGCAGTATCGTTGGAATGGTGTTTGTTGGAACTAATAGGGCACAGAAGGATGCGGTAATCAATTATCTTATGATCACAATAGGAACAGCGGTATTTGTCATAATGCTTATATGTGCTGCATTTGGAATTAAGATGTCTTCATCAATAACTAAGAGCATAAGAACAAGTATCGGTGTGGTTGAAAAGGTTTCAGCCGGTAATCTTGATGTCTGGGTTGATGAAAAGCTTCTAAAAAGAAGTGATGAAATAGGTGATTTATCAAGAGTCACGATTACACTCCGAGATGCCACAAAGACTGTAATAAAGGATATTTCAGCGAATGCAAATGCACTTCTTGATGCAGGAAATGCACTTAAGGAGGTTGCAGATAAGACAAATGGCACGATGAATCAGGTGAGAACGGCTGTAACAATGATTGTTGATAATTCAAGCGACCAGGCAAGGAATTCACAGAATACATCTGAATATATGAGGGCTATGGGAGAAGATATTACTGAAACCTCAAGGGAAGTGGATGCACTGGATGTCAATGCGGCATCTATGCAGCAGTCAAGTGAACAGGCTTCAGATACACTTGAAAAGCTGAGCGTAATTAACGGCGATGTTGAACGTATAATAAATGATGTTAAGGAACAGACTATCAGGACTAACAATTCAGTACAGAAAATACAGGATGCTACCACATTTATCGCTTCAATAGCAGAGGAAACCAATCTTCTTAGTCTTAATGCTTCTATTGAGGCTGCCAGGGCAGGAGAGAGTGGAAGAGGCTTTGCGGTAGTTGCAGAACAGATTAAGAGACTGGCAGAACAGTCGAATACATCAAGCCAGGAGATAGATGATACTGCAAGAGCACTTATGCAGGATTCTACAAAGGCGGTTGAGCTTATGAAGCAGATGCAGGATATAATAATGAACCAGAGCGAAAGCATGAAGGAAACACGTATGGTTGTGGGAAAGGTGCTTGATGAGATTGAAAGTTCAATGAAAAGTATCAGCAGTATCAAGGCTAGTACACAAAAGCTGGAGGTATCCCGTAACAATGTAGTATCAGCAGTTGATGAACTGTCAGAGATAGCTATGAATAATGTTGAGGGAACAAGAAAAACCCATCAGGAAACTGAGGAGGTTGCCGGTTCATTTACACAGGTATCAGAAAGTGCAGAACAGCTAAGAAAGATAGCTGGAATGCTGGCAGATAGTATAGATTATTTTAAGATATAGAGATAAGACAGCTATGCAGAGAATCGGGAAAGCCAGAGAAAGAATAAATATGCAAAAGGAAATTTATATTATAGTTTTGAAAGGTAATGAAAGGTAACGAAAGGAAATGCAAGGTAATGAAAGGTGAAAAAATACAGTTTGCATTTTTATCGGCTGAGTAGTATCATTTAATGGAGTATTATTTTTTGGACAGAGCAATAAATGCAGTTTATTGTTAATGCATATAAAATATTACTTAATATTAGGTTAAAAAGTTTAATGATAGATGGAGGCACGTATGAAGTTCATAGCAATCGGCGAATTGATGTTAAGATTATCACCACCTAACTATGAGAAGATAGTTACAACTCACAATTTCATCGTTAATTACGGTGGAGCTGAGGCAAACGTAGCTGTTTCTTTAGCTAACCTTGGTGTTGATTCAACATTTTTTACAGTATTACCTAACACTGACCTTGGTAAGTCATGTATCAACTACCTTAAGGCTAATGATGTACACACTAAGCACATCATCAAGGCTGATGGAAGAATGGGACTTTATTATCTTGAAGAGGGCGTTTCTGTAAGACCTTCACAGGTAATATACGATAGAGGAAGTTCAGCATTTGCTGAGTATGATTATAAGGATGTAGACTTTGAGAATATCTTAAAGGATTATGACTGGTTACACTTAAGCGGTATCACACCAGCTCTTTCATATAACTGCCGCCGTCTTATAGATAAGGCTATCAAGGCAGCTAAGAAGCTTGGACTTACAGTCAGCTTTGACCCTAACTTCAGAAGTACTTTATGGTCTTTTGAAACTGCAAGGGATGTACTTAGCAAGTATCTTCCATATGTAGATGTACTTATAGGTATTGAGCCTATCCATGTATACAATGCAGATGGAACAGATGTAAAGGATGGTCTTACTATGGACCCATCTTTTGAGGATATGGACAGAGTATTCAAGGCTATTGACGAGCAGTATCATATGAAGGCGATTGCAAGAACTGTACGTTATGTACATTCAGGAAGCAACAACTCTCTTAAGGCGTTCTATTATGCTGACGGAAAGACTTACGAGAGCAAGACTCTCAATTTTGAGATTGTTGACCGTGTTGGTGGCGGCGATGCGTTCTCTTCTGGTCTTATCTATGCTCTTATGCAGGATGGATGGAAGCACGAAGATATCGTGAACTTCGCAGTAGCTTCTTCAGTAATGAAGCACGCTATCCGTGGTGATACTAACATCACAAGTGTTGACCAGATTAAGCGACTTATGAATAATGCTTCATTTGATGTGCAGAGATAGTAAGTTGTGTTAAGGGCTATATGGCTTGTTATCCTATTTTTATGCTCATATTGAGGTGAGGCTTAAGGTTTTTCACCAACCTATGGGCAGACCTATGTGGGATTAGACATTTTGCTCTTGGCATCATATATTATTATAAATTTAAATGTGCAGCCTGCACGCATATAGTTTAACCGGATATTTTAGGTATCTGGTTGGATTGTATGCGGGTGGGGTGCTTTTTTGTTTTGTGGGGGAGTATGAAAAAGGCTGTTTTAATACAACATTTCTATAAAAATATATGAAAAGGTATTAAAAAGTATAAAAAGGTGTTATAATATATAAAAATGTATTGAGAGGTGATAATTATGGATGGCAGGTATAAAACAGTATTTAAACCGGGAACATATCCTGAAAAAACCTATGTTTCAAGAAAAGAGAAGATACTAGGATATACATATGAAGACAGATTATTACAAAGTCTTTCGATTGAAGGGTATCTGACATACATTGTAGGTGCTTCCAAATGTGGAAAAACTGTATTATGTGAAAAAGTTATAGGTGCTGAACGTATGGTATCTATGTCTGGTAATGATTTTACAAAGATAAGTGATTTCTGGCAGGGAGTAGGTAAAAAGATTGGCTTTGAAATGTCATCATCTTTTTCAGATAAAACAGAAGATTACAACGATAAATCAAAGGAAGCCTCAATTATTACAAAGAATTATATTAACAATAAAGATAAAATAATAAAGTACTTCATAGAAAATAATAAAATTCTTGTATTGGATGATTTTCATTATGCACCAGCCGATATTCAGTATGAAATTGCGTGTCAGCTAAAGGAAGCAATACGTCTGGGATTTCAGTCTGTTATTATTTCACTTCCACATCGTTGTGACGATGCAATCAGATTAAATCCTGACCTTGCAGGAAGATTATCCGTAATAGAAATTGATGCGTGGGGAAATGACGATTTATGCGAAATTGCACGAAAAGGTTTTAAAGAATTAAACAAAAAAGTAAAACCAGAGATTATGGAAAGAATTGCAGTTGAAAGTATCTGCTCACCTCAGTTAATGCAGGCAATCTGTTTAAATATAGGCTTACTTCCGGATACAACAGAAAAAACTATAATCAATGAAAAAATAGTAGAGTCGGCGTGTTATCTTGCAAGTGTTAATCTTCCATATGCGGATGTTGTAAGATTTTTTAAGGCAGGTCCGCCATCACGCGGACAGAAAAGACTGGGATATATATTAAAGGATAATACAGAACGTGACATATATGACTTACTGTTGAAAGCTATTGCCGATAATCCGCCTTTAATTGAAATAGGAATAACAGATTTGACAAACCGTGTCAGAAATATAATGGCGGATGCCAATAAAATAAATAACACTAAGGTAAAGTCGGCATTAAAAAACTGGATGAAAATATTAGAAACACAGGGAAGCAGTTTATATAATGTTATAGAATGGAAAGATGAGTCAGTTCATATACTGGATAATCATTTTTTGTTTTATATGAGGTGGAAAAAAGATGAATAGAGTGGAGTTAATAAGTAAGGGGCAGAAGCTGCTTGATATAAAAGATTTACAAGTATTGCAGAAAGAATATGAACAATGGATAGATGATTTAAGGCAGAGTGAAGATTTTGGAAAAACTATGGAACGTAATAGCATTTTGTTACATATTTCAAGCAATCCATATGGTGTGCCAGAAATTGAATTAAAAAAATATAAGGACAGAATAGAAAAATATATAAGATTATTACAAAACTGCAATAAAGAAAACGAAAGTAATAAACTGTTACTTCAGATTTTAAAAAATTTTGATATGTTTCTGTATGAATTTTTCAGAGGAAAGCCACACGGTAAGTCGTCTATCGATATGGACGGCTTGAAGAAGTTCCAGATAAATAATGAGTATGATTTACAGTATATTCTGTATTCATATTTAAAACCGATATATCCATTGTGCAGAATGGAAGTTCCAGAAGATACAGGTTATGAAACCGTCAGAACTGATATTTACATAAATCAGGGAACGGTGTTAGAAACTAAGTGTTCACGCCCTTCTATGAGCCAGAAGAAGCTTATAGAGGAAATAGAGGCAGATATTACACATTATGGTGCATCGAATATATTTTTTTATATTTATGATAAGGAAAAAATAATAGATAATCCAGAATTATTCAAAAAAACCTATGAGAATAAAATTTATGAAAAAAATATTTATATTGAAATATTACAGCCAAAGGAATTGATTTAATTAAATATTTTTGGAAATATTAAAAATGGTATATAAACCGGAAAGAGATAGCACGTCCTGTTTTGGGGTAAACCAGCAGAGGGCGTGTTATTTTTTTGTGTTGGATTATGTTGATATAAAAAAATTTTTTTGTGACAAATTGTAATGAAAGTAATAAAACCTTGAAGAAACGGACAAAATAGCTAAAAATAATCTTGAAGAAACGTACTAAAACGACTAAATTGACTTTGAATAAACGTATAAAAACGCCTGAATTAATCTTGAAGAAATGGATAAAATAAGAGATAATAATCTTGAAGAAAATGACATTTACTATAGAAATACACATTAATAAGGGAATAAATAAGGGAATACGCATCATTTTTAGATTAGTGTTAAACAGTAACAATTGTTTAGTTCTGAAAGGGGACAGTTATGAATTTTAAAAGAAAAGTATATAGCAGATTGTTAGAATGGAAAGAGAAGTATTCAGATAAATATGCGGTTTTGTTAGAGGGGGCAAGACGAGTTGGTAAGTCTACAATCGCACAGAGCTTTGGAGAAAATGAATATGACTCATATATTCTTATTGATTTTTCCAAAACAACAACTAATATATTGGAGTGTTTCGATGATATAGCAAACCTGAATATATTTTTTTTAAGATTGCAGGCGGAAACAGGCATAACATTATATGAGCATAAATCACTTATTATATTTGATGAGGTTCAGCTTTTTCCAAAGGCAAGACAGGCAATAAAACATCTTGTAGCTGACGGAAGATACAGTTATCTGGAAACTGGTTCACTAATTTCTATAAAGAAGAATGTTAATGATATTTTAATTCCCTCAGAAGAAATGAAAATACCGGTTTATCCAATGGATTATCAGGAATTCTGTGATGCGACAGGTGGAAGTTATGAACTTCTTAAGCAGATATATGATACAGGCAAGGCTATTGGGCAGGCAACTAACCGTAAATTAATGAGAGATTTAAGAATATATATGGCTGTAGGTGGTATGCCACAGGCAGTTGAAGCTTATATAGAAGGTAAAAATTTTTCTGAGATTGATATGGTCAAAAGACAGATTATATCATTGTATGAAGAAGATTTTAAAAAGATTGACGGGTCTGGAAGGATATCTGCATTATATCATTCAATTCCCGCACAGCTTGCAAAAGATTCCAAAAAATATAGGATTACTACTGCAATAGGACAAAAGAATAATTCAAAGTCAGAGGAATTATTATACGAGCTGATTGATTCAAAGACGGTTTTACCTTGTTATAATTCAACCAATCCAAGGGTAAGCCTGACAGATACAAAAGATTTTGACAGTTATAAATTGTATCTTTCGGATACAGGATTATTTATTACATTAATGTTTATTGACCGCCCAGTCACAGAAAATGATGTGTATGCAAAATTACTTTCTGATAAACTGCCGGCTAATCTTGGTTATCTGTATGAAAATCTTATTGCACAGATGATTACAGCAGCAGGAAGGGAACTTTATTATCACACTTGGGAAAAAGACAAAAGTACACATTATTATGAAGTTGACTTTCTTATTTCTGAGGGAAGTAAAGTAAATGCTTTTGAAATTAAGTCATCAGGGGCAGGAAAGCACGAATCTATAAAACAATTTTATAAGAAATTTTCAAAGAATGTAAATAAAATATATTTAATATCGCAAAAGGACGTTGGAAAAGAAGAAAATCTAATGTTAAAACCATTTTATTTAATGCCATTTCTCATAAAGTAAAGGAGTAAAAATAATGCCGAATATACTAATCGTAGAGGATGATATAAATATTAATAATCTGCTTTGTGAGGTGCTTACCAAGTCAGGATATGAGTGTGAGCAGGCATTTTCAGGAACAGAGGCGAAGCTGCTTCTGAATATGAAGGAAAATGCTTACACACTTGTGCTGCTTGACTTAATGCTGCCGGGTGCAAGCGGTGAGGAGGTTTTAAAGGAGATAAGGAAAAAGGGAAAGCTTCCAGTGATTGTGCTGACTGCCAAGGATAGCATAGATGATAAAATAGGAGTGCTGACAGATGGAGCAGATGATTATATAACAAAGCCTTTTGAGATTAGAGAGGTACTGGCACGTATTCAGGTGCAGCTTCGTCATATAGAGGCAGAAACAAAAAGTGAAGCAGAGGTAGAAACAGAAGCAGAAACGCAAGTAGAAACGGAAGTTAAAACCAAGGCTGGTATACAAAAAGGACAAGGCAGCGGAAGGCTTGAGTTCAGGGATATGGTGCTTACGCGCTCTACCTTTGAGGTAAGTATCGGTGGCAGGGTGCTTCCTAAGATTACAAAACAGGAATTCGCAATACTCGAATTGCTGCTTAAAAACCCGAAGCAGGTGTT
>FR886300.1:2447-5996 GCA_000436535.1 Eubacterium sp. CAG:252 | reverse complement strand
CACTTACAGTATTAAGTTTTTAAACTACCATTCCACCGACAATGCGATATGTAGTGCCATTATAATCAACAGTACCCGTATAATCCCAGTCTACCATACCATTCTGCACATAGAACTTAGCACCATTGTAATCAACTATCGCTGTTGTCCAGTTGATACAGCCGCCTGATACATAGAACCATGCATCATTATAATATATAAGTCCTGCATAATCCCAGTTGATTGTTCCTCCTGACACGTAGAACCACATATCATTATAATATATAAGTCCTGCATAATCCCAGTTTATCATTCCTCCTGAGATAACAAACCATATGTCATTGTAGTATGTAAGACCTATATAATCCCAGTCTAATATACCTCCGGATACATAGAACCAGATATCATTATAATATACAAGTCCTGTGTAATCCCAGTTTATCATTCCTCCGGATACATAGAACCAGACATCATTATAGTATGTAAGTCCAGTATAATTCCAATCTACCATACCGCCTGATACATAGAACCAGATACCGTTATAATCTGCAAGTCCTGTATAGCCCCAGTCTATTGTTCCATTATCTACATAGAACCACAAGCCCTCGTAATTCACAAGACCTGCGTAGTCGCTATTGACATTGCCATTCTCAAAATACATCCAGTTGCCATCAACATCTCTCAAGCCTGTATATGTATCCTTCTTGTTGACTGTCACTGTACAGCTTGCGGTCTTTCCATTCTCACTTGTTGCTGTGATTATGGCTGTTCCGGCACTCTTGGCTGTTACCTTGCCCATAATGTCTACTGTTGCTACTGCCACGTTACTGCTGCTCCACTTAACACTCTTTCCATATGTTGTGTTCTCTGGAAGCACTGTCGCTGTAAGTGTTGTTGTATCTCCTTCTGTAAGCGTTTCTGTACTCTTGTTAAGACGTACTTCTGTAATTGTTATATTGGTATCCTTCTTGTTAACAGTAATTGTACAGCTTGCTGTCTTTCCATTCTCACTTGTTGCTGTGATTATGGCTGTTCCGGCACTCTTGGCTGTTACCTTGCCCATAATGTCTACTGTTGCTACTGCCACGTTACTGCTGCTCCACTTAACACTCTTTCCATATGTTGTGTTCTCTGGAAGCACTGTCGCTACAAGAGTTGTTGTTTCTCCCTCTGTAAGCGTTGCACTGCTCTTATCAAGACTTATCTCTGTGATTGGTATCTCTTTTTTGCTTACTGTTACTGTACAGCCTGCTGTCTTTCCGTTTGTACTTGTTGCTGTGATTACCGCTGTTCCGGCTCTCTTTGCTGTTACTGTTCCGTTAGCATCTACTGTTGCTACTTCGCTGTTACTGCTGCTCCAGCTTACACTCTTACTATCTGTTGTGTTCTCTGGCAGTACTGTCGCTGTAAGTTTATATGTACTTCCTTCTACTATTCCAACTGTACTTTCGCTAAGACGTACTTCTGTGACTGGTATCTGCTTCTTTTCTACTGTTACTGTACAGCCTGCGCTCTTTCCGTTTGTGCTTGTCGCTGTGATCACTGCTGTTCCGGCACTCTTGGCTGTTACCTTGCCCATAATGTCTACTGTTGCTACTGCCACGTTACTGCTGCTCCACTTAACACTCTTTCCATATGTTGTGTTCTCTGGAAGCACTGTCGCTGTAAGTGTTGTTGTATCTCCTTCTGTAAGCGTTTCTGTACTCTTGTTAAGACGTACTTCTGTAATTGTTATATTGGTATCCTTCTTGTTAACAGTAATTGTACAGCTTGCTGTCTTTCCATTCTCACTTGTTGCTGTGATTATGGCTGTTCCGGCACTCTTGGCTGTTACCTTGCCCATAATGTCTACTGTTGCTACTGCCACGTTACTGCTGCTCCACTTAACACTCTTTCCATATGTTGTGTTCTCTGGAAGCACTGTCGCTACAAGAGTTGTTGTTTCTCCCTCTGTAAGCGTTGCACTGCTCTTATCAAGACTTATCTCTGTGATTGGTATCTCTTTTTTGCTTACTGTTACTGTACAGCCTGCTGTCTTTCCGTTTGTACTTGTTGCTGTGATTACCGCTGTTCCGGCTCTCTTTGCTGTTACTGTTCCGTTAGCATCTACTGTTGCTACTTCGCTGTTACTGCTGCTCCAGCTTACACTCTTACTATCTGTTGTGTTCTCTGGCAGTACTGTCGCTGTAAGTTTATATGTACTTCCTTCTACTATTCCAACTGTACTTTCGCTAAGACGTACTTCTGTGACTGGTATCTGCTTCTTTTCTACTGTTACTGTACAGCCTGCGCTCTTTCCGTTTGTGCTTGTCGCTGTGATCACTGCTGTTCCGGCACTCTTGGCTGTTACTGTTCCATTAGCATCTACTGTTGCTACTGCTTCATTATTGCTGCTCCAGCTTACATTTTTACTATCTGTTGTGTTCTCTGGCAGTACTGTCGCTGTAAGTTTATATGTACTTCCTTCTACTATTCCAACTGTACTTTCGCTAAGACGTACTTCTGTGACTGGTATCTGCTTCTTTTCTACTGTTACTGTACAGCCTGCGCTCTTTCCGTTTGTGCTTGTCGCTGTGATCACTGCTGTTCCGGCGCTCTTGGCTGTTACTGTTCCATTAACATCTACTGTTGCTACTGCTTCATTGTTGCTACTCCATGTAATGCTCTTATTTTCTGCATTTTCAGGTGTAACAGTTGCAGCTAATGTTTCACTTTTGCCCTCTGTTAATGTCATTTCTGACTTATTAAGGCTTACACTCTCAACCTCAACCACTGGCGTCTGTGTTTCATTGTCTGTAAATGCTTTAATAATAAAATTGCATGACCGTGCCTTACCAAAGTCGTCCCAATATCCATATGGGGTAGCTATAAAACTCTGATTTTCCTTAGCAGAAGCTGTACACCAATATCCTGCCCTGCCTGACTGCATACTGCGTTCATATGCCAAATATGATGTTTTACCTGAAGCATTCCTAACTTCTACAACAACTGAGAACTTATTACCTTCATTAATTTCTACCGGACTGTCAAGATTAACCGTATATGTTCCGTCATATGTTGTTATTCCGCTTTTCTGTGCTGCTAATGTTCCACTTTCAGGATTAGTTTCATCTGTAAGATTAGTATATATACTTACTGTATAATTAAGATTAGTAGAACGTCCTGTCATAAATGAAACTGCCTTTATATTCTCACTTCCATCCTGATTAGCTTTAGCTTCAAATATGTTGGCATATTTATTAGAACCACCATATCCCATATATCCATAAAGCATTGCACCATCATACTGATAATTATTGTCATAGTTATCTGAAAGCTCTGCTTCAAGCGCATAACCTACTGTATATATAGACTTGTCATAATAAGAAAGATAGAAATATCCTTCCTTACCATAATAACTGCCCCAACTATTTCTTACTATCCATGCACCATTACCATCTGGTGTTGTTGCAAAATTATCTGCTGAATAATCATCATCCCAGCCTACAATAGTAACGGCATGATTAGATGTGTAAGCATTTGGACAATAGTACGCCGCAGTAGAACTATTGTAATTATCTGTACTCCAGT
>FR886300.1:0-2424 GCA_000436535.1 Eubacterium sp. CAG:252 | reverse complement strand
TGTACTCCAGTCACTGCTCTGGTCAGACCAGTATGATATTGAAACAGCACCATAATCCATAACTGCTTTCTTGACATCATCCCTGCTGGTTATGTTCACTCTGTAGAAATTCTGTACATGTGCAACATCTTTTCCATATGCAAGTGAATCATCTAACTGCTCATTTTCAACCTGTCTTATATAATCTATAGTATAAGGAACAACTTTCTCATTAACAGCACCTTCCCAGTCAAGAAGTGAGTTAGCTGCCATCTCGACATTGCCACCATACTGCATTACAGAACCATATGATGTATCAAACTTGTTAACATCGCCTTCAAGTCCGCCCAAAGGGTCATTAACACAGTTATATGTGTAATTCACAAGATGTAATTCTGATAAATCAATATCACTAGAAGCAAGATTTTTCTTTATAAGATTAGTTTCTATTAATGATATTGTTGAAAATGACCAGCATACACCATATATTCCCTGGTCTCTTACAGCAGGAAGATTTTCTGTTCTATAGGCAGCCGGATATGTAGCTGCCTTTGTAATGTCCATTCCATCTATACTAGAATTATCATTACTGAGAACATCTGGAATTATCTGATATTCTTCATCTAATTGCCTATAACCTGTTGCAACATAACGTGAACCTGTATCGGTTGTTTCATTCTCATAATTCACATCTGCACTATTATTATCATTATTTCCGGCAAATGCCATTGATGAAGATGTAACTATAAGATTAACTGCAAGAAATGCAGCCAATGCTTTTTTTAATAATTTTCTTCTGTGCATATCATACCTCTTTTCTTAACAGATTATACTTTAAACTACCATTCCGCCAACAATGTGGTATGTATAACCTTTATAATCGATTGTTCCTGAGAAGTTCCAGTCTACCATGCCATCCTGTATGTAGAATTTATTTCCATTATACTCTATAACTGCTGTTGTCCAGTCGACACAGCCACCAGATACATAGAACCATGTATCCCTGTAGTATATAAGACCTTCATAATCCCAGTTAATTGTACCTCCTGATACATAGAACCATATATCATTATAATATACAAGTCCCATATAACTCCAGTTAATCGTTCCTCCTGAAATAACAAACCACATATCATTGTAATATGTAAGTCCAAGATAATTCCAGTCTAACATTCCGTTTGAGATATAGAACCATGTATCGGCAAAATATGCAAGACCTGTGTAATCCCAGCCAATCATTCCACCTGATACATAAAACCATACATCGTTGTAATATACAAGTCCTGCATAATTCCAGTCTATCATTCCGCCTGATACATAGAACCATATATCATTGTAATATACAAGTCCTGTATATCCCCAGTTTATCTTTCCATTTGTTATATAGAACCACACATCATTGTAATAAGTAAGTCCTGTATAATCGGAATTAACCTTGCCATTTTCAACATATAACCAGTCATCGCCATCCTGAACAAGACCTGTATATTCTGTATCTACAACACCTTCACTTATATAATATCTGTCATCCTCATAATCTGCAAAACCTGTGTATGTTATGTCTACAACACCATTTCTTACATAATATGTACTATCTTCATAATCCACAAGACCTGTGTATGTTGTATCTACATTGCCGTTGTTAAAATATGTCAACTTACCATTAACATCTCTTAAACCTGTATATGTATCTCTCTTGTTGACTGTTATTGTACAGCTTGCGCTGACACCATTTTCACTTGTTGCCGTAATTATGGCTGTTCCTGCTTTTTTGGCTGTTACATTTCCCATAAGGTCAACTGTGACTACAGTGTTATTATTGCTGCTCCATTTAATACTCTTTCCATTAGTTGTATTTTCCGGATATACAGTAGCAATTAATTTTATTGTTTCACCCTCATCAACAGCTGCACTTGTCTTATTAAGAACAACTTCTGTGATAGGTATTTCCTTCTTTTCTACAGTTATTGTACAGCTTGCGGTCTTTCCGTTTGAACTTGTTGCTGTGATTACAACTGTTCCAGCCTGCTTTGCTGTTACTTTTCCTGTTGAGTCAACCGTAGCTATATCGTTGTTGCTGCTACTCCAGCCTATGTTTTTAGACTCTGTTGTATTCTCTGGAAGTACTGTTGCTGTTAAGTTTAATATATCTCCTTCTGTAATTGTCGCGCTTGTCCTGTTAAGTGCAACATCTACAATAGGTATCTCTTTCTTGCTTACTGTTACTGTACAGCCTGCGGTCTTTCCGTTTGTGCTTGTTGCTGTGATTACGGCTGTTCCGGCACTCTTGGCTGTTATTGTTCCATCCTCAGATACTGTTGCAACTGCTTCATTGTTACTGCTCCAGCTTACACTCTTACTGTCTGTTGTGTTCTCTGGAAGGACTGTTGCTGTAAGCTTATGTGTGTTTCCTTCTATTATTCCTACTGCGCTCTCACTAAGACT
>FR886299.1:5667-26224 GCA_000436535.1 Eubacterium sp. CAG:252 | reverse complement strand
TCAATTATTAATTAATGCCTTATAACCCGTCATTATTCTAAGTCATTACTCTACCTTCTTCTTAAGAACTCCAAGAAGAAATGTTGAAACAATAGTTCCTACAACAAGTGCAAGTACATAGTAGAGTGGATTGCCTACTACAGGGAATACGAATATTCCGCCGTGAGGTGCCATAAGTGTACACCTGAATATCATACTTATAGCGCCTGCTATACCTGAGCCTATAAGACACGCTGGTATAACGTGAAGCGGGTCTGCTGCCGCATAAGGTATTGCGCCTTCTGTTATAAATGCAAGTCCCATAATAAAATTAGTTGGTCCTGCTTCTCTTTCTTCCTTTGTAAACTTATTCTTAAACAGTATAGTTGCAAGTGCTATCGCACAAGGTGGAACCATACCGCCTATCATAACGGATGCCATAATATCGTAATTACCTGAAGCTATTGCTGCTGTACCAAACACATATGCCGCCTTGTTGAATGGACCGCCCATATCAATAGCCATCATAGCTGCAAGTATAAAGCCTAATATAACCCTGCTTGAACTTCCCATACTTACAAGGAATGAATTAAGTCCTGTATTAATAGCTCCCATAACTGGCTCTATGACGTAAGTCATACCAAGTCCTATCACAAGTATACCAACAACTGGATATATAAGCACCGGTGCTATCTTTTCAAGTGCTTCTGGAAGCTTGTCACACAGCTTTCTAAGTCCAACGATAATATAACCTGCTACAAAGCCTGCTACAAGTGCACCAAGGAAGCCTGACTTACCGTTGGCTGCTATATAGCCTCCTACGAAACCAAGCGCAAGTGCTGGTCTGTCACCTATCGCCATGGCTATAAATCCTGCAAGAACTGGTAACATAAAGCCAAATGCTGCACCACCGATAGTCTTAAACATAGCTGCAACTGGTGTAATCGTACCAAAATTAGCACGTTCAGCCTCTGACAGACTGTTCATATCAACATTAAGTCCATCTATAAGAAATGCTATAGCTATCAGGATACCACCGCCAACTACAAAAGGAAGCATATGAGAAACACCATTCATAAGCTGCATATATATCTGATGTCCTACGCCACCTGACTTGCCTTTATTGGCAGAGGCTGCTGAGCCTCCACTTCCATCTGAACTATGAGCTTCATATACAGGTGCATCACCCTCCATAGCTCTTTTTATAAGTTCTTCTGCCTTATTAATACCATCTGATACCTGACATTCTATTACTTTCTTTCCTGCAAATCTTTCCATAGGAACCTTGGCATCTGCTGCAACTATTATGCAGTCTGCCGAAGCTATCTCCTGTTCTGTAAGTACATTTTTAGCACCACCAGAACCTCTTGTTTCAATCTTTACCGAACAGCCAAGCTTCTTAGCTGCCTTTTCAAGACCTTCCGCTGCCATATAAGTATGGGCTATTCCAGTTGGGCAGGATGTAACTGCAAGTATCTTAGCTGGTTCTTTAGCTGTATCCTCAAGTCTTTCATCTATATCCTGACTCTCTTTGTCCGCATCATCTATAACCTTAAGAAACTCATCGGTCGTCTTTGCTGCCTTTAATGCTGCTGTAAAGTCCTCATCCATAAGAAGCACTGACAGCTTGCTGAGTACATCAAGATGTACATTATCCTTAGTGTTAGGTGCTGCTATAAGGAAAAGTACATTGACAGGTTCACCATCAAGTGAATCATAGTCAACTCCATCTCTTATAATCATGGCTGCAAGTCCCGGTCTTGTAACTGCATCACACTTGCCATGTGGAATAGCTATTCCTTCACCAACGCCCGTTGTACTTTCTTCTTCTCTTGCCATAACCTGCTTAGTGTAAGCTTCAATATTACTTATATTGCCGCTCTTTGCCATAAGTGCAACTGCCTGTCTTATAGTATCATTCTTGTCCTTAGGTGCTGCATTAAGGTCTATGCTTTCTGGCTTCAAAAGTTCTGTAATCCTCATATAGTTTCCTCCAATCTTTTGATTTTTTATTAATGTAATATTTTCTGTTCTTTATACATCATTTCTATATACTACATACTTTTATTATATTCTATTTATTGCCGCATTTATCTATAGTTAATATATCCAGCATAAATATACAACATCTTATAATCCTGCATTTACTTCTAGTCTGCCTGCTCAATCTCAATCCTGTCAAACAGATTATCCACCTCGTCCTTAGTTGCAAGATTATCAGAAAATGCACTTGCACTTCCGGCTGCTATTCCCATTTTAAATGCATTGGCATAATTATGTGTAGATAACCATCCTGTTATGAAGCCGGCAACCATCGAATCCCCTGCTCCGACTGAATTCTTAAGTGTTCCCTTTGGTGCATCCGCTATATATACCTTACCATCATCTGCAACAAGTACTGCTCCCCTGCCGCCCATTGATATAAGCACATTCACAGCTCCCTTATCCTTTAACTTTCTGGCGTAAGGTATAACCGCTTCCCTTGTAGTAAGCTTTACCCCAAATATATCTCCTAATTCATGCTGGTTAGGCTTTATAAGAAATGGCTTATATTCAAGTACATTCATAAGAAGACTGCTTGTTGCATCAACAACTATCATAACGCCCTTGTCATCGAGAAGCTTCATAATATTCTTATATATATCATCCGGAATACATGAAGGTATACTTCCTGCAAGTACTAAAACATCACCTGTCTTAAGTGCTTCAAGCTTTTTCTTAAGCTCCTCGACATTCTCCTGTGTAATATCTGGTCCTCTGCCATTAATCTCTGTTCCATCTATGGACTTTAACTTAAGATTAATTCTTGATAATCCTTTCGCTACTTTTATGAAATCTGTATTGATGCCGGCACACTTAAGCCTCTCACTTATCTCATCACCTGTAAACCCTGCGACAAAACCAAGTGCTGTGTTATCAAGCCCAAGATTTTTTAAAACAATGGAAACATTAATACCTTTACCTCCGGCAAGTATCTGCTCACTGCTTGTTCTGTTCGTCATGCCAAGTGTAAAATCATCAACTGAAACTATATAATCTAACGATGGATTAAATGTTACTGTATATATCACTTTCTATTCCTCCTTTCTGGTCACGTACCTTTAAGTTACTATTATAATAACTCCATACTCATTCATAATCAATCACCATCATTCACAAATATTCATAACTATTTTTATGCATTTTGTATAGTTTATTAAATTTTTATATGCATTTTATGTGTAATTATACCCATTTATGATATTTTGTATACAATCCCCACCTTAGAAACTTTGCCTTAGATTTTTCTTTTCAATCAATCTTATTCAAATTCTTTCACACTCCAGCAGGCAATTATCATTTTGACAATATAAAAAACAGGTCATCCATACATTTATAGTACAGACAACCTGTTTCACTTATTTTACAACCGACTTACATATGATTTAATGTACATTTTAAATATTCTTACCCTACCAGATTAACTGAATATCCTGTCAGCTTAACGTATATGTCTTAAGCCCGAACTTTCTTCTTATAAAATCGACAAGAAAATCTGCTGTTCCCTCTACACCTAGTACACTGCTGTCAACCATAATATTCTTATGCTTAGGGTCAGATGGAAGAAATCCAGCATAATGCATATGATAATCATCCCTTGCCTCATCTACTGACCTTATCATCTTCTTGGCATCTGCCTCTGTAAGATTAAGATCCTTGACACAATTCTTAACACGTTCCTCATAAGGTGCATATATGTATATGTGTATTGCATTAGGTTCATCTGATAACACAAAATCTGAACAACGTCCTACTATAATACAACTTTCTCTTTCTACAAGAAATCTCATAATATTCTGTTGTGCTTCAAATATATTATCCTGTTCGGTACTTGATTCAGTACCAAGTGGATACATCATCCTCATATAAGAATTCTTACTTGTCTTTTTAACCTTTTCTTCAAGTTCATCTATATGCGATACAGGAAGATTTAATTTTTTTGCTGCCTGTTCCACTATATCCCTGTCGTAATATTCTATACCAAGCTTCTCGCTCATCATCTTAGCTATCGGTCTTCCAAGACTGCCAAACTGTCTGGCTATTGTTATTACATATTTGTTATCATCACTCATAACTGCCTCCTATCCAAGATTTTCTTTTTGTCTGATTTTTTCAATATCAGTCTTAAAGCTTTTAACCTATATATTTATATATCCCTTTTATTTTATAAGTATCCCTCATTCACATGTATATGAATATATTATTTATTAATATCCATAACTTTATTTCAGAAGTATTGCATTATATTTTTTCTGTCTTTATATTTTGAATCTATATTACATGCATGTTTTTATTATCTAGTATACAAAACCAAGAACAAGGAAACATACAATACTCACTGCCGCACCTATAAGCACATATGGAAGCTGTGACACTGCATGGTCGAAATTATCAATACCTGAGCCCTGCGAAGCAAGAACTGTTGTATCACAGTAGAAGCATGCATGATTACCAAATGCACATCCTGAAAGGATAGCCGCCATAATAAGTATTGCGTTAGCACCTACACTTGCACCAAGTGGAAGTAATACTGGTGCCACAAGTGTACATACACCCCATGCATTAGCAATCATAAATGCTAATATACCTGTTATGATAAATGCTAACATAGGGAATATCTTAGCTGATAATATAGGCTGTGTTAAATCTATAAAGAATTCTGTCATCTGCATGTTGCTTGCTATAGTCTGGAAAGTAAGTGCAGCTATAAGAAGAATGATTATAGGTAACATATCTGCAAAACCTTTTACAAAGTTATCCCAGTATTCTGTAAATGTCATAAGCTTTTCTGCAAGATACATAACTAATGTAACTGCAAGACATATAACCTGTGCTACTACAAGATTACCTGTTACACATGCAACTACTACAAGCACAAGCATAGGTATAAGGAAGTTAAGGATATTACCATCCTGCTCACCTTCTGCATCATCCATATTATACTTCTTACTTGCATCACTGTACACCTTACCAGTTGCTGCAACTCTGTCATACGCTTTCTTCATTCCACCAAGCTTAGGAAACAGACCTGCTGAAAAAAGAATAACTATAAGAAGTGCAACTATAGGATACACACAGAATGGGATTGCTTTAATATATGCTCCCATCCATGTCTTTGCACCAAGTGCCTGCACACTTTCCTGTGCAAAGAATATTGCCCCGAAATATGCTGCCCACGAAGAAAATGGGAACATAACACATACTGGTGAACCTGTACTGTCAAGAAGATAGGCAAGTGCCTCTCTTGGTACCTTTACTTTATCATACACCTTTTTCATAGCCGTTCCAATTGACAATACATTAAGATAATCATCTATAAATATGATTACACCAAGTATAAATGTTGTAAATAATGTCTTTCTTTCACTGTTACATATTTTAGATACAATCTTGGCAAAACCAAAATGTCCTTTAGATGCTGTAAGCAGTGCTATAATACTTCCAAACAAGCCACATACAAGTATCAGATATGCTTCTGCACTCATGACCTCTTCAAGTGTTGCCACCCACTCTGTTATAAAATTCTGTTTATATAAGAATAAAGCTCCTATTATTGAACCCGCTATCAAAAAAGGTTCGCATTTTTTAGTAGCTATAGCACCGATTACAATACCGATTACTATAATTACCGCTATAAGACCATAACTCATAATCATTCCTCCTGTTTTTTGTGTAACTTTTGTTATATCCTGATGTTTTTAGAATATCGCCATATACATACAACATTTAATAATTATAATGTATTGGAAATAATCTTTTTTTCTGACAGGTTATTTAACATAATATTTTGCTGAAGACTTAAATATCTCCTTAAATGTACAACAAAGGGGCTTCTGCCAGTCGTCACCAGCTAAAGCCCCTTTGCTTCTTAATATGTTATATTTATGTTGTTTCCTGTCTATGAGTGTAATATATCACCCATCTTTATATGCTTCAACAGCTAAAATTTTATTAACTTAATTTATATCATTAAGAAACAAATTAATTATGATTCATTTGTACTCATAGCACAAAACGGATTAATGTTCAACATACATTTTATACTTATGTTTGTCATCTTCTGTTATTTTTCTTATAACTCTGCATGGATTACCTGCCGCAACAACACCAGATGGTATATCCTTATTAACCACACTTCCAGCTCCTATAACCGTTCCATCTCCAATAGTAACTCCCGGCAGTACACTTACGTTAGCTCCTATCCATACATCATTTCCTATTGTAATAGGCCATGCTATCTCCAGACCTTCCGCTCTCTGAACAGCATCAAGTGCATGTCCTGCTGTTGAAAATACACAATTCGGTGCTATGAACACATTATCTCCAAATGTAACCATGGTTCCATCAAGAATTGAACAGTTATAATTCGTATAGAAATTATTCCCTATTGATATATTTCCATAATCACAGTGAAATGGTTGTGTTATTAAAAAATCACCCTCTATATGACCATTTTTACCTAATATTTTTCTCATTATTTCCTTTTGCTTATCAAGCTCTGATGGTCTGCAGCTATTGTATTCATAACACAAGTCAGCACATATAAGACGTTTTTTAATTATTTCCTCATCATTGTTAGCATCGTACAGATACCCTGCTTTTGCCTTCTCTATCTCTTTCATTATATCATCCCCTATTAATATTTATAAAAACTCAACTGATTTCCATACATATAATTGCATTCATATACTCAAGCCTGGTTATGGCATCGTCAAAATTCCTGCCCGTCAACTGGCTTACACGCTGCATTCTATACTTAACAGTATTTCTATGGGTGTACAACTGTTCAGATGCATGAATAAGACTGTTATTATTCCATAAATATGCTTTAAGTGTTTCCAGCAGATTAGAATTATTATTTCTGTCATATTCAATAATAACTCCAAGCGTACTATCTACGAATTCCTGCATAACCTTATTATCTGCCAGTTCCGAAAACAGATTATATATTCCCATCTGCTCATACCAGAATACCCTGCCTGACATATTCATCTTTTCTGAAAGAATCACGCACCTTGATGCCTCTGTAAAACTCTTCTGCAAATCTCCTATTCCATCATATGCACGGCCAACTCCCATAATAATCTTTATATCGCAGCCTATACTATTTATGTACTCTGATAAACTATTATAAATCTTATCCAGCACTTCTTTTTCATCCAATTCATCCTCTATATCTATATCAGTGTTGTGTATATTTTTCACAGATAAGTTGACTGGATTAATCTCTGATATACTACTATCTGAAATATTGTTATCTGACACATTACCTTCAGCATTACTGACTGCTGCCGTTTTATCTACGTTCTGAAAACACCCGACAATATTGTTGCCATATCTTGATAACAATGCATTTATATTTCTTACATTAAATTCATTTTTCACTTTACTGATAATTGTATCATAATCATATTCTTCTATTCTGCAATCGCTGTGAATATTTATCGTGAACATGCGGTTTTTCCCACTTACATCATAACCAGCTTCCGCAAATTTCATTGCAAATGCATCTGCATTTATATTCTTGCCAAATATAATTCCTGACAGAATATCATCACTAAGGACATCCGCGTTCTTATTATATGCTATTGCATGTCCGATTTCTTCAAATATATCTACAAGTGGAATCTCTCCAGATATAACAAATATCGGAAAATTATTAAGATTCGCATACGATACTACACTGCTGTCTATGCTGGCTATATACTTATCACCTGTCAGAAGCAGTGCTCCCGACATATTAAGCTTATTTGCTTTTTTAATAACAAGCGGCAGATTGAAATCTTCACTCTGAATAACCGGAGTACTTATTATAAGAAGCTCCTGACCTTTGACCCACTTGGCAAAATTCATATTTTCCGGCTTATATACCCATCTTATACTGTTAGACAATCCACTCTTACCAGCGATTATTCTCGCCTGTGCCATAGATGGCAATGTTAATAGATCTTTACATTCAAACATTTTTTCTCTCCTGTCAAACTTTAATCCTATGCGATATAAAACGTTCATGTATTGTATATTAACATATATTTGATGTCGTGGTCAAAAGTCCTTTTTGCATTATTTATATATCATAAAACATCAAAAAACAGATTAGATTGGCTTACAATTAAACTAATCTAATCTGTTTGTTACACATTATAATTCCACTTTATCAACTATGAATTCATTAACATTAACTATCATTCTCTCTTACTTTGCCATAAAATCACTCAAAGCCTCATACTGTATGGGAGCCTTCTTGAACAGATATTCTCCATCACGGATGCTTGCCACTACATCAGCTCTTTCACATACTGCTTCAAACTCGCTTTTAGCATCAACTACAATAAAGTTGGCTGGTTTTCCTGCTTCAATACCATATTGTTCTGATATGTTCATAGTCTTAGCACCATTCACTGTTATAAGATCAAGACAGTTATCCATCTCCTCAAACGACATCATCTGTGCGATATGAATACCATTATCAAGGACATTCATAAGATTGCCGTTGCCAGCTGGATACCATGGATCCTGTATAGAATCCTGTGCAAAGCATACATTTATGCCATTTTCATATAACTCCTTAACCCTTGTAAGACCTCTTCTCTTAGGATAAGTATCCTGTCTGCCCTGAAGATATATATTCTCTGTTGGGCAGGATATAAAGTTAAGACCTGACTTTTTAAAGTTCTTCATCATTCTGAATGCATAGCTGTTATCAACAGAGCCAAGTGAACAGGTGTGGCTTGCTGTTGTCTTAGGTCCGATTCCTTCAACTATTGAAAGTGCTGTAAGAAGCTCTACAAATCTGCTCATATGATCATCGCTTTCATCACAATGAACATCAATAAGCTTATCATACTTAACTGCAAGTTCAACAACCTTATGTATTGACTTCTCACCAAACTCCCTGCAATACTCAAAATGTGGTATACCACCAACACAATCGGCACCCATCTTAAGTCCCTCTTCAACAAGCTTATCTCCATCCTTATATGAGTACATACCCTCCTGTGGGAAAGAAACTATCTGGATAGTTACTATGTCCTTCAGCTCTTCCTTTAACTCAAGCAACGCCTTGAGTGCTGTAAGGTTAGGATCTGTTACATCTGCATGTGTCCTGATATACTGTACACCATGTGATACTTCCATCTTAACTGCCTTTATGGCTCTTGCCTTTATCTCATCTATAGTAAGATCCGACTTGGTTTCACTCCATCTTTGTATTCCTTCAAACAAAGTACCTGTTCCATTCGTAGCTCCCTGCTTTCTTGCTGTGAATACATAATCAAGATGAATATGTGGATCTACATATGGTGGCAATGTAAGCTTACCTCCAAGATCTTCTACCTCACAGTCAGCAGCAACTTCAATAGATGGTGCAATCTTTTTAAACACTCCATCTTCTACAAGTATTTCCTGTAACTCATTATATCCCTTTAACTTTGCGTTAATAAACTTCCTTCTAGCCATAATAAAACCTCCTGATTATTATTTTTATACGATAAGTTTTTATCGATACCGAATAATTCTTGTTGTTTCTTTATGACCAGAATATAATCCTATGTTATGTTCTTATCAATATTTTGTGCACTGGTGACAAGATTTTTATACTGTTTTAACAAGTTATGCTGCTCCTTTTTGTTCTGTCAGGACATAATAGATGATATAATTAATATATTTGTTATTTCTTATGTTCAAGTATACCGTTAAACTTCGTCATAAATACTGTTGTTGTTACTATCGCCGCTATGATATCGCTGACCGGCTCTGCTAAGAATACTGCAAACACCTTATCTGAAAGCAGCAATGGTAACGTAAATATAAGCGGAATCAGCAGAATCAGCTTTCTTAAGCACGCCATAACAAGACTTACCTTTGCCTGTCCAAGCGCCATAAAGCCCTGCTGACAGCTTACCTGGAAGCCAAGTGCAAAGATTCCTGCCATATATATGCGCAGTGCCCATGATGTATAGCTTACCAGACTAGCATCTGCTGTAAACATTCCTGCAAATATCTGTGGGAACAACATCATTACAAGCCAGCTTATACATGTAAATATTACGCATATTTTAAACTGCAGAAAAAATGCTTTCTTAACTCTGTCCTTTTTATTGGCACCATAGTTATAACTTATAATGGGCTGTGCCCCCTGACATATTCCCTGTACTGGCATGACAACAAGCTGGTTGGTACTTGTAATGATAGTCATGGCTCCAACTGCCATATCCCCACCAAACTTTGACAGACTTGATGTAAAGCTTATAGAAAGAATACTCTCTGTTGACAACATAACAAAGCTTGATATTCCAAGTGCAAGACATGGACCTATTATACTGCCCTTTAACCTTAAATCACTCATTTTAAGCTTTAATATTGTTTTATTACCGGTAAGGAAGCGTAATATCCATACCGCACCTACAGCCTGGCTTATAATAGTCGCTAGCGCTGCACCCTTCACTCCCATTCCGAATACGAATATAAATATTGGATCAAGTACTATGTTAATGACCGCACCTATTACCGTTGTAAGCATACTTATCTTCGCAAAGCCCTGCGTTGTTATAAAAAGATTCATGCCTAATACAATAACAACAAATATACTTCCAAGTATATATATTCTTGCATATGACACCGCATACGTTAGTGTTGCACTACTTGCACCAAACCATACAAGAAGTGTTGGTGCTGCCGCATAGAATATGACCGTAAGCGCAACTGCGCATATCATAAGAAACGAAAAACAGTTTCCCATTATTTTCTGTGCAGTTTCATTATCCTTCTTCCCCATATATATAGCTGCTCTAGGAGCTCCACCTGAACCTGCTAACATTGCAAATGCATTGATAAGCATAAGTATAGGTGTGAATAATCCAACACCTGTTAATGCACTCGCACCTATGTCAGGAATATGGCCTATATATATTCTGTCTACTATATTGTATAAAAGATTTACCACCTGCGCTACAACTGCCGGAACAGCCAGCTTTGCAAGTAGTGAGCCTATACTTCCTTCTCCAAGATTCGTTGTATCTGACATATTAAATATTAATCCTCACTTCTGTATTTTTATCTGATTAACGCTTATTTTCGCTGTAAATATTTATCAAAAACAAGCAGCATATTACTTGTATTTTTTATTAGTTTATCACTTGAAAGCTTTTTATAATTGACATTCTTAACAATATTCTTTTTTACAAATTCTGCTGCCTTTTTAGTTTTATCTGAATCAGATACTTTATATCCTATAAAGACCTCTTCAACATCATGACAAAACCATACCATTTCATAATTCTCATGTTCACAATATTTTTGAATTTCATCATATTCTTTTTTATGATTAGGATTTTTTTCATACTGGTCTGTATCAATACAATATATAACCATGCTGCTGCCATGAGAAAACATTGACTTCTTTTGTTTAATTTCCTTTAAAACTTCTTTTGAATTATACTTTGTTTTTGTCCCCATATATATTTTACTTAACTTTACACTATTATCAACATTATAATAATATCTTATAGTTTCAAATATATATTTGCTGTCCGTGTCTGCTTTTTTATTAGTTTCAACACATAATATCAGTTGTATTGCCATATAACTTTACTCCCCAAATACTCCTATAAAATCAGTTGCATCTATATTAAATGGTATATTTTCTATCATTCCATTTTTAAAATAATTATCCGGTGTTGCATTTCCCTTAGAAACCCACGATACAAGCTTATTATCACTTGAAAGAAAATCTATGGAATACTTGTTTTCTTTAAGCACTGACATCGGGTCCAGATTATGTGTAGTAAAACACAACTGCCCTTTTCCATAATACATAAAATATTCTATAATTTTACATAAATACACATCATTTAAATTAGAATCCATTTCATCTATAAATACGATTCCATATTTACTTGCTGCATCAAAACAATCATACAATTTAATTAATTTCTTAATTCCTGTACTCTCAAATTCTTTATTGATTAAATAATCACCATAATTAAGATTAAGGTCACACCTGTAATTATCTCCATCATCTTTTTTATCTATCTCTATGGACTTCAAATCATGTTTAAAAATACGAAGGAAAGCAGTTAAATTATTAATCTTCTCCACGTATATATCAAAATTATTTTTAGGAATAATGCTGTCTGTAACACTTAAACTGTCCATTATTTCTAATACATTTTCTGATATATAATTATTGTCGTTTTTTATTCTCTCACTAAAAACTTTTTTTATAAAATACAATTCATGCTTGTCTTCTTCATCTAAATATACTTTTATTATAAATGCCAAAACCATACATATGCACACTCTGACATATATTCTTGTACTATCTGTAACAGTATCTTTGTTAAAATTATTGAAATTAAAAAAATATATATTAAGAAATGAACTTTTACCTAAAAGATTATAAGTCATTTTTTCAATCATTGAATAATTTTCATTCTGTGCATTGACAAATATTAACTTACCATTACTAACTTCGTATATACTTTTATACCTGCTATTAGAATAATTACCACTTCTTTCTGATAATTTTTCATATACTATTTCATATAGTCCGCTTTCATTTTTCTTTAATTGTAATTCATATGCAAATATAATATTATCCTTTTCCAACCTGCATAAAAACTCACACTTAAACTTATAATGTTGTGTCTTTTTATTAATCAGCTCATCTAATAACTTCTGATTTTTGGACTCACTTAAGTATTGGCTATTACATATAATATCCTGAAATATTTTAACTGCGGTAATAATTGCGGACTTACCTGAACCATTTTCCCCATATATAGCTTTTATTCTGTATTTATCTGCATCAAATTTCTGGTTGACTATTTTTTTATAAAAATCAAGCCTTATTTCCTCCTCGATGCACTTAACACCAGCTACTGTAACATTCAATAAATAATACATATTATCCATAACCGTCACCTCTTTTAACATATTTTATCATATAATATGCTAAAATTAAATACATTATGTATTTTTTTATCGTTATTTTATAATAATCATACAAAAATAATCCACCACCATGAACCTCACAGTGATGGATTTTCTAATTACCTCTGATGATTAATCATACTAGCCAGATATCCGGCTCCAAAACCATTATCTATATTAACCACGCTCACTCCACTGGCACATGAATTAAGCATAGATAAAAGCGCTGAAAGACCACCAAAGTTAGCACCATAACCAACACTTGTCGGAACTGCGATAACAGGACAGTCAGCCATTCCTCCTATAACGCTTGCAAGCGCTCCCTCCATGCCGGCTATTGCTATTATAACTCTTGCCTCCATAATATCACTGCTGTGGCTCATAAGCCTGTGCATACCAGCAACACCAACATCATACAGGCGTACTACTTCATTGCCATACGCCTCTGCTGTAAGCGCAGCTTCCTCAGCAACCGGAATGTCACTTGTTCCGCCCGTTGCAACCATTATTTTTCCTATACCATCCTTAGGCGGCATATCTCCGATAATGCCTATCTTTGATAACTTATCATATCTTAAGTCATACTTTCTGCCAACATACTCTGCTGCCTTTTTCTTCATTCTTGTTATAAGAATAGTTTTCTCATGTTCCTTAAGCATTTCATCAACTATAGCTGCTATCTGCTTTTTAGTTTTGCTCTTACCGTATATGACCTCTGACATCCCCTGTCTTAATTCACGGGATGTATCTACCTTTGCGAAGCCAAGGTCTGTATATGACTTAAGACGTATATTATTCGCCGCCTCCTCAGGCGATATATCACCTGAGGCTACTTTTTCTAATAAATGTGTTAATTCCTCTTTATTCATAGAATATCACCTTATTCTAATATGATGTGAGTGTCCCAAATAAAAAGTCTTTTTCCGCAAGCAGAAACGACTTTTATACTTTTGACACATACATCATATTATTAGTTCTTATATCCTGTATAATCCCCTGTGTGCAGTATGCTGTCTGCTCTTTCTATCTGTTCCTTAGTTGGAGGCATAACATCCTCTAATTCGTATTTTACACCAAGGTCATGCCACTTGAATACGCCAAGTGTGTGATATGGAAGTATCTCAAATCTCTGAACAGTTTTAAGTAACTTAACGAATTCTGACAATCTCTTAAGGTCTGCCTCATCATCCGTCACACCCGGTACAAGAACGTGTCTAATCCACATATCCTTACCATTATCTGAAAGATACTGTGCAAGCTGAAGTATATTTTTATTAGTCCAGCCTGTGAGCTTTTTATGCTTTTCCTCATCTATGTGCTTTATATCTAACATAAAAAGGTCTGTAACTGCCATAAGCTCATTAAACCTGCTTAAAAAAGGCTCCTCCATAGTAAATGGATTGCCTGAAGTATCAAGTGTAGTATGGACATTATGCTGCTTTGCTATCTTGAAAAGTTCTGTAACAAACTCCATCTGAAGCATTGCCTCACCACCACTTACAGTTATACCACCTTTGTCCTTCCAGTAATTATGGTAACGGTAAGCCTTATCAAATACTTCCTGTGCTGTTAAAAGCTCTCCGCCCTCTTCCTTCCATGTTTCAGGGTTATGACAATACTTACATCTCATATGACATCCCTGAAGAAAAATTATATATCTTACACCAGGTCCATCCACTGAACCAAAGCTTTCTACCGAATGAATTCTACCTTTAATATCTGACATACATACCTCCATTTGCTTTTTCCTACGCTTACTTTTTCTTTGCGCTCATTATCTTATCATAATGTGCTTTTTTTATCTACATTATTCTGATATTTTAAAATCTAATACATGATTTATACTGTTCTACAATTTTTCATACTGCTCTATGATACATTCAAATGTGCTGTTATCCGGATTAACATATCTCCCCATATATCTCTCACCCTTTCCTATTATATCTTACATTCACCCTTTCAGCTTTCCATTTTCTTTCTGCTTTTTATCTTCCACACAGCCCCATATATAACACCACCTATAATCCCTCCTAAAGTATTATAACAAATGTCTGATAACTGAAATGTTCCAACTCTTAAAAACAACTGTAACAGCTCTACAGACAGCGAAAAAAGAAATGCTGTCTTAAATGAACTTTTAACAATACCTGCAAATGTTACCTTTTTTAATATCTTATCCTTGGCTGCCCACATAAGTAACATCGTAAATGGAAGAAGCATCAATACATTTTCAACACTATCTGTCGTAAGCACCCGCACTCCATTAGCATTGATTGTCCAGAGCGACCAACCGCCACATACGTCAGAAAGCGGATTAAGCCACAGCTTTCTGTTAAGCAGTGTGCGGAATAAAACAAGTGATGTATAAAATGTAAGTGCCAGCAATCTTCTGAAAAACACCGACCTTTTAAACTCCTTAAGCCACGCTGCTAAAGCCCTCTTAATGCCTTTTCCCGTTTCCGCTGTACAATATGCATACATATATAAAAACATAAACAATACTGACATTGTAATAGCAAACCAGAACGGCTCATATAATGCTGTAAGAATATTGGTAACAACTGTATTAACTAACTGCGACATCTATATAATCCTCATTTCCAACCACTAAGCTTTATTAATATTTGTATCATTTACCTGACACAAACATTCATATAATATACATTATGGCTATTCCTGTAAATATTTATTAATTATATATTTTCATTATCCGCATAAATATTCATATGATAATATAATCTTATTTTTCTCTGCAAATATTCATGTATTAACATATTGCGGTTATTTTTATAAATATTTACATAATTACACATTCTGCTGTCCCAGTATAATATTTATAAGATTTTTATCAAGCATAATAGTCCTGTTCCAAGGATTAATAATTATACCTTCAATATCATCAACTTCAAGTGCTGACACAAAAAGCTTTCTTATATCAGTCATAAATGTTGACATAACACTGTCAGCACCCTTTAATTCCTCATCAAAGCTTGTAAATGCTGTCCACCATATTTTCCCATCACCTGTTTTAACAGCTTTAAGCTGCATAGACATAGCTTGACCCGGCTTTGGCGGCTCTACAGCTACAACAAACTGCCCATTCTCATTCATACGCCTTCTTATAACAGTAAGTGTATGTGCAAGCATTTCCTGTGACGGCTCTTTCTGTAAACTGCTTATGGCCTCTTCTATACGTTCATTTCCCTTAAGTTCATCATCTGTAATATCTGTTTTTCCTGCTATATTATTCATACCAATCCTCATCTTAATTATTTTCTATATTAAAATCAATTATGTTCCCCTATCATCTTCTCCATCCATATCATATTATACCATCTGTTAAACTTGTAACCACAGTCATAGAATTCGCCAACAAGCCTGTAGCCAAGATGCTTATGAAACTTTTCACTGTTTTTATCAAGATA
Organism: Eubacterium sp. CAG:252; assembly: GCA_000436535.1. Taxonomy (GTDB): domain Bacteria; phylum Bacillota; class Clostridia; order Lachnospirales; family Lachnospiraceae; genus Lachnospira. The sequence continues at coordinate 9,848 of FR886299.1, read as the reverse complement.
CTCATCCTCAACCTTTGGATACGCTATACACGCATACATATTAAGTACTCCCCTGCTCTTAAGCTCATTTTCAAGCGCACTGTGCAGCACCTTTCCTATTCCCATATGCTTCATATCCTTGTCGACATATATAGACGTTTCAACGCACCTTGCATAAGCCTCTCTTTCATGAAACATCCCTGCATACACATAACCTGCAATTTTTCCATCACATTCAGCCACTATATAAGGATACTTCTTAAGCGTATTCTCTATACGTCTGCCAAACTCTTCAACCGATGGCACATCATATTCAAAAGTTATCGCAGTATCCCTAACATATGGCGCATATATATCAAGAAGTGCGGCTGCATCACTAACTGTCGCACAACGGGTAGATATGGAGTTTTTTTTAATTTCTGCTGAAGTATTTTTGTTATTCATAATTTATATTCTCCTGTTACTTTCTCTTTACCATACACCGTTTCTTAAAAAATGATATTCCAAAACATATAATATCATCATAATCATCTTCATATTCCTTCGCATACATACGGTCATCTATCTGCTCTAGTGCTGCATCACATTCATGCTCAAGTTTATCTAAATTCTTTGTATACTTAGCCTCAAATATAGCAACACGGGCATTGACAGAATCATATACAACTACATCACTTCTTCCCTCACCATGTTCCTTATTAGAATCCACCATATATCCTGCACCTGTAAATATTCCTGCTAAAAATGCATGATAGAAGTCTTCCCTGTAATCATGATAGCTTATAGTCCTTCTTAAAAGCCTGTTCATTTCATTGGTAACACCTTCACTATCACCACTCCAGACTGCATCAAACAAAGCTTTCCTGTTCCATGTTCTGGCACTCTCATCAAACCACTTAATAACCGTATTTTCAAATATTTCCTTTATCTCCTTGTTCGGAATAATCAATGCTGTCATACCACGTTCTGATAAGTTGTCTTCACCATCACTTTCCCTTACCCGTGTAAGGTATCCTGTCAGATAAAGAATACTCCATAAATTATCTTCATCTGAATGTAAATAATCATAAGTCAGATACTCATCTATATGCTGGACAATATAACCACCTGACATAAGAATTTCAAGCTTTTTAGTTATATTACTTCCTGCATAATCTATAAATGAACGAATAATTGCATTGTCACTTGTATTTTTCCAATAACTTTCAGGTCTTGCTTTCGGATTATACTGCAAAACCAGAATATAATTCATAACATCCCACGGACAATATATATCATAATCTCCAAAATGGTAGCCATCATACCATTCTTTAATAGTATCCGCATAAGCTTCTGCATCTGCATCATATAAAATCTGATTTACCTCTTTTTGAACAAAACCAAAATATTCATTAAGACGTGAAGCTGTAATAGTATCAGATACAAAATTATTCATACCCGTAAATATACTTTCCTTTGCAATTCTAAGACAGCCTGTAATAACTGCAAACTTAAGTGCCTGATTATCTTTTACTGTCTGCATAAGACTCTTCATAACATCTAACATTTCATTGTAATAACCATTATTATTCGCCTTTGCTACAGGAACATCATATTCATCTATAAGAAGAATAACCGGCTTATCATAATAGTCGTATAACATATTCATAAGAAGTTCAATACTGCTCTTAACCTCTTTTACTGATGCATTTGCACTAAGCAGCTGTCTGAATGATTTTTTCTGAAACTCAGTTGCTTTCTTACTATCAAGTAAATAAATGTGCTTATTAAAAAGATTAGCAATGACAACTGTAAGCATATCATAAGCCCCAGCAAAATCCAGCCCTTCAACCTGCCTGAACGATACAAATACAGTTGGATACCTATTCATCCACTTAGCACATAAATCCTGCTGTTTTGATATTTCAAGCCCCTCAAATAGCTTTTTGCTTTCCTTACGTATATCAAAAAAAGCATCCAGCATACTCATAGCAAGAGTTTTTCCAAAACGCCTTGGTCTTGTAATTAAAGTAACCTTTGTCGATGTAGTTTCCAGAATATCTTTAATCAGACCAGACTTATCTATATAATAATATCCATTTTGGCGGATTTCTGTAAAATCTGATACCCCAACCGGAATATTTAAACTCTTCATATTGCCTCCCCTTTTCTGATACCTGACAATCTTTCTACAAATACAAACCATGCGCTGTTTTATGCGCAAAAAAGCCTTTAGAGTTATTATACTCTAAAGGCTTTATTGTTAGCAAATGTATTTTAACCATATTCAATATTTTTTCTCTTCACATTTTTATCACAATTTTTCCATATTCACGTCACATTTTCACTCTATTATAATAACTGTTGAAGGACATAAGACATAATTCTTCATAAGCTTTTAAACATCCCATTACAAAGCTTAAAAAGATATTTAAGATTTTATTTCTTTCAATAAAGATTATTTTAATAATAACTTTTTCATAAACGATTACTTGTTAAACCTCCCTAACAATTAACAAGAATCATTTTCTCCTTAAACAAATACCCCATAAGAAACGTCCTCCCAAGCGTTTCTTATGGGGTATTGATTTATATATTTTTAAGTTTCAATTTTGAATTTTCCACATGCTATAGCTTCTTATCCAGTTCTGCAAACACATCACCCATTGAACCTGTATATTCAATATCACTTTCAGGATTAAGCTTAAAATCTAATGCCTCTCTGTTTAGCACAACAAGATGACTGCCTTTAAAGTCCCATACAAGTCCTGCTGCCGGATATACTTTAAGTGATGTACCTGCCACTATAAACATATCTGCCTGCTTTATGGCTTTAACTGCATTTTCATATGCACCATCAGGAAGCTGTTCTCCATATAACGTAACATCCGGTCGTACCATTCCACCACATTCCGTACATACTGGTATAGCCTCTTTACTTTCATATATATAATCTGATGGATATTTCTTATGACACCTTTCACAGTAATTCCTTGTGGTCGCGCCATGAAGTTCTATAACATTTTTACTTTCTGCAAGCTGATGAAGACCATCTATATTCTGTGTAACCACTGCTTTTAATTTTCCCATCTGCTCAAGCTTTGCAAGAACATAATGTGTTATATTAGGCTTTATTCCCCTCGCATCCATCTTCTGTCTATAAAACTCATAGAACACCTTTGGCTTATGATGAAGACATTCTTCACTTAGAAGATATTCCGGTTCATAGGCATCAAACTCAACATCATGCTGGTTATAAAGTCCATCTTTACTACGGAAATCTGGTATGCCCGATTCTGTTGACACTCCTGCTCCACCAAAAAATACAATATTATCTGACTGCATTATATACTCATATAATCTGTCTGCGGCTTTTTTTGCATTTTCATTTCCAACATTTTTATTATTAATTTCCATATTGCTGCCTCACTTTTCCTCACACTTATCCCATACAAGCTTACCTGTCTTAACTGCTTTTTCATAACACGATATCTTATAATTAAGACGCTTCATGGTTGCTTCTATATGTGCTTTCTGTTCTTCAAGACCTGTGAGCTGCTCCTGTAAAAGCTCTAATCTTGCCTGTATTGTTGAATCTCCCTCCTGAAAGAGTTTTACATATTCTATCAGTGCTTCTATTGGAACTCCTGCACTTCTCATACATATAGCATTTTCAACCCAGCCTAGAGCCTCATCATCGTAGTTCCTTATCCCTCCTGATGTACGTGAAACCGCCGGTATAAGTCCAACTCTTTCATAATATCTTAATGTATCCTGTGATATATCATACTTTTCGCTTACTTCTTTGATTGTCATAATAATCCTCTTTTCTACGCACATTTTTGCATATAACGAAATGGTGTCAGGTGCGTGCGGACACTAATCCTGCGTGTAAAAATTCATTTTCACTATATGCCTTAATTTGCATTATATATAATTTTATCTAAGATTATATAGCTCTTAATATAAATAAGAATAACACCTAGAGTATACTTCAAGTCAATATATTTCTGGAATATTTACGAATTCTTTGCAGACATTCTCTGACTTACCTCTTTATACTCATCTTCTGAATATATTAAATTCTACACCATCATACTCTTTCTTGACAATATCCCTTACACGGTTTAATGTGCTCTCCCCATCCTTCCACCTTATGGTACCTGACATATCCGTATCTAACTCGCATAATCTATCTGACCTGATTACTGCCTTTCCCTGAA
>FR886299.1:2365-5594 GCA_000436535.1 Eubacterium sp. CAG:252 | reverse complement strand
TTATTGTCTTATTCCTTTCCCCCTAATATTGACATATCCTCCCATATATGATATATATACTACGTCAGATGTACTACGACTGTCGTAGTATGATAGCCGTAGTAACTTATAGCCAGACTACTGCTGGCATATATACCGCTGTTCTAGCATATCTGTCAGCAGTAACTATCCAATAAAGTAAGGAGGTCATAATATATGGCTGGTATCAGCAGCGATATCATAAGAGGATACAATGACACTATAATTTTATATCTTCTGCTTGATAAACCCTCATATGGCTATGAGATATCCAAGCAGATTAAAGCATTATCTAACGAAAAGTATATTATGAAAGAAACAACCCTTTATTCCGCATTTACACGTCTTGAAAAAAACGGATATATAACATCTTTTCCGGGTGTTGGCGAAAATGGCGGAAAGAAGCGTACTTACTACAGTATTACTGACAGCGGACGTGAATACTATAAAGCGCGCTGTGACGAGTGGGTACTGACGAAAGAGGTTATTGAACATTTTATACGCAACTAACTACATGAATTGCAAAGCAACGAAGTAATTTGTAGGCATTATCAGGGACAAAGCATCTTTTGAACATGACATTATTACATTAATCACAAAATATGAGGAGGACAATATGGAAACTATCAAAAGTTATCTTGAAACAATGTTTGCCAATATGCCAAACACACCAGAAGTTATCCGTGCCAAGACAGAGCTGCTTGGTATGATGGAGGATAAGTATAATGAACTTATTCAGGAAGGAAAAAGTGAAAATGAAGCTGTTGGAACTGTAATCTCTGAATTCGGTAATCTTGATGAACTTGCCGATACACTTGGAATTAACAGCCAGCCACATGAAGCTGCCGACAACAGAAGAATTCTTTCACTTGATGAAGTAAAAAGTTATATACATGCATACTCAAAACGCAGCTTTCTTATTGCACTAGGCGTTATGTTATGTATATTTTCACCTGTATTCCCAATAATAGGCGATTTGTTTAATATAACTTTTATGGAAGCTATTATGGTTTCGCTTATGTTTGTCAGCATAGCTGTAGCAGTAGCCATGTTTATTATTGCAGGAACATCACTTAAAAGATTTGAAGACATCAACCATAACTTGTGTATGCTTGATTACCAGACCTCCCAGTATGTACAGAATTCTAAAGAACGTATGCAGCCTATATATACAATATGCCTTGCCGTGGGCATTATGCTCTGTATCATATGTGTAGTACCGGCTATTATTATTGACAGCCTTAACCTTAATATATCTGATAATGTGTCTGGTGCATTTTTATTTATTCTGTGCTCTGTTGGCGTTATGCTTATCGTTTTTCAGGCAAATGCGGCATGCTCATACAGAAAGCTGTTATCACTTAACGGCTCAGACACAATATCAGGTAATTACACCTCAGACTATAATAAAGATGTACAGTATATTAATCCTACAGCCGCAACTGTAATGTCTGTATTCTGGCCTACAGTTTCCTGTATATACTTAAGCTTAAGCTTTCTTACATTTAACTGGGCTTTTTCATGGATAATATGGCCTATTGCAGCCATTATATACCGCATACTTAAAAGTTTTTTGAGAAAATAGACTTAAAATGACAGTGAGTCCAATAACACATATACAGAAAGGTAACACATTATGAATAAAAAAATCTATCTCGGAATTATATACAGCGTAACAGCGGTATGCATGGTTGTAGGCATTATAATAAATGTATGGGGTATCTCCTCTAAAGGCTATACAATATTTGGACACAGCCGCAATACAGTAACTTATGATGAAGACTTATCTTCATTTGACACCCTCGATATTGATATGTCATTTGGCAACATTTATATAAAGAAAGGAACTTCTTTTCACGTAAGTTACACGGGCAATAAAAACTATATACCAGAATATTCGATATCTGGTAATAAGCTGACTATTGAACAAAAAAATATCAGACATTCTTTAATTAATGTTGGCTTCTCAAACACTAAGTCAGAGCTTACAATAACAATTCCTTCTGACATTACACTTGAAAGCCTGGGGCTTGATATTAACGCCGGTAATGTATCGATTGCGGATATTAAAAGTTCAATTATAAATGCGGATATTGATATGGGAAATTTGGAGATATCAGGCTGTGAATTCAACACCTATAGTAGCGATATGAATATGGGAAACCTTGATATATCCGGATGTGAATTTGACACCTGCAAAGGAGATGTAAATATGGGAAATGCAAAAATCAGCCAATGCAGCTTTAATAATATATCTTTATCTGTCGATATGGGAAATGCTACTATAAAGCCTGTAACTTCTGATAAATATGGATATAATCTTACAACCGACCTTGGTAATATAACCGTATTCGGAGCAGACAGCAAACATAACTATAGCAATAACACCTCTTCAGACAATATGATTACCATTGATGTCAACATGGGAAACATAGATATACTATAGTCGCAATGAATGGTCCGTGTTAAACAAAAAGCCTAAAGAAGAACTACACATGCATAAAGTTCTTCTTTAGGAGTTTGTCAAGTAAAGTGTGTAAGTTTTTTGATTTTTTTGTGGTGGTCGATAAATCGACCACCATTTTTATGGGGTTCAATCAAACGGAAGTTCTTCATCTATGGATTTTGGGTCAGATGTTTTGCGAATATATCGGTCAATTAAATCTTCCGGAATAGGTATATCTTCTTTTATCAGTAAAGCTAGAAGCTGCCTGATATCAGCTTTTCGCTGATTTGACGAATACCATTAATCTAAGAAAACCCTGCTTTCTTAAACTTACACCGCGGGCTACCCACGTCTTAACATTTGAACTCCTAGAAATTAAGGTCAATCTCAATCCCCTTTATATCCTCATTAATCATATTATTCTTCTTCATTATCTGATTAACCTGACTCTGGGCTTCTTCCATATGACCTGTTTTTTCGTCTGTGACAGATACTGACTGTTCAAGCTTCTTGGCTTCTATATCACCTTCTATTATATCCTGTTCTTCCTTACGCTTCTGCTTTGCCTCGTCTATCTGTTCCTGTCTTTCTTCCTGCTTCTTTTCGGCTTCATCAGCTTTTTCCTTATTCTCTTCCATCTTATCATCTATATTATTCTTTCCTTCATTGATAAGACTGCCATAAATATCTTTTTCTGCGGCTTCTATTATACTATCCGCTGCCTCACTAGCCTTTATCATATCCTGTGACTTAAGCTGCTCTGCC
>FR886299.1:0-2236 GCA_000436535.1 Eubacterium sp. CAG:252 | reverse complement strand
CTTTCTTCTGATACTCCGTAAGAGGCTGATCCTGTAATTCTTTTAATCTGTCAAGCTCATCCTGTGAGAACTTATCATTGGCAATTCCATTCTTATTATCCTGATACTTTATCAAAAGCTCAAGGTCTTTCTGCTCCTCTGAATCTTTATCTACACCATACTGCTCTCTTAGTGTTTCCTGACTTTTCTTAATATCATTAAGCTTTTCTTTAAGCTCGCCATTTCTTACTGCGATATCCGACTTTGTCTTTTCCATCGCCTTTATTCCATCAGATGCCTTATTGTCACCTTTCCACGCATCAGATATAAGCTTCATCGCCTGCTTTCTGGCACCAGCTCTCTTCTCATCCATCATCTGCTGCCTGTCCGTCATAAGATTAAGATTTCTGGCATCTAACGACTTAATATTCTTCTTTACGCCAGTCCTCTCATTCTTGATACTCATATCCGAATTATTAACATTAATATTGATACTAAGTGGCATATAACTACCTCATTCTTTCGTATTTATTTTAACTCTGCTGCCCGTCTGGACTGCTATATCCAGCACCGCTCATAATATCAGAGGCACTTACTAACTGTGGTGCTTCTCCCTGCACTTCCTTATTATTAGCTACTTCTTCAGGGTCATCATACTGCTTTTCTTCCTCGTCCTCCCACAGCGACTTGTGCTTCTTTCTCTTTTCTGCCTTTGCCATCTCACCCATATTCTTTGCCATCTGATACAGCTTATCATTATAATCAATAAGCTTTTTCTCATCTGTGGATGGAACTATGTCGCCCTTCATAAGACGTCTGGCAACCTCCATAATCTTTCCAAGGTCTTCATAGTACTTCTTCATCTCTTCACCCTGCTGCTTGGAGGACTCTGCATTAGCCCAGGCACACCACTGGTCGGCAAGACTATTCATATAATCATAATACTCATCCTGCTTATCCTGTAAAGACTTGTATGTAAGTTCAATAGTCGCAGCTTCCTTGTCAAGTGCCTCCTTATCTTCTCCAGTAGCACCTTTTAGCTGTTCCTGTATTTCCTTTCTTCTCTTTGCAACTTTTGACATCTCACTGCGATAACTCTGAATCTGGCTGCGGTATCTTTCCTGTGCATCTATTATCTTCATATGTACACACCTCTTTACACACTATAAAAAATAATCAAAACCTCTTCCGACACTCTTTTCTGCATCTGATAATATATTATCGCTGAGATAACTCTGTGATTCTTTCTGTATCCTACCCAACAGTTCTTCTATAGATGATGCTGTTATTGTAACTGTGTCTGATACACTATCATCATCTTCGTCATCGTCATCACTGATTTTATTGCTTTTATCTTTATTTTTCTTTATTCTTTCCTGCTCCGCTTTCTTTTCAGCCTTCTTATCCTTAGCCTTCTGCTCAGTCTTTTTCTTTGCTGCATTCTTCTCTATTCTTTCCTTCTGTGCAGCGCTTGACTTTTCAAGAACGGCGAAATATGTGGCAGTTCCATTGTCATTGACCTGCATTCCATAACCCTTAACATTGGCTCCGGTTGCTGCTATACTGTTTCCTAATTGTGACAGTCCGCTTGCAGCATTAGCTATTATTCCCTCGTACTGCTTTCTGTAATTCTCATCCTCCGCCATACGCTCTATCTTATCCTCATCTATAAGGACTACCATATTGTTAGCGTTTGCATAACTTGAAGCATTTGCCTTTGCCTGCTGCTTCATATCCTCACTTACGAGTATGAAGTTCATATTAGAGTACTTTTTCTTAAGTTCGTCATAATACTTTGCAGCTTTTTCACTTAACTTTGGATTACCTATGGTCTGACCTGTCACTGCTGTCTTCTTTGATGCCGGCACTTCACTGTAAGATGATGATACCGCTCCTGTGCCCTGTTCGGCTTTAGAACTACTATTAGTACCTGCACTTGATGCTGCTGTATTGGCCTTAGTCTTTCCTGTGCCAGATGTACCATAACCTGTGTAGGCATAACTGCCTGCTACTGAAGCATAGCTTCCACTTGATATACTATTCATAATAACACTCCTCCTTGAATATAGACTGTTTATGTCAGAATCCGTTCCGACAAATTACTACTGCCTGCCGTCCGCATTATATACAGACAGCTTCATTAATAGTTTCTAATTAAGATGTGTGGTCAAAAGCCCCACAACTACGATACCTACGGATTGTTCCGTGCTGCGCACTCACACGTCTACGCTCCGCTTCGGTCCGTGCTAAACATGTG
>FR886298.1 GCA_000436535.1 Eubacterium sp. CAG:252 | reverse complement strand
CTCATGTGGGTTTAGACCTTTTGACCCTGGTATCATAAAATAAATTTTACTTACCGTTATGTGTATTTATTTACTACACAGGATTGGAGATTGTATGAGCGATATATTATCAGAAATGTCTGACACACAGGCTTCTCCTCTGACAAAGGATTTTAAAATAGACCTGCCGGAAGATGTTTCATTTATAATAAACACTATTGAAAAAAACGGACATCAGGCTTACGCTGTAGGCGGATGTGTACGTGACACTATCATGGGCGTTACCCCTAACGACTGGGATATCACAACCAATGCACTTCCAGAAGAAGTCAAGTCTTACTTTACAAAGACCATTGACACCGGCATACAGCACGGAACTGTCACAGTTATGCTTCACTCAACCGGCTACGAGGTCACTACATACCGAATAGACGGGGACTATCTTGACGGAAGGCATCCATCCTCTGTCGAGTTCTCCGACCGTCTTACTGACGACCTTTGCAGACGTGATTTTACCATAAATGCTATGGCTTACAATGAACGCACCGGTCTTGTCGATGAATACGGCGGAATTGATGACATTAACAACAAAGTTATAAGATGTGTCGGCAGACCAGAGGAACGTTTCACAGAGGATGCTCTCAGAATGATGCGTGCAATCCGTTTTTCTGCGCAGCTTGGATTTACTATAGAAGACAATACTTACAAGGCTATTGAAAAGCTGAGTGCCAACATACAGAAGGTCAGCATGGAGCGTGTATGTGTCGAGCTTAAGAAAACTCTTATGTCTGATAATCCTGACTTCTGCAGATTATACGGCACAACTAATCTTTTTAAAGATATTCTTCCACAGCTGCACGACAGCTTTACCAAACGGCAGTCAAAAAGGATACTTCTTACATGTAAGTATTCCGAAAAGGAGCTTCCTCTAAGACTTACAGCCTGCCTTTCAAACGGCACTCCTGCACAGGCAGAAGACACACTCCGTCACCTTAGAATGGATAATAAGACTATAGAAACTGTTGTTAAGATACTTACTTTTTCCAAGGATAATATCGAAGAAACCGAACCGGCTATAAGAGAGGCACTTCATAAGTGCGGACGTGATATATTTGAACTTGTCATAAAGTATGACTTTGCTTTCGTCAAAGCAAGCGAGGAAGTAACATTTATAAGCAACCCAGCCAGATACAACCACCTTGTGACACTTAAGCGCATGGCGGATGAAATTCTTTCCCGCGGCGACTGCTTTACTATCAAAGACCTTGACATCACAGGTCTTGACCTTATCGAATATGGTCTTAAAGGTACACAGATTGGAAGTACGCTTAACTACCTGCTGGATATAGTTATCGAAAATCCTAAGTTAAATGATAAGGCTACTTTGATTGGGCTGCTGGATATGAAGTAAAATGTATGATATGTTATGCTTGTATAATTCCGATAAAGGTCTAATTGTGCAAACGGACGACATAAGATACGGAGTGGCTGCATGGAATATAGCTTCGGACACCAGAAAACCGGCTGGTTATTTCTAATACTTTCCATATAGATATTGTACACGGACGATACCGCTCAGACGCGCCGTCCTGTCGCGGCTTCGCTGTCGGGTACATCCTTGTACCCTCCTATCTGGATACTTCAGGAAAGTATAAGAACTAACACATCCGGCTTTCAAGTGTGCCCTTCGCATTATTCCACGCAGCCACCCCGTATCTTATGTCTGACCTCTGGCAAAATATTATATTTACTTATATCTGCATATTCAAAGCATTAAATAAAAGGAGAACCTTGAATTCATTTTGAACGCTTGGTTCTTTTTTAATATATCTTTTAAAATTTCTTAAACCCGTATATTTTTTACACTAACTATCCTTTTTATATTCTGCAATATCCTCAAGACGACAATCTAGTATTTTACATAATTCATTTAATGTATAGGTATTAACATTACCATTTTTTCTAAGCCTATCTAATTGTCCCGTACTTATTTTGTACTCTTTAATAAGCTTATATTGTGAAATATTACGCTCTTTGAGCGTAATCCATAATTTATCAAATGAAATCATAATTATAATAACCCTTTACACGTCAGATAAGAAATATGTTATAAAACAGAAAATATCTTGACAATTGCCCGTATACGGGCTATATATATATTAAGTAATATTTCTGAAATAATACTATACGAAAAAAGGAGGCAGTCTATGAAAAAGAAAAGGCTTATATATATAGTTTTGTTTTTTATTATCATTATTGTAGGCAGTGCTTTTTTTATACAAAAAGCGCAAAACAAACCCGAAAATGTAATTAAAAATTTTACTAAAGCTATTGAAAACAAAGATGGTAAATTATTATGTTCTCTTTATGCGCCCGATTACATTAGTTATATGACAGGTCCGGAATCTTTTTATTCTGACAAAGATGATTTAATAGAAGAATTTACGGAAGAATGTGAAGATAACTACGATTTATTATCAGTTTCTGAAGATGTAAAACCAAATATTAAATATAAGATAACTAATAAAGAAAAGTTAAATTCCAGCGATTTAGAAGAATTAAATAACTGTCTTACTGAACAATTAGACTTTGAAAAAAATTCTGTCAGCTCCGCCTATTATGTGACTTTTACATGTTATGTGTCAGGTTCAGACCATGTATATACAGCAGACAGATATTTGATAAAAATAAAAGGTAAATGGTATATGGGACGTGGTTTTACCATTTAATTCAGGAGGTTTTATGAAAAAATTTTTATTATTTAGCTTTATAATTGCTACTCTTATAATCAGCGGATGTAGTTCAAGTAATAAATCTGCTTCTAAAAATTACACTTATGAAAACTTAGATGATGGACAAAAGCAAATAGTTGATACTGTTTTTGATGAATATACAAAATGGAAATCTGTGCAAGACTCAGGTAAAACATTTTTTTGTTCAAAAGTTAACTTTTTTTACGAAGGAGACAAATTAGTTTTCGTTGCTAATTACAATTTTTCTTCCTCTTCCGCTTTTGAATATGCAGCCTTTTATGTTGATAATGATGGACATTTAACATCAAGAACTTATGATGCATATGAAGATAAACTAAAAGCCAAAGCAACAGGAGCCGCTATGTCCGGACTTGATTTTTCTAAAGATGACAGTACAGAAACTAAGAAAAACACATTATCAAACGCATACTATAAAGCATTTTTATCACATAACAGCAACTAATTAAATTACTAATACACTATAACAAGGAGGTCTTTATTATGATGATTATAGGATACATACTTATTATATTAGGCATATTTGGTGTATCAGGAAGTGTTGTAACAATTAAAAATGATTTGCAAAACTATTATTATACCTATTCTTCACCTTATACAAGCCACGAAACAACAATGTTAACTCTTTTATTCATATGCATGGGTATGTTATTGCTGGGTATATTTTTAATTATATTTACAGTATTAAAGAAACAAAATGAAGACCAGCTCAATAAAGTCAACAATTATGGTAACAATGGTACTATCAAAAATGTCTGCCCCAACTGTGGACTGAACTTATCAGGTGACGTAATTATATGTCCTAAATGTGGCACAAAAGTTAAAAAGGAGTAATATATATGGCACGAACTACAATAGTTACGCAATTCAATTGCAAATTTGAACAAGCCGAAAACATTATAAATAACATTTTATCTAAAAATGGCTTTAAGCAGACAACTATAAACTCTGGTGAAAATGTATGGAAAAAAGGCACCGGCTTTCTTACCGCTATGCAATTCATAAAAATTGACTTTTCATCAAACGAATTTACTATATCTGCGTGGGTACAAGCCGGATTAGGAAGTGTAGGCGGTAATGAAATGGATTTAACAGGCGTTGTTGCTGCCATTCCCAAAAAACAATTATTAAATGTTATAGAACAGATTAAAAAAGCGTTTTAAAGTTAATTTTCCGATTAGACAAAATATCTCTATTGAAGATAAATATCACTAATTAAACCAAAAACACACAGGGAGGGATGAGAAACTTGCATACAAGCCTTCTCATCCCTCCCGTATTTTTTTCTTAGAATTAGTGAATGTCATATACCTAAATTTCTCAAAAAACATATAAAATATTGCCACAGACAGACATAATACCCGTCAGGTGTTTTACTAATAATGCGTAATGCACACTTGAAAGTTAATTTTGCTAGTTCTTATACTTTCCCTTAGTTCACAGATAGGTGGGTACACGGATGTACCCACCAGCGAAGCCGTGCCAAGGATGGCACGTCTGAGCGGTATCGTCCG
>FR886297.1:6869-7035 GCA_000436535.1 Eubacterium sp. CAG:252 | reverse complement strand
AATATCCGGATTAAATGAGTGTATTATGTGATAATTAGACCTGCTTAATACAAGTACAAGGTCGGCATAATTAAGACACTCTGGACCACCAGCAGCATTATCATCATATGCTTTGATGGGAGCATGCAGCCAGCTTATTATTTTGCTTGTCATATCAGTTTCTAAT
>FR886297.1:0-6828 GCA_000436535.1 Eubacterium sp. CAG:252 | reverse complement strand
CAAGTTTTATAAATATTGTAAGCATAGGAAAAGGTGTTGCAATTATAATATCAGGTGCTCCCAATGACATAAGATATTGCTTGCAAATAGGAATATATTCAGTAACATCATTTAAAGGGGTGCTTTGGGATATAGTATAGAATTCAATATCAGGATGAACCCAGCGGTTGCTGGCTTTGCTAAGCTGTATTACACGTACACGTATATTTTGTTGCAATAATGAAAGAGCAGTGTCATTAAGGACTGATTCTATGCCGCCATGTGAGCCATATGGAACAAGAAAATCAATAGTGTATGTATATTTAGTCGAATTATCATTCGTGTTATCAGTAGAAAGCTTCATTACAATATCCTCCGTGATTGCAATTTGTTAAAATATAGTATAAAATACACATGTAATTATAAAAAAATATGTAAGAAAATGCAAAAGCTTATTAATTAATTACAGAAGAATCCGATATAAAACAAAGAGGATTAAATTTTATATATTTATAGGATTACATAATCAAGGAGGATTATAATATGGTTGTACAGCATAACCTTTCAGCAATGAACACTAATAGACAGTTAGGTACAGTGACAGATGCAATGTCTAAGTCAACAGAAAAATTGTCATCAGGTTATAAGATTAACAGAGCGGCAGACGATGCTGCTGGTTTATCAATATCAGAAAAGCTTAGAAGTCAGATTAGAGGACTTGACAAGGCTGCTTCTAATTCACAGGATGGTATATCTCTTATTCAGGTAGCAGAAGGTGCCCTTAATGAAACACATTCAATTCTGCAAAGAATGAATGAGCTTGCTACACAGGCAGCTAACGATACTAATACATCAGTAGATAGAACAGCTATATCGGCAGAGATGGATCAGCTCACATCAGAGATTAACCGAATTCAGTCAACAACACAGTTTAATACAATGAATCTTCTTGATGGAAGTTTCAAGGGAAAGTATATTCAGGTAGGAGCTAATAAAGGACAGACACTTACTATATCAATTAGTCAGATGAATGCAGCATCAATAGGCGTAAGCAAGCTTGATGTAAAAAGCAATTCAAAAGCTGGTGAAGCTATGAGTAAGATTCAGAAGGCTATAGAATCAGTTTCAGATCAGAGAGCTAAGCTTGGTGCTATTCAGAACAGATTAGAGCATACAATCAATAATCTTAATACAACAAGTGAAAATACAGCTGCTGCAGAATCACGTATTCGTGATACAGATATGGCAACAGAGATGGTTGAGTATAGCAAGAATAATATATTACAGCAGGCAGGTCAGTCTATGCTTGCACAGGCTAATCAGCAGACACAGGGTGTATTATCACTTTTACAGTAATTGATTATATTATAAGATATTTTTGGCCAATGATTGCAAAGTCAGTCATTGGCTTTTATTTTAGACAAATGTGTTTTAACAGGAGATTATGAATGAATTTGGATAAAAGTTACTTTGAGGATGAGGTAAGAGATGGTTTCTATGTACCATCGGATATAAAGCATGCATGGGCAGCGCAACTTGAAGTGCTTAAAGATGTAGATGAGGTGTGCCGTAAGCATAATATACAATACTTTGCAGAATGGGGAACACTATTAGGTGCAGTACGTCATCATGGATATATTCCTTGGGATGATGATATGGATATCTGTATGAAAAGACAGGATTATAACAGATTTTTGCAGATTGCAGAAAAAGAGATGCCAGAGGGATACCAGTTATTTAATATTAATAGTGATAAAGAAAATGATAATATGCTTACAAGAATAATAAGCGGAAGGACTATAAGATTAGATAAAGCGTATCTTGAAAAATATAATGGATTTCCTTTTTCTGTAGGTTTAGATATATTTCCACTTGACTTTATAGCACCAACAAAAGAAGATGATGACTTTCAGTGTGAGCTTATAAAGATAGTAAATGATGTGGCACAGTTTGGACGTGAAGTAAATGCTATGGATACGGAGGCAACAAAGGAAATTCTGGATATATTTGAGGAGCATATTCAGAAAGTTGAACAGTTATGCGGAATTAATATAGATAGAAATAAAGATATTGTCCAACAGATGAATGTGCTTATAGACCGACTTAGTTCATTATATACAGAAGAAGAGTCGGAGTATATTACAATAATGGCAATATGGGTTGATAATAGAAGTTATAAGCTCCCTAAAGAATATTATCAAAAATCAATAAGACTTCCTTTCGAGAATATAGATATACCAGTTCCATATGCTTATGACAGTATATTGAAGAAAAAATATGGGGACTATATGAAACTGGTTCATACATGGGATTCACATAATTATCCATTCTATATAAGACAGGTTGATATATTAAAGACAGATGCAGGATTAGAACTGTGGGGATATCATGACACATATGTTGATTATAAGAATTATAAGAAGCTGATTAGTGACAGGAGAAATATTAACTGCATTAGAAAACAGATATCAAAAAATAATGGAGTTAAAAAAGTGGTGTTTATGCCATATAAGGCAAGTCTGTGGTATATGATGGATGGTTTGTGGAATGAATATAATAAAAAGCAGGATGTGGAAGTAAAGGTTGTGCCAGTGCCTTATTATTATAAAAATTATGATGGAAATGCGGAGGAGTATATAGATACTGATAGTTATCCGGATTATATAAATATAACCTCATACAAAGAATACGATTATAAAGAGGATATGCCAGACGAGATTATTATTCAGAATCCATATGATGGTAATAATATGGCAGGAACGGTTCATCCTGATTATTATGCGAAAACACTTGCATTGTATACAGACAAGCTTACCTATATTCCTTACTTTAAGACTGATGAGATAGATGAAAATGATATGAGAGCATATCGAAGTATGTATGCATATGTAACAATGCCGGGAGTAATATATGCTGATGAAGTTATTGTACAGTCGGAGGCGATGAAAGAACTTTATGTAAAGAAATTAACAGACTTTTTTGGAGATGAATCTAAGGAAGAATGGAATCTGAAAATACAAGGTTATGGATATAAGTGGCTGGATGATATTAAAGTTGTAAGTAGTATATACAAGTTGTCAGATATATGGAAGGAAAGATTAAAAAAGCCGGATGGAAGTTATAAAAAGATAATATTGTACTATATAGGTATTAACGGCTTCTTGGAATATGGCATAGATATGGCATCTAAAATACATAGAGCTATGGATGTATTTATGGAAAATAAAGATAATGTTGTATGTATGCTTTCATTTGAAGGTGATATGAAAGATATTCTAAGCACAGAAGATGAGAGACTGCTGGTGGCTTATAAGGATATAGAAGATAAGTACAGGGATTATATTGTAGCAAATAACGAACTCCGCGTAGCAATAGAGGTGTGTGATGCATATTATGGTGATGCAAGTTCAGTTGCGCAAAGGTGCCGTAATGATAAGAAGCCGGTTATGATACAGGATGTTAGTATTTGACAGTGAGAGCCATTCGGGCCGTTATGGTTCGGATGGCTTGTCGTTTATGGTTAATAAATATTATATATAGAGGATATGTTATGGATAATAAAGAATATAAAAAAGAAATGCAGGATATTATAATAAATCTTTTAAAACAGGATAATTACACTGAGGCATATGATGCATTTGTAATGTATGGGAAGGTATATATATCAGATGAATTCATAGAAGAATACAAAGACATATTATATAATTATGGTCCGAAGGTGTCTGTTATATGTATGAATTGTGAAGATGAGGTAGTAGACAATTTTATTAAAAAACAGAATTATAACAATTATGAAATTGTCAGGACAACTAAAGAAGATAGTTATAAAGATATTATTGATTATATGAAGAATACAGACAGTAAATACATAACGTTTCTTGAAAATAATGCTATATGCAGTCCATCTAAGATATCAAAGTCTGTGTGGAGGCAGGAATTGTATAAAGATATTCAGATAATAAATGCTTCATGGCAGTATATAAATTCTGATACTGTAATTGCTCATCCAGATATTGTGTATAAAAATATAATGAATGACAAATTTTACTCAGGATATAAAATAATAGAGCAGAGTATTATTTGTAATGACAATATATATGGTTCGTTATCAAGCATAATGGTGTCAACAGAATACATAAGAAATGTAGATGTGAAGGAACCTTGTTATAATTCAGACAGGATTAACAGATTGGCATTGTTATTCCAGTTATTAATGAATGCAAATATGGCGTATATTAATGAGGGATTATTATCATTACAAGTTGATTATGACAAACAAAAATATAATAAGGACAGAGAAGCTTTTTATACATTAATACAGGATATTATGCCGGATGTGTATGAAGAGGTAGGCGAAAGGGTTAGAGGAGAAGTTTTGTCATCTAAGGAATTGAAGGAAGTATATAATAATAAAAATATAGCAAAGAGTATCACATTTATATATACAGATAAAGGTGAATATTATAATGTAAAACCTATTGGGGATGAAGCAGTAAAAAGAGGATATTCAGTTAAATATACAGAAAATATTAAAGAAAAAGCAGAAATTGGAATATACTGCCAGCATGTGTGTTACCCAGAGAATTCCCGGTTTTCAATGATATTATTACATGATATGGCGCAGGGACATAATAGATGGCCTAATATATGGGAAATAGAAAGATGGTCAAAGTTTGACGTAGGTATTCTGCCCGGAGTATCATGGTCAGAACGTTTAAAACAATGTGCATGTATGGATTATGTCAATCCAAGAATAGGTGCATATGAACTTGGTTATCCCAAAAGTGATATTGTATATGATGAAGGAATAAAGCAAAGAACACAAGAGCTTAGGAAAAAGTTTAATATGAAATATGATTATACGATTTTGTATGCACCTTCATGGGAGTATTTTAACAAGGAGGATGATTTTATTAAGGCATTGTCCTCTCTTAAGGTTAATCTTGTTGTAAAGCAGGCATCATGGCCGGAGTCTTATAGCTGGGTAACGGATAGCATCAATGAAATGAGGAAAATGCATGAAGGTATATTAGATAATCTTTATTATATTGAAAGTGAAGAAAGTATCATGGTTGCACTTGGGATGTGTGATATGGTAGTGTCCGATGAATCAAATGTAATGGCAGAGGCTCTTATGTTTGGAAAACCAAGTGTTGCAGTAACTGACTGGCTGATACCTGATAAAAATCCACCGAGATGTGCTGATGTCACTATGGATTATGTAATAAAATGCAGGAAAGCTGAACTTAGGGAGACAGTTGAAAATGTAATGAATAATCCAGATAAATATAAGTCTGTTATGGATAATGGCAAAAAATTATATAGTAATCGGGGAAATGTATGTAAGGATATAATGGATTTAATAGATTACTATACACAGAATAGTGATAGTGATTCATTTATGGATAAAAAGATAACGGTTGATTATAGCAGGTGTGGGTTGTGGATTTGAGGTGATATGTGTTTTTGACAATGTATTAAATTATAACGATATAAAAATATATAATTAAAATTTGTAGAATATAGTCTTTTTTTGCAATTTATAGTCGTTTTTTGCAGACGTTATTGTTATAGGATTATGTTAGTGATACATTATATCTAACATAACATATGTTATAACATTTTTTGACGTCATATAATAACATTGTTATTTGTATAACTAAAAGCAGCAAAAGATATGATTATCTTATTAAATTATAAATAATATAAAATAGGGTTGAAGATAGTCTTATGTGATGATGTAAAGGTTATAGCTGAATATATTGCTGAAGAAGATGTCAATATAGAAGTACATAAGATAATAGTATCAATGCAAAAACGTTAAGGAGGATAACGTATGAATAATTTATTGCAAGAAAGTAAGGACAAGTTCATAAAAACTATGAACTTAAATATTACGGGGAATATAATGTCATGGCAGGATTGTCTTGTACAGATTAGTAATGTTTCTTATATTACAGCTAAAGGGGTACAGCAGGCACCATTTCCGTGGATAACATTACTAGCTCTTATTATTGGAATTATGTTATTTAGATTAAATGTTTTGATAGCATTAATAATTGTAATATGCAGTGTTGGTGGTATTTATTTATGGTATAAGGAATATGAGGAAAGAAAGAATTCTATAGCTCTGAATTTAATGATGAATTCTGGAGATAGGCTGGTTTTAATATTTAATGATAGAAGTTTTCTGGCTAAGGTAATGGATGTATTGAAGAAGATTATAACGGATGGAGGAATAGGAAAAAACAATACTATTTCAATAGATTTAAGCGGTTGTCAGTTTAAAGGTGATGCAACATTACTTAATAATCTGGGAGTAAAGCAATAAACGTTATAATTATATGGTTATGTGGAGGACATTATATGGGTATAAACATAGATATGAGCAATATGACTATAGGTGGTAATGCAAAAATATTAAATGATGCAAGTTTTAGTGGTGGCGATGTTGATGTTAAAATGAGTGGTACTCATATAGATGGAGATGCTGTATTAATGCAAGGGTTTGTTATAAATGATTTTTACGCTCAACTAAATGAAAAGATACATAGCATGGACATTAATTCATCGGAATATCAAAGTATAAAAAGAATATTACAAATACCACAAAATGATAAGAAATTAATAGCGAAAGAAGTAACAAAACATATTTATACTTTTTCAAAGGGGGTATTGGAAAATGTTCTTGCAAATTATATAAGCAGAGGATTTTAATATCGATAAAATTTTTATTAGTTTTGTTCCATTATTATTAGATGGAGAAAATTGAATAGTAATTAAATTTTAATAAAAAATATTTAAATTTATATGTTATAATAAATGAATGATAATAAGAAGTTATCTGTA
>FR886296.1:21716-32186 GCA_000436535.1 Eubacterium sp. CAG:252 | reverse complement strand
GGAAGAGCATATGCCATCAACGGCTCAAAGTCAGTTGGAAAGCCCCGTGGCGCTGGTATCATCTTTATACTTGTATTCACGATAACATGCATGCTTTTCGTTAACCTTACATCGGAGATTATCATATATCTTATACTTGTACTTGCCGCTATGCTTTCAGGCTACCTTGACGATGCATCTTCATCACCATGGGGCGAGTTAAAGAAAGGGATTATTGATTTTATCATTGCTGTTATGGCTGCTGTGACATACCTCCACTACAACCCTAACACATTTGATATAGCACTTTTTAAGCTGACAGTTACACTTAACCCTGTTATTTACGGTATACTTATTGTTATACTCATCTGGGCAAGTATCAATGTCACTAACTGTTCAGACGGTGTTGACGGACTGTGCGGAACTCTTTCTGCCATTACACTTACATCTGCATTTCTGTTATTCAGAATATTTGACATAGAAAGTTCTTTCAGACACGTAATACTTATTATGGTTGTATGTATACTTGGTTACCTGTGGTTCAACGCATCACCTAGCAGGCTGCTTATGGGCGATGCCGGTTCAAGGGCTATCGGAATATTTATTGCATTTTCATTCCTCAAGCTCCACTGCCCACTGTTATTCATTCCACTTGCCATCATCCTTATAATCGATGGCGGACTTGGATTAATCAAGGTTTCTTTCATAAGATTTCTTCATATCAATCTTATGCAGAATATACGAACACCTATCCACGACCATATGAGAAAAAACAAGGGCTGGTCAGATGCCCAGGTAGTATTCAGATTTGCTATCATCCAGATAGTTGTCGCTGCTGCCATTATATTTGCGGTTATGTAGTGTTGTTTGCAGACAGTTAAGTATATCTAATATACAGATAACAATTATTTAAAATAATATAAGCGGATAGATATATAGAGTCGTAATCAACTATATATCTATCCGCTTACTTAATTCAAAACCGGCACCTTTGCCATACCTGTATTGCTATAATATTATCCCTTACCGTT
This sequence comes from Eubacterium sp. CAG:252, assembly GCA_000436535.1. GTDB lineage: Bacteria > Bacillota > Clostridia > Lachnospirales > Lachnospiraceae > Lachnospira. The sequence continues at coordinate 31,176 of FR886296.1, read as the reverse complement.
GCTTTCCCTGCTTTCCTTTAGCATGACTTCAAGGTCAGCTATCCTTTTAGGGTCTTTTATATGCTATTCTCCTTCTTAAGTTATTATCACTATGCATATTGATAATATATTTATAACATATAGTCAAACAATAAAATACATAATATACTTTTTATAACTATTAAAATGTCATTTTACATAAACTCACTATACTAAAAATTAATTTGAGCTCATCGAAAAGGTTACTTAAAATTGAACATATACCCCACCCTTAATAATATTTCGTATATGTAATATCTCACTTAATTTTATTAATAATTACTAACATTTTTTACAAATATTACTTATTTCTATTATTTACCAAATGTAAGCAAAGTGTTATAGTATAAGCATATGTTGTAATAAAAAATGAAGATTAATATCTATATACTTTTTATTTTGTAATATACTCCCAATTACATTTATACATACGATTATAATACTGGTATATAATCGTACACTTTACACACAAGTATAAAAGATATGTTTATGAAAGAATAGAGGAATGCATATGGAAGAACCGTATATTAAAGAACCAATAAATAAAGCTTTTGCAAATACAGACCTAATTGATATAGGCTCTCTTAATGAAGGTACTACTGGCATTGTACAGAAAGCATTTGCAGAATGGAACAAGTATATGTTCTGCTATTATCCTGCCAATAAAACAATTATTCCGTCTGCTTATACCGTAAGGAATATGAATATACCGGACACCATTACTAATACACAGGATAATGCATTTTTGAATAATTTAATAGAGAAACGTAAGCTTGCAAAAATGTTTAATGCTATCGATAATGGCTGTGAAAGTGTAAGTGAAATATTATCTTCAATGAATAATAAGGACTTCCGTATATCTATGTGTACTGTAACTTATGATGATAACCATAATCCATTATGTGTACTTGGACTTATTGAAGCTATTGAGGAAGACCCTAAGCTTAACTGTGTTGTAAATGCACTTATCCGCAACTTTAACAGTGTATACTATGTTGATATTGATACCGAACAGGTATACCCATACAAGATTAATCCGGCTGTCAGAAGTATGCTTAATAATTCACTCAATTCCATTCCTCTTTACTCAGATCTTATGAAAGAATATATCGATAAAACTGTTGTAAATGAGGAAAAAGAGACGACACTTATGGAGACATCCCTTGATAATCTTCGTGAACAATTTAAGATTAAGAATTCTTACCAGTATGATTACAGCATTGTGCGTGACGGCGGCATTGCTTACTGCCGTGCCAAGTTTGTTAATATAGATGACTCACCTGAACTTCACCATATGGTTGTAGGCTTTGAAGATATAAGTGCCGAAAAGCAGCGTGAGCTTGAACGTATCGCCTATATAGACCTTATAACAGGTGGCGGTAATTACAGCAACTTTAAAAATACCCTGCTTGATTATGAACTTCCGGGATTTCTTATATCAATGGATATACATGAGTTTAAGATTATCAACTCTATATGTGGCATAACCAAAGGTGATGAGACTCTTAAGGCTATATGGAACTGTATAGAAAACTCTATAGATGATAAAGACTTTGGCGGTCATATCAATGCTGACCATTTTGTTATCTACTGTGAAGGCGAGTCTGAAGAAAATGTTATACAACATATTGAAAAGATTGAAGAAGCACTTAAAAATATAGTTGTTACACTTAAAATTCCTAATATAATACCCTACTTTGGCATAACCAGATGGACTCCTGATAAAAAAGTTGAAGAAGCCTATAGTGAAGCTAACTTTGCCAAGAATCAGGTTAAAGACCGCAAAGATATAAGTTATCAGTTCTACAGCTATAATGATACATTGAAAATTCTTGAAAACAGGGCTATGGAAGATAATTTTTCCCGTGCGATTAAGAATAATGAATTTGAAATATGGTATCAGCCTAAGTATAATCCTGCCAACAATGAACTTGTAGGTGCAGAAGCCCTTGTCAGATGGAGAGGCGAAGATGGCAATCTTATATCTCCTGCCAGGTTTATACCTTTATTTGAAAAAGACGGACTTATTAAGACTTTAGATGAATATGTATTCAGAAAAGTATGCACACAGCAGGTAATATGGAAAAATCAGGGTAAGCAGCTTATTCCTATATCTGTCAACCTGTCGCGTGCAACACTTTACTTTGAATCAGTAGTTGAACTTTACAAGAATATTGCTTCTGAAATAGGTGTTGATACAAAGTTTGTTCCTATTGAAATAACTGAAAGTGCAGCTATTGATAATGCTAACATTAAAGACCTTGCAGATCGTTTCCACAGCAATGGATTTTCTTTACTTGTGGATGACTTTGGTTCAGGATATTCATCTCTTTCAACTATCAATATGAAGTGCTTTGATACTTTAAAGATAGATAAAAGCCTTATTGATTATATCGGTGATTTCAGTGGTGAACGTCTTCTTGACCATACTATAACGCTTGCAAAAGAGCTTGGAATATCTGTCACAGCCGAAGGTGTTGAAACTAAAAATCAGGTAGATTTCTTAACCGGCATAAATTGTGATAATATACAGGGTTTCTATTATTCAAAGCCTTTATGTCTGAACGACTTTAACCAGTTGCTTGCGTAGATTTTATTAAATCAATCTGTATATATATTTATTTAAAAATGTATCTGCAGTCTGCACACCAGACAAAGATAAATATTTTTATTTATGCAGTTTTCTTTATTTGCTCATTTATAGTTAATATTTTAGAAAAGGTCAGAGAGTTGTTCGTTCTAACAACCCTCTGACCTTTTTGCATATATTATCTTACCTATATTTATACTTAATTTTATTCTGGTTCTGGTTTTCGCACTTTCTCTTATGCTCTTCCATTCTTTTTTTTCTTCTGTGCTCCCGTTCCTTTATCTGCTTGTCTACAATACCATTAACGCCCTCTTCATCTGTCTGCTTCAATATCCTTACATCATAGTAAAAACCGTTATCGCACTGCTTTACCCTCATTCTTCCTTTGAAAAGTCCATGTTCCTCACACACAAAAACTGAATAATAGTTCTTGGATGAAGTCGCAAACCACTTAATAAGCCTCCTCATCGGCTTATTACATATATAACACCGGCACGACCTTGCTGTCCTGTCATCTGCTGCTTTCTCCCTTGTCTTAAAGCCCTTCGATATATACTTCTCATATGTATTAAAATTCATATATATCTCGTCTTTTCTTGATTGTGGTATCCTGTAAGTATCTATGCTCTCATACACACTTACGCTGTCAAAGTCCATATTTGCAAATATTCTTGCTGTGTATATGGCATCATTAATAGCCGAATGATACTCTGCATCCTCAGTAAATCCAAGCTCCTCAATGGCCGCCTTAAGACTTCTTCTTGTCTTGCCATCCGAATATACCTTGCTGTACAGCTTCTGAAGGTCATAGTATGTGAATGGAAATGGAAATTTATACTCTACACCAAAGTACTTCATATTTCTCTGAAACTCTGTAAGGTCAGAACCTCCCCATGTTATAAACTTATAATCCTCACCACACCATGCAAGAAACTCATCAGCTGCACTCTTAAAATCCTTTCCATTCTCTAAGTCGTTTATGGATATTCCTAGCATTTCTGATACTTTACCGTGAAGCTTTTTATATACAACCGGCCTTACCAGACATTCCCACCTGTCCTGCACATTTTTATTTTCATCAAGCTTTACTGCACCTATCTGTATAATCTCAAATGGAAGTCCTTCGACCGTATACTGCTTTCCTCTGTAACTCTGATTCCATTCAAGGTCTAACACTATATAATTCATTATATATCTCCATCTAAATATCAATTATCACTTTAGAAAGTGACACCATTTATACATACATTACCACATTTTTTATAATTAATCATCCCCTGTCTGAAACAAGTCCATATTTTATTCTGATTCTTGTCATCTTCTGTATAAGTGTATTGCCAAACAGAAACACACAAACAGCCGCACCAAGCGCATGCATGGCATCGTAAGGAATTCCCGTTATATACAGAAGCTTCAGGCTTTCAAGCGATATACTTATATCTCCATTCTGATACGAACTGCTCATAAACATCGCTGCAAGGTTCATAAGTCCTCCATACAGTATGAATACACTTACAAATGTGTAAACAGTTGTAGTTACTGAATTGACAGCCACCTTTTTCCTTGTAATAACAGCAGCTATTATTATTCCTGCAATACCGAAAACATACACTCTCCAGCCCATATAAGTCTCACCACTGGGTGCTGCTATTATATATTCAATATATCCTGCAAGTTCACACAATATTATTATTGCAGCCGGTGCTGCAAGCTGCATTACACCATACTTAGTACTCTCTCGGCGTATTTTCTTTTTATCTTCAAGATATCCTGTATACACTGGCTTATAAAAAAATACCCCTGCCAGACCGCCAAGCATAGCCCATGCAACCATCTCCCACGGAGTCCATATACCCTGCCCCATAAAGAAGTTACACACAAATCTTGCGAGCGCCCCGGTAAGCACGCCAGCCTCTGGACCAAGTGCTATGCCTGTTATTATTACCACGGCCGTTCCTGCATGAAGCGGAATTGTATAGGCGCATATTATATTGGCAACAACTGTGATTGCTGACATCATTGCTATAACAACCATTTCTCTTGCCCGCGGTTTTCTTTTTTCAAATATATGCACATATATAAGTACCGCCGCCAGCAATATCGCCATACTTATCAACATAATACTGTAATTCATAACTGATTATCCCCATTTATTACTTTGCACATCCACAATTATATCTGTATTCGCTTATATTATAATGCTTAAAGTCATAACTAATTATATTTTCTGATAAAATATATATTTTACTTATATTAATAACTATAAATAATATATTAGTTATTTTATAATCCTATAATAGTTGGTAGTATAGAACATATTATCCCTAAGAAACTTGTGTGTGCTATCCTGTGCCGCTACCTTCCTATCAAACAGCATTATGACATCATCACAGAAACTGTCAACAAATTCAAGGTCGTGCGACACAATTATTATAGTTACCCCATCTGCATTAATCTTTTTTAAAAGTTTTCCTAAAGTCTTTTTAAAGTAGGGGTCCAATCCGTTTGTCGGCTCATCTAATAAGAGTACTTCTGGCTTTAATAAAAGCACCTTTGCAATAGCAAGCTTTTCCTGCTGTCCTCCGCTTATATCATATGGATTATTTTTTCTTATATCATTAAGTCCGAATTCTTCAATAATCTGTTCAACTATTTCTCTCTTATCCTCCATTGGCATATTATTATATATACCATTGCCCTTATCCATAAGCACCTCTGCAAGCTCTTCCTCTACACTCACTTCAGTAAATACCGCCTTAGGGTCCTGCGGAAGCATTATTATTCTTTTATTACTTATAATCTTTCCACATACAGGCTTTATTATGCCGGCTATCAGCTTAAGCATTGTAGACTTTCCTGCCCCATTACCACCAAGAATAGCCGTTATCCGACCTTCCTTAAAGCTCACATCTACACCATCAATGATATATGGCAGCTTTTTATTATAAGAGTAAGAAACATTTTTAAGCTGACAGACCGTATTCTCTATATTATCTGTATTCTTTCGACTACTTTTATTTTCAAGATTATTTTTTTTGATAAAGCCTATTCTTTTTTTGTTTTTATTACCTGTTATATTATCTTCTTCTAACACATCTTTCTTTATTACTTTATCGTTTATAATGCTTTTTCCTGCAAAGTTATTAATTTTATCTTTATCCTTTGTAATATCTTTTCCATAAACTTTTTTATAATTAACATACCACCGTCTTCCTTCTTTTACAGTTAATGGAATTTCATCTGATAGTATGTGATTATCTTTATTATTACTATCTATATTAACATTATTATAACTTACAACACTATTACCATTCTTCTTATTGTAACCTGAATACAATCTAGACGCTACTGGAAGTCCCTCTATAAGAAAACTTCCCGCCGCAATAATATCCGCCGCAGCTTTTTTAGGTGAGCTGTTGGCTGCCACCCTGCCTTTATCTATCGCTATTATCCTGTCAGCATCTGCATATATATGCTCAAGATTGTGCTCAACCATAACAACTGTGACGCCAAGTTCCTGATTAATTCTCTTCACAACATCAAGAAATCTTATCGCTGCAAGCGGGTCAAGATTGGCTGTCGGTTCGTCAAGAAGCAGTATTCCCGGCTGCATAACCATAACTGAAGCCAGATTAAGTATCTGTTTCTGTCCTCCACTGAGCTTGCTGACTTCCCTGTCATACCAGCCTGTTATGCCAAAGTACTCCGACATCTCAGCTACCTTTTTTCTTATAGTCACATTATCCATCCCCAGATTTTCAAGTCCAAATGCAAGCTCATGCCACACCTTATCTGTCACTATCTGATTATCCGGGTCCTGACTTACATAACCTATGCCAGCAGCATTTTCCCTGTCAGTTAGCTTGTCGGCTTCTTTCCCATATATATATACTCTGCCCGAATATCTTCCGGCTGGTATCATATTTCTTTTTAACATCTTAAGCAGCGTTGTCTTTCCGCTTCCCGAACTTCCCATTATTATGACGAATTCTCCGCTGCCTATATCTATATTAATATCACTTAAGACCGGCTCATCACCTGCCGCATACGCAAATGTCAAATCCCTGATTTGTATTATATTATCCATAACCTTCCTCAATTTAACTGGCTATTTACTTTCCACCATCTTACTTTATTAGAATATATCTTTTTAATCTATACACGCTCTATGTCCGATTTCTTATAAAAGACAACCGGAAATACCGCAAGCACAATATATACAACCATTACAATCACATGCCACACAGACACGCTTTCAATATATACCCTTGGCAGATAATATGCCCTAAACTGCCTTAATAATACCGGTACAAGTACATATGCAAATGCACCTGCAATTAAAATCATCTGAATCATGTCTGTTTTTTTCAATATATATCTGTGATAACTTGTCCTTCCCTTAAGTCCATATCCACGCGACTCCATGGAATCAGAAGTTTCTATTGAATTCTCAAGTGACCAGGATATAAGTATTGATATTTCTTTTATTCTATGTCTGATTTTTTCAATAAAACCCATGAACGCATACAACACATTTTTCTTTTTACTATACGGATTATTATATCTTCCCATTCCTACCTGACCTTCGTGTATAACTCTATACCTCTGTCTCATAAGCGGAATAAACCTTAATATCATAGTAATCATCATTGCAAGTGTCGGAGATAATCTGCCGATAAGATACATCCATTTCTCGGAGTCCATAAGTATTCTCATAACCGTACACCAGTTAAATACCGTTATAAGAAGCATGGCAATTACAAGTCCGTATATATAACCTTCAAGATATACCGCTCTGTCATTTACATAATACAGCACAGTCTTTCCGCTTCCTGAAAACACTGGCTGTATACCGACTGTAAATATAATTACAGATATATCAGGTACAATATTTTTCCTAAGCTCTGAAAGCCCTTTCAGATAGCCCATAACAATAATTGAAGTTATACATGATATGGCAAGCAGATACGGGTTCATCGTAATCATAGTTATAACGAGTACTGCTGCAATATAAAAAAAGCCGACAGCAGGATGTATCTGGCCGATATACTTTCTTTCCATACACATCTCTCCTTCCGGCTAAATCTCTAATACATATGATATACTTCATAATATAAGCTATGGTGCATAATAATACCACACAATAGCATCTCCATTTTCCACATTATAAGAACTTGCAGTTTTCATAGGAACTTTGCCATTCACACTGTACATCCATCCTGACCACCTTCCTACCATCATCTCCTCAAGTCCTGCTATCGCAGTTACATATACACCGCCATACTGTGTTGTCCATTTGGTATCCACACTTATGCCATTCATATTGGCTGCTGCTGATAACACATCATAGGCACTAATGCCTTCATATCCCGAATAAGATATCTGGCCTAATATAATTCCACTATCTGGTATAAGCTCTCTTATTCCTGGATTATCTATGGACGACTTTTTAGCTGTCGCCTCATCGCACCTTATCTCTATTGTACAGGATATAATTGCTGGCTTCTTATCAGCTTTGTCACTGCCGCTGTCTGAATTATCATCCTTAGAAATGTCCTCGCCACCTGTACTGCTGCTATTCTGACTATCTCCACCACTCTGGCTGTTATCGTCATTGATGCTGACATTATCACTAACAACGACATTTTCTCCTGCACCAGCATCATAATCACTGTTGCCAGTATCGTCTTTTTCATTCTCCTGCTCAGATGAATTATTGAACATTTCGGACATTATATCCGTATCATCTGACGGATTATTATCGTCACCGGCGCCATCATCCCGCGTAGCACTGCTCTCTTTATTATCCACTTCATCCTTTGTGGTGCTGTTTAACAGGTCACTTATACTCTGCTGCTCCTGCACCAGATTATTGGCATCCGACCTGTACTGCCTTACACTTCTTATTCTTATATTCGCTGCAAATAATACTGCTATCGCAACGATTACAACAATAACACCTATTATTCTATACTTTTTATACTTATCAAACATACCTTTTTATTACTATATTACCCTCATTAAAATTCACACAAGCCATAAACACCTAAGGCTCACATAAAATATAATACTTACGATATTTATACTTTAACACTTATATTATCTGCTGACTGCAAATATATATAACACTCACGCACTACATTATACATTATCATATTTTAAAATCTACTATTATCACACCACGTCTTTTCTTTTGTTAAAGTGATAAGAGATTAGTCTGGCTTGCTATTTCCTCTATTGCCTTGATTACACCAACAACCTGCTTAGAAGATTCCTGAATATTTTTATCGGTAATTTTTTTCTATATCTTTAGCCATAGGACTAAGCTGTGCAACAAGATTGTTCATATCCTCAAACATAGAACTCTTCGTTGTTCCCAAGTCATTGGCATGTTCAATATGTGCAAGAACCTGCTGAAGCTGCTGCTCCTGATTATCAAAACAGTCTTTAACCTCTGAAAGTTTCTTCTCTGATGAATGTGTAACTTCACCAATCTCTTCCTGTACCTGCCCTGCTCCGTCTGCTGCCTGTATTATCTGTTCAAACACTCCATATGCCGCATCAGCATCTTCAACATTCTTTCCAAATGCTGACTGTGACTCCTCAATATTAGTATTAAGCTGTTCTGTTCCATGTTCTACATCAGAAATACTTCCCTGAACCGTACTTACAAGAGTCTTAATCTCATCCGCAAGATTTTTGACTTCATTGGCAACGACAGCAAAGCCTCTTCCCTGCTCGCCTGCTCTTGCCGCCTCAATCGAAGCATTAAGCGCAAGCATATTAGTCTGGTTAGCGATTGCTATAATCTGCTGCATACAATCCTTAATCTGCTGTACAGATGTCTGAACT
>FR886296.1:8258-21686 GCA_000436535.1 Eubacterium sp. CAG:252 | reverse complement strand
TGTCTGAACTCCGCCAAATGCGCTCTTTATCTCATCAAAGCTCTTACTTACATCGGCCGAACTGCTCTTTAAATCATCTATTTTCTGCTGTGCCTCTCCTACCGATGCAACGATTTCATTCTTTACACTATCAAAACTTGTTGCTATCTGTCCTACATCAGCAAATACTGACGATAATTCCTGTACCTGGTCTTTTAATCTTTCATTTTCATTAGTTGCAAGCTTAAAAGCCTTCTGCACTTCTGACATCTCATCAAGCGACTCTACTTCCCTTTGTGCAAGCTGCCTCTGATATTCAAGAATACTGTCAGCTACATGCACTATCGGATGCATGTCCAAAGGTACCTTCGTTTCATTTACAACATTTATTTCTTTCTGTGCTTTTGATTTTCTACCGAACATATAATCATCTCCTCTTTCTATCATCTGCTTTTAGCTGCTGACTCATATTTAATTCACAGCATTTTTAAAACGGACTTTAAACAGTAACATTTATTCAAATACAACACAAGTCATTGTCTGGTTGACAAACTGCTGGTTATAATGCTCACCATAACCTATCAGTCCGGCATGGTCGCCCAATACCGACATAGACTTAAGATATGTATCAAAATAATGTTCCTGCGTGAAGAGTAAGTACCTGAATACACAATTAATAGAAAATACACCTGATATGTGCGCAAAATCTTTCTTTATCTGATTAATAGTATTTTCAACAACCTGGGATATATCCTGTGATTCAAGCAATGTAAGAACATCAGAATCATTGACCTGACGATAACACTCAAGCTTATCGCCAACAACCTCTTTAATAGATATTATGCATATATCCTGACCATTCATCTTACCTAATGGATTTTTAAATGTCTGTGTCGCCATCTCTTTATCACCGATATTTAATATATCCTGATATACTTTCTTTGCTGGTTTTCCATTAAGTTCTCCTATAAGATACTTGCTGCGGTCAGTTTTAGATGCAATAAAACGACAATCTGGAACCTGTTTATATATATTTTCCTTATAAACTTTAATCTTACCCTCATTATTGCGGATAAGCGCGTATACGTCAGCATCGGCATAAACTTTGCCATTAACTGATACTTTTCCTCCGTCACCAGTTCCGCCTACAAGGGATATATGTTTCTTTCCAAGAACACTATATATTGTAGTAAGTACACACGCATCATTGCCGGAACAGAAGTCAAGGCATACTGTGTTACTCTCTGAGGCACCAACCTTACTTATATCTGACTCAAGTCTTCCGATGTACTTTACCGGCATAGTTGAAGCCTCCTCAAGCACATTAGTTACTACATTTAAGTTGCCATCCATGGCAATAACTGCCACACCATTATCTACAGCAACTGTCTGTCCTCCGTAGCTTCCACCTATACAGCCAATACTTGGAACACCCGGGAAATGCTGCTCTAATTCCTCTACGTGCTTCTCAAACTGTTCCTTATTAGACATTAATAATAATAACTTTGGCGCAGTAATCCCACTAAGAGCCTGTGCAAGATTACCGCCCTTATCTACCCTGTATATCTGTTTCACGTCATTCACCTTTCAAAAATAGTCTTTGTAATATGTCAACGTAATTATAGTACAGCTTATTTACGTTTTCAACTATCATAATTCGCCAGATATTTTTTATCATTAATTTTAAGGTGAACTTTCTAACTGTTTAATTCTTCAGGCTTTCACATCAAAGGCTGTCATTTCTGGCATATATATGCCTTTCTCCTTTGTCAGCTTAAGCTTCCCCGATACTTTTTTATTCATTATGCCATAACTTTTGCGCTCATTATACCATAATGTTATGGCAATTATATTATTTATATTTTTCACTTATTGCCAATTCAATAGTATAATAACTGTCGAAATAAAAATATAAGAAAGGTCGGATATTTATGATAGAAAAAACAATATTTCCCCGTGAAGAAAAAGCTGAAGTTTTATTTGATAAAATCAAAAGCGATTCGTGGGCATATAACAAGCTTTTTCAGACATTCTGCGATAATTTATTCTGCAATGATGATTCTGGAACGGAAATTTCGCCACTAGAATTTACCGAAGCATTATTTAACTGTTATATTAATAAAGATTTATCGGCATTTCTTATGGCTATAAGCCAGAACACACTGTTTGACTTACTGAGGAATTCTTTTCTTATTCCATATCGTTTCAATGCTGACGGAAAACAAAATCCTATTATTATGACTGACGATAATGGTATGCTCTTATCAGAATATAAAAATGTAGTCCACGAAAAAGATTATCAGCATTTTTATAACATTTATAAAAATCTTCATAATAATAAAAATATATATTTCGCCAAAGCTTACAGATACAGCCACAAATATGGTGATGACCCATCTGTTATTGAACAGCAGATTCTTGAAGAAAATACAGGAATACTGCTTATACGCGAACTTCCTGACACGGTAAAGCTTAAGGAAACCGAAGCTGAAGCCTACAGCGCCGTATGGGATCTTATGCTTAAGCTTGAGAAAAATCTCCCTATGGCATACATCTTCTATGGTCAGGACTCATATGTAGATAATAACAGGCATTTTGATGAATTGGGAATATTTCTCCCTAATTCTATCTTTTTGAAAAATCTTGAAAATCACGTTAAGAAAGCTGAGGAGATTATATATGCCAAAGACTAATTATATAGATATTATGGAAAAAAATCATATGGAAATACCCTGGCATGATTATACCAATGCTGACAGCAATGCACTGATTGCCGATGCTGACCTTATCGAAAAGGCTTCTGTTATCGGACGTGTCGGCTTGATTATGCTTTCGTGTGGTACTGGTGCGTGGCGTGTGCGTACATCTATGAACAGACTTTCCAAGGAGCTTGGCGTAACCTGTACTGTTGATGTTGGACTTATGTCTATTGAATTTAACTGTTTTGACGGAAATGACTGCGTTTCCCAGTCACTCAGCATAGCTAATACAGGTGTCAACACATCAAAGCTTTACCGTATGGAGCAGTTTGTCGATAACTTTCCAAACGAAGAAGCTCATCTTACTGGTGAAATAATTCATAAACGTCTGGATGAAATTGAACAGATACATACCCTGTATTCACCGGTCAAGCTTGGACTTGCCGCTGCTCTTGCGTGCTGTGCCTTTACATTTCTTCTTGGTGGCGGACCTATTGAAATGCTTTTTGCTTTTATCGCCGCCGGTGCAGGTAATCTGATAAGAACAAAGCTTATTAAGCACCATTTTACTTTATTTTTAAATATAGCTGCCTCTATATCAGCTTCGTGTCTTATATATGCAATACTGCTTAAACTCGCTATTCTGCTGTTTAACATACCGTCAGTACACGAAGCCGGATATATATGCTCTATGCTCTTTATAATACCCGGCTTTCCATTTATAACAAGTGGAATTGACCTTGCCAAGCTTGACCTTCGTTCAGGTATTGAAAGACTTACTTATTCAGCAATCATAGTTCTTGTGGCAACTGTATTTGCGTGGATTATGGCATTAATTCTGCATTTACAGCCTGAGGAATTCTCCAGCCTGAATATTGGCAATATAACTCATCTTATTTTAAGATTAATTGCAAGCTTCTGCGGTGTATTTGGATTTTCAATTATGTTTAACAGCTCTATTCCAATGGCAGCAACCACTGCTGTTATAGGTGCTATTGCCAACACACTCCGTCTTGAGCTTGTTGACTTTACTGCCATACCTGCTGCCGCAGCCGCATTTATCGGAGCTGTAACTGCCGGACTGCTCGCTTCATTTATTAAAAAATATAATGGTTATCCACGTATATCATTAACCGTGCCTTCCATTGTTATTATGGTTCCCGGACTTTACCTGTACCGTGCAATATATAACTTTGGAATTATGTCACTGACAGAAGCGGTTTCGTGGTTCACCTCCGCAGTTATGATAATAATAGCACTTCCACTTGGACTTATATTTGCAAGAATTATAACTGACCGCACCTTCCGTTATTGTACATAATAATATAATAACAGCCACCAGCTTTATTGTGATATGCTCCTGTCAGGTAAACAGGTTATTATGCTGGTGGCTGTTATCACATTATTAATTATCCGTCTATTGCTTAAAATATTCCTCGAATAACCTGTCAATCTCCTTCCACCCTTCGCACCTCACAAACCTGTCATCAGGAAGCTCTTCTTGTATATTCCAAGGGCGGTTAAATACTGCAACCTTACAATTATCAAAATGCATAACGTGCTCAAAAGCTGAAGGTGAGTCTTCTATTGCAAAATCAAACATCATATTATAAAGCTGCTCTAAAGTCATATTATATACATAGTCCTGTTTACTGCTTTCACGACCATATTTATCAACGCAGTATAATGGAACTCTTTTAAGATTGTGTTCATCAAGCCATTTTCTTGATGGCTCATACGAATTAAAAGGTCTTCCCGTGATAATAAAGATTTCGTGGCCTTCATCAACCCATTTATTAATAGTATCTGCTGCCCCTGTAGTTTCCTCATAATTTAACAGATTTTCTGGCAGATGTCCTGCCTTCATCATCTCTTCATACTGTTCATCACTCAAATCAAAAGTCTTTTTCAGATTAAAAAACTGCACTTCACGGTAAGGCACATCAATCCCGAATAATTCTTTTGCAATTTTTGTAAAATATTTTGCTGTTTCACATAATACATCGTCAAAATCTATATATACTTTCATGTATGTTTTCCTTTCATCTCATATAATAAACCTAACCTTGTCTATTCTAATACAGCATAGCAGGCTAAATAACAAACTTAACTTAAAGCACACACCCTAGTTATTAATGTTCCCTGGGGGAATCAAACCCTCAACTGCCCCTTAGGAGCTCGAGATACCACTGTAAATACATACAATGATTAGTCAACCTAAGTCAAGGAAATCCTTGGTTTTCTTATTAGATTAACTATATTATAACGTGCTGTAGATCGGATATCGATGATTTTTTGACCATGTTTATTGTATATTGTCACAGCTTAATTGCCGAACGTGTTAACGCAACAATTACTTTTACAGCACTAAAAAAGATGCACTAGGAAACCAGTATCATAAAAAAAGACAGCACCAATCAAATCATGGCACTGCCTCTTTTCTTACTTCTTTATTATTTCAGATATTTATTCTTCCTCTGAACCACTCTTTTTCCTTACATAGAGCACTGCTCCAAATATAATCAATATAATACAGATACCTATAATTATGATTATCGTATTATTCCATGCATATTTTGAAATGTTGTCATCTGTCTTAGGTGCCGGAATGGTTTTATCAGCATTGTTGTCTACCTGACTATTATCACTCATAATATTGGCTTCTACAACGATTGTGTAATCAGATGCGTGTGTAAAGGCAAGTTCAACATTTCCATCCGAATCAATCTGTCCAGCACTGACGAACTCCAGCTTTCCCGTCTGCTCGTTGTAGTAGAACAGGTTTGCATACATACCTGAGTTCTTTGGCTCCATATTGACTGTGAGTGTTGCTGTAAAACCAAACTCTCCGTCATAAGCAAGTGACAGATTCACAGAATACCTCTCACCTGAAACCTTGTTTATGACATCTACAGGAATAGATTTTCCTGCGGGTTGCGTAGTTAATCTCTTCTCCATTGATAAGTGTCAGCGTATCTTCTAATGCATGGATTGCCATGATACACACCAGATAGGTACGATGCACTTTCAGAAAATATTCCCCGACCTGTGCCTCCATTGCCTCTAAGGTGCTTCTTGTCTTATATACGCTTCCACTTGTCACATGGATGTAACAGTCATTCACCGATGCCTTGATATATAGTATATCTGCGACATCGATTACCACCCGCTTATGATTTGCCTTGATTTCCAGTGTTTTCTTAAACTGCATGATAACTGTTACTCCTTGTGTCTTACAGATTTGTTATTATTTTACTGTATTTTTTTTGGTATGGCAATGGGGGTAGTCAAGTCTTGGAATTCTAAATTTTCATCTCTGCTATTATACGTTCTTCCCTCTGCCTCTCTTCACAATAATCCCAAAAGTCTTTCCAGCTCAATCTCTACAACTCTTTCATCCTAATCCAGCAATTCCTTCTTTTCTTCCATAGGCAACTTCCTTTCCCTGAACGCACTCGCGATGCTCTCTCGTTGTCGCGACATTCGTCAAAGTCTCAAGCAAGCTTGGACCTTGACTCATTGCTCACGCAAAAAAGCCCGTTCAGAATAGATTGTTTTTATCTAATCTGAACGGACTCTTCCGACAGGCCTGATACCACAGGCAAGAATATAGTGTTTTTTCACTGCTTTTCATATTTACAAAATAGAAGGTACAATGCACCAATCACAATAGTTGCCAATATCAACCATATTTCAATGGCTTCTATTGCATCCATTTTTATTTTAAAAATAGAATTTTCCAAAGCAAAAATTAAAATAGAACCAACCGTCAAGGAAGTCCCAAAATTCTCAACACCTTTTGAATTTAGATATTTATCAAATTTTTCCGTTCCTAAAATTCCTAACATAAGAATCAAACATAGCAGTACATATATTCCATTTACGTATAATGGTAATTCGCTTCTAAAATATTCATAAAGATCCTTAAAAATTGTAATAATTACAATAAAAAAAGAGCCCGACGCATCAAGCTCTTTCAAGGTGTTGTCCGAAGACGTCCACCGCAATTCATAGATATAATATACCATATGGTAAAAATTTATGCAAGTTCTATCAGGAATTACTAATAAAATTTTGTAATTGCCTAAGATGAGAACGTTGCTGGGTTCCCAAAATTTGATTACATACGTTTGCTGGAAGCTGATTACGTAATTCATCAGTCAATGAAATAAACGCATTCAAAAATTGTTTACATGTTGTCTTGGATTCTCCCATTTTTCTCAAAACATATGTCAAAAGAATAATGTACGCATAAATATATTTAAAATCAAGATTTACAATTCCAACTTCTGCTTCTAACAGAGCCACTAATCTTTGATTTATCTTACCCGTTCTGAATCTTGTATCAAAAATAATATTATTATGTGCAACCTCATTTCTAAGATCCTTTAATGAATATATAATATACTCTGTTATTTTTCCATCTGAATCAAGATTGTTGGGAAGGTGTAATGTTGCTGATGTATATAACTTAACATCAGAATTTGCACATGCAAAAAATGTACCAAATTCTCCAAGAGTAAGAGATTCAAATATTGCCCATATCGGTATTGATTTATCTGCATCAAAAAAATGATTCACTGTTTTTTTATTATTTCCATAATCTCGAATCAATGCACTATTTATCTTACCTTTGAGCATCATTCTCTTAGCATATTGTTTATGATACATATCACTTCCCGGAGTATATGATCGATAATCAGTAATTGATTTGTTAAAAATAGCATCCAAATTCTCCGATTTTGCGTTTTTCAAAGTTGATTCAATAACATAACTTTTTAGAGCATTTTCAATAAACATTACTTTAGGGTAAAAAAGTGCTTTTAAATGCATATCAAATTTATTCAACGCAATAATTTCATCTAAAGACGTAAACGGAATTCTCTGACTTGGTATACGAATAAAACGATAGCCTTTAAAGCCGTGATAATATCCCATGTTTCGTAAATCCTGCGCTTGATTACTTTTAACAGCAATATGATGTTTTGTCCTCAAATATTTCATTAACTGGTTTATTGTTAACATTACTTTCCCCTTCCATGTATGTGCTATATATCTTACAAAATTCTCCCAAATATCCTTCCATTTTCATATATATTAACATAAAAACAGCGATACTGTATAGATAATTTATCCATACAATATCGCAATTTTTATTAGTTTCATGTCTTCATTGTTTTTGCCAGTGACACAAACAACGCAGCCATCTCTGGATTTCCCAGTACATTCATCAGCAACTCCACATCCACTCCATCCGGTACAGTAATTGTACTGCTGCCTTCATCCTGATTTTCATCTGCAGATTGAAATTTTCTTTATTATAAAAGGCATTCTCCATAAGCCCCGCATTTCATCATGAAGCCAACAGACCGGAACATCTAAATATGCCGCAACGGTATTCCAGACATTACTACGATCTCTATAGAATGGCCAGACCCCAGTAAAAGATGTTGCTTTTTCTCACATAGACCTTCTGAAAACAGTCGTTGACTTTAAAATGAAATTTTATCCAAGAGCATGGCTAAGTATCCGGAAGCAATTCCCTTTAAAAAGCATCTGAAACAGTTATTTTATCATCAATGGTAATTACTCCATTTACAAAGCAAAACGGAAATAGCACAGAAAAAGCAGCAATGACCTTTCTCATGTCACTGCTGCTTTGCTCCAATGTTCCCTGGGGGAATCGAACCCTCAACTGCCCCTTAGGAGGGGGCCGTTATATCCATTTAACTAAGGAAACCTATTCAAGTGCCTATCGTATGTTACCGATAAAGCACTTAATATTATAACATAACTATTGCTTAAAAGCAACACTTCCCTGAAGCCATATCTGACCCTTAAATCTTCTTCCAATATCGGGCTCACCAAGAAGGTCTGCTTTATTCACTGCAACCGTTATATTAAGATTATTACATTCGATAACCATAATATAGACTATTTCCTTTGTATAATGGTTAGTTTCCTCCGTAAGTTCAAGAATTTCACCAACAACCTGATACTGGTCGCACTCAACTCCACAAGGCATAAAAGACGAATCGACTATTGTAAATACATCCTCTTTTAATATACGCTGTGAAAGCTGGTTATATGTATCGATATCCTCAATAGTAAGATTTTCAATTGCTGCTTCATCACCATTTTTAGCTGCCTGAATAAGCTTCTCCCTTTCCTCCTGCGCTCTCTTTGCCTTTACAGGCTCTACTTTCCTATGAGAAGGTAAAAGTATCATGCCCCCGAGAGAAAGTGCCGTTAAGCTCACCCTTCGGTTTTTGATAGGTATTTTATACAGTGTGCCTTTAGTATCTATATTATATTCCTTCTGATTTAATCCGTCCTTATCAAATATAAATTCAAGATAATCCATAACATTCTGTAAGTAGAATATAAGCGTAACTCCTGTCTTTGACTCATCGCATACAACTGCAAACGATTCTTTATCGAGATGTCTTTCTATTGTTATCTCATCATTATCACAGCTTGTTTTTCCAAGTATAAAAGGAAAATAATACTCATATATGAATTCATCACCTTTAAATCTGCCATATATATATAATCCTGTAGATTCACTTACCCTGACTATAACAGCTCCTCTGTTAAGCTTAGTATTCTTTATTACAAAACCTTTTTCTATACTGTCCAGTATTCCGGCGTGAATCATCTCTTCCTCAAAATCCGCATCAAGATACTGGAATCCTATAGCCCTTATATATAAATTCATAATTATCCTTCTAAATATATTTCTTATTATCTTAAACTCTGCACCTATTCGGTATCAATAATAAATACTGTGAGATACTTCATAAGGTCTTTTTCTACATTGTCCTCATACTCTGAACCGTCTGCGTGCTTTAACATCTTAATAACCGGTCTGTCTGTAAACTTGTGATTCTGCCTTACAACAACGCCTGACTCGCCCTCACTTGTTATAACCTTTATACCAACAGGATATACCGCAACTGACTCAAGAAGCTTATCTGTCATCATTGCATCATACTTTATGCCCTGATTAGCCTTTATGTACTCTATCGCCTCATATATCTTAAGCTTTGGACTGCCAACCCCACTTATAAGGCTGTCAAAGTCATCACACAAAGACACAAGCTTTACCTCTGTCTTTATCTTTTCACCCTTATGCTGGAATGGATATCCCTTTCCGTCTATTCTTTCGTGGTGCAGAAGAATAATCTCTTTTGCTATGTCAGGAATCCAGTCCTCATCCTGAAGAGAACTGTAGCCAAATATAGTATGTTTCTTGTATTCCAGCGCATCCTTTGTATTCATATACGTTTCATTGGTATTCATATAAGGCACCTTGATGTAGCGCAGACCTATATCGTGAAGTATCGCACCTATTGATATATTACGCACTTGACGTTCACTCATTTTCAGTCTGAGTGCCATAATTGTTGAAAGCGCACACACGTTAATACAATGTGTATACATATCTGTAGAAAGATTTCTCATCTCAGTTATATTCGTGATAACTTCCGGCTCCTCTATAACTGACTCGATAATCTTCTCAGCCTCTTTTCCAAGCACTTTAAGGTCATTATTATGCTTGTAAATGTGTTTTTCCAGCACATTTTTCATAATAACTCTTGAGTTGCTTGCTGTTTCTTCAACCTTGTAAATGTGATGGTCCTCCATATAACTGTCTGACTGCTTATGTATTGCAAAGCTGCTGTCATAAACCTCATCACCAGTGCTATCTATATAGCCAGCACTGACAATATTACCACCTGATATATTGTCACTATCATCAATACTGACTCCCATTACACTTTTTTTATTATCAGCTGTTTCTGATTTCACATTTTCTATATCATGATCTTGCTCATCAGAAACATTTACGTCATATTCTTCATTATTTGTATCTAAAAATTCTTCTTCAGAACCTATAACAATGTGTCTGTAATCATCCTTACTGATTACCTCTTCTGGATAATCCTTTATAAAAAGAGTCTTTATCCCTAAACGAATCACTCTGTTTATAAGCTCTGGCTTTAATTCAACATCTGCATGTATAAGCACTGTTCCGCTATCTGTCACTATAGGAAGGGCCACTATCTCATTACCCTTAAGATTTTTTACCTTGACCTTTTTCATACATACTCCATTCCAGCTTACGAGCTACATAATATAACAACACGAATAAATCGTACACTCAACTGTTCCCCATTACATATCTTACGAACACATTTAACGCTATAAATGTAATAGCTTTATATATTTATAAAGATAACACAAATCCGTCCATATATCAAATAACCGTGTCAGAATTTAATAACCTTTTGATATAAATAGCTACTAAATACTGGCACGGTATATTAATATTAATATTCTGTTTAAATGAACTTACTTGCTAAGCTCTGTCTTTCCGCCCATATATGGCTGAAGCGCTTTAGGAATTTTAACACTTCCATCCGCCTGAAGATTGTTCTCTAAAAATGCGATTAACATTCTTGGAGGTGCAACACATGTGTTGTTAAGTGTATGTGCAAAGTACTTGTTCTTATCTGGACCCTGTACTCTTATCTTTAATCTTCTTGCCTGTGCATCTCCTAAGTTAGAGCATGAACCTACTTCAAAGTACTTCTTCTGTCTTGGTGACCATGCTTCTACATCTATAGATCTTACCTTAAGATCTGCAAGGTCTCCTGAGCAGCATTCAAGTGTTCTTACAGGAATATCAAGAGAACGGAAAAGGTCTACTGTATTCTTCCAGAGCTTATCAAACCACATCTTGCTGTCTTCTGGCTTACAAACAACTATCATTTCCTGTTTTTCAAACTGGTGAATTCTGTAAACGCCTCTTTCTTCTATACCGTGTGCTCCCTTTTCTTTTCTAAAGCATGGTGAGTAACTTGTAAGTGTCTTTGGAAGCTCTTCTTCTGGTGTAATTGTATCAATAAACTTACCAATCATTGAATGCTCACTTGTACCGATAAGGTAAAGATCTTCACCTTCAATCTTGTACATCATTGCATCCATTTCATCAAAGCTCATAACACCTGTTACTACGTTGCTTCTTATCATATAAGGAGGTATACAGTATGTGAATCCTCTGTCTATCATGAAATCTCTTGCATAAGAAATAACTGCTGAGTGAAGTCTTGCAATATCTCCCATAAGATAGTAGAAACCATTACCAGCAACCTTACCAGCCGCATCAAGGTCAATACCATCAAACTTCTGCATAATCTCTGTATGATATGGTATTTCATAATCAGGAACAACTGGGTCACCGAACTTTTCTACTTCCACATTCTCACTATCATCCTTACCAATAGGAACACATGGGTCGATGATATTAGGAATAGTCATCATTATCTTAGTAACCTTTTCGTTAAGCTCTGCTTCCTTTGATTCAAGCTCTGCTAATCTGTCAGCGCTTTCTGAAACCTGCTTCTTAACTTCTTCTGCTTCTTCTTTCTTGCCCTGTGCCATAAGTGCACCAATCTGCTTAGAAAGCTTGTTCTTGTTAGCTCTTAACTCATCAGCTTCTGTCTGTGCAGCTCTTGCCTGTGCATCAAGCTCAATAACTTCATCAACTAAAGGTAACTTTCTATCCTGAAACTTGTTCTTTATATTCTGCTTTACTATGTCTGGATTTTCTCTGACAAACTTTAAATCTAACATACTTTCCTCCAAAATCTGTATTCGTAATCATACTTTATTAATTATGCACCTTTTTATACATAATTTCCAGTATTTTATTACGTAGTTTTTATTTTTATTTATTTGTTTTTATCGGTATATATCTGTGTATATAACATTGTTTTTTATCTTTAACTTATATCCATTTTATTTTAGTTTAAACATATTTTTTGTCTAAATATATTTTTAAAAATCATAATAGATATGTGGCATTGTAACACATATAAATCAGGTAGTATTTTAAATTAGCTACTATAATTAGCTACTATAAATGAGTAAATTTAAAATATTGCACAAGCATGTCTGCGTTAAAAAGACATATTTTCCATAATCTATTGAAATGTATATAATTGTACAAAAAAAGCAAATTATTTTTGTGTATCTGCTCATTTATAGTTAGCTATCTGAAATCTTATAGTATGCTTTTTTACTTCTTACTTATTATTTACGTTATTAACTATATCATTTACTTCCTGACTAAGTGCCTCATCGCCCATTCTTCCGGCAACAGCCTGATTAAGTGCTTTTTCTTCTTCTCCACCAAGCTCTATAAATGACTTACCATTAATAATTTCTTTTATATATGCAAAACAGCCATTATTACTGTGCATTACATTTAAAAGATAACCGTTATTATTACTATCAAGCATACACAATGCAAAGCTTAACTTACCACCCATTTCATGAAATGCATCATACTTAACAATTCCTATTTTATGGAATGTGTACTGCATTTTCTCATAAATATCCTTGATTGCATCTGTATTGTCTGTATATGTTTCCTTAAGAAGCTTAACATCATCAGTATACGCTTTTATAATCTGTTCTATACTCTTTCCTTCAGAACCTTCCATCATCATATTGTACTTTTTCTTCATAGATGATGACCTAGCGATTGCAACTATTGATAACACAATAGATATAATAAGTAATACAGCAATACCTATTAAAACATATAATGTTTCTACGCTAAACAGTCCAAATACATCTAACATCTGTTTTTCCTCGTACTTATATAGTAGTAGTTTTTATTGACCCTCTCCAAGGTCCTTGTTTTTATTTATATATTTTGTATCTATATATATTAAAGCAA
>FR886296.1:0-8211 GCA_000436535.1 Eubacterium sp. CAG:252 | reverse complement strand
TAATGGCACGATGTTTTTATGCTAATTATTATTTAATTTTCTTAACATATCATATATTCTTTCAAGTTCAGCCTGAGAATAATAATCAATTTCAATTTTCCCTTTATTATTACTCTTATTTTTGATTATTACCTGAGTGCCAAGTATATTTTTTAGCTTCTGTTCTATATCTCTGTACACAAAATCATTTGCTGGGAGTTTTTTTTCTTTCTTTTCCGGTGCATCAAGACTTTTCATGAGTTTTTCTACTTCACGCACACTTAACTTTTCATCAAATATTTTCTGTGCAATCATATACTGCTTATCATTATCATCTATTGATAAAATTGTTCTTGCATGTCCACTGCTTATTTTACCTTCAATGACCATGTCCTGAACTCTTTCATCCAGTTTTAATAAACGTAATGCATTCGTTATAGCTGCTCTCGACTTAGATACCTTTTCTGCAACTTCATCCTGCTTTAATCTATAATCTTTAATAAGTCTTTGATAAGCTCTTGCTTCTTCTATCGGATTAAGATCTTCTCTTTGTATATTTTCAATAAGAGCTATTTCCATTACTTCCTGAGTTGAGTAATCTTTTATTACTACTGGAACTTCCTTTACTCCTGCAAGCTTTGCCGCTCTCCATCTTCTTTCACCAGCAATTATTTCATAATAATCATCCTTTTTTTGCACTAAAAGTGGCTGCAATACACCATATTGCTTTATTGACTCAGATAATTCAATTAACGCATCTTCATCAAATGCTTTTCTTGGCTGGTCTTTATTAGGTTCTATAAGTGACAACTTAACTTTTGTTTCAACTGGAACTTTTACCTCTTTTACAACTTCCTTTACAACTTCTTTTACTACAACATTGTCTTCTTTCTTTTTCTCTTCAACATTGATAAGATTAGAAATTCCTCTTCCCAAACCACCTTTTCCTTTAGTTTTTGAACTTGATTTTGCTGGACTCTTTGTTTCTGTTGATTTAGCAGGCATATTTATTCTCCTTTAATTAATTTTATTTCTTATAATTTTATTTCTTATCTCTTTCCATAACTTCCTGTGCCAATAACCTATAGCTTTCCGCACCTGTTGACTTTGTATCATATATGTTAATAGGTTGACCATAACTAGGTGCCTCTGCCAATCTTATATTTCTTGGAATTATTGTCTTGTATATAGTCTGATTAAGATTATCCTTAACATTTTCGACTACCTGAAGAGAAAGGTTAGTTCTTGAATCAAACATTGTAAACACAACGCCTTCCATTTCAAGTTTTTTATTAAGTTTTTTCTTAACAAGATTAATTGTATACATAAGCTGTGTTAATCCCTCAAGCGCATAATACTCACACTGTATTGGAACAAGCACAGTGTCAGCTGCTGTCATTGCATTTACCGTAAGCATGCTAAGTGAGGGAGGACAATCCATAATTATATAATTATATTTTTTCCTTATTTTTGATATTTCATCTTTTAATACATATTCTCGTCTTTCTACATTTATTAAGTCAATCTCTGCTCCAGCGAGATTAACATTTGCTGGAACCACATCAAGATTATCATATACATTGTCTATGATAGTATCTTTTATGCTGCTTTCTCTTAAAATCACATCATATACTGTATTTTCCGCATTATCTTTATCTATGCCAACTCCGCTTGTTGCATTACCCTGCGGGTCAATATCTATAAGCAGAACTTTTTGACCTGCTTCAGCAAGACATGCTGACAAGTTTATGGCTGTTGTTGTCTTGCCAACTCCACCTTTTTGGTTGGCAATTGCTATAACTCTCCCCATATTTAACCTCTTTCTATTTTATATTTGCCTCTGTGTTTTGTATTAAATCATATAATGTTTCACGTGAAACATATATAATTTGCATCTATAATTCAAATAATCAATTCATATATAAACCTGTTTATATTACACTTATATTATTTAAAGATAATAATTATTTCTAAGAAATTCAAATCGAATTATGTTTCACGTGAAACATAACTTAATTATTGTTTTTATAGTTATCACCACTTTACAACTTTTTCATATCAATTATTGTGCTATGAATATTCTGCCTTATCAAGATGAATACTTTGTCCAATGCCATACCAAAAGTGTACAGTATTTTCTTCTTGAGATAAGTAAGGATATCAGCAGCCAGATATTTTTGCCACTTTCGTAAAAAATATCGAAACGTACATAAAATCAAATGCTGTGACAAAGGCTTTAAAGCAGCTGATTTGGCAGCAAATATATCATATATAAAGTTGTAAACTGGTGTATAGTTACTATAAATGAGCAAATTTAAATTTTTCACAAGTATGTCCGCATTAAAAAAGCACATTTTTCATAATCTATTGAAATGTATCTGTGATATAAACAAAGACAAATTATTTTCGTGCATTTTCTGTACTTGCTTATTTATAGTATAGTTATTTATATTTTATTTTAAGTAATCAAAACCATCCATTTATATATTATAAAAAGACATATTTTATATAAAATTCAAAGCAAATTATTTAAGATATATAAAATTGTATATCACTTAATCTACATTAACTTTATATTAATAAGATTAATCCAAGTTATAATTTATTATTAATATTTAGATGATTATAAAAATAATCTATCCCAAATCAATACAAAACAATATAAAATCGCAAGCAACTAATATTTTTTATTATTAACTCAAACTTCGCACATTAAAATGTGCCTATTCACCTTGAAAATTCAATAATAACTGGCATAAAAACAGCATGAAACCAAAGGTTTTGGTATAATTGAGTTGTCTAAAAACAATTACAAACCGGAGGCTCATGCTATGAATAAAAGTATAACACAAGCGACTCAAAATGATAAGCAGATTTCTGAATCTATCAAAAGTTTTTTCACAAGGTTTCATATTTCCTCAGCCTTGAAGGCGGTCAATTCCTACAAAAGGAAAGGCACTCCTGTAACGGAGATTTTTCAATACATGTTTCTGCTGATTTTCTCCAACAGAAGTATGTATATGAGTCTGCTCACAGGAAAAAATACCCCTAATTTTGCACACTTAATCAGTTTAAACTTTTGAATTATTCTTAATATGCATAGAAATTCTTATTAGTACTACTATCATTTCACTACACTATTCCCAAGTTATATCAAAAATACTTTTCAAAATATGTTTCACGTGAAACATATCAATATTATTCTTAATCAGATAACTACAATATAAATCTATAATTATAACAAAAGTATTAATTTCTTAGTTAGCTCTATTTTTTCACTCCACATTATAATGACATTTCATAATAAATATTGTAAATAAATCCATTTAATATTAAAAACATTCATTTATTTTCTGTATCAGACCAGTCACAAGTTTAAAAGTCTTGTCGTATAAGTACAAACAACTTTGAATATTTTTGATCTTTATATCATTCTAGCAGCTGTTAATTTTAATTTTTTAATATACTACTATAAATGAGCAAATACAGAAATATGCACAAAATAATCTGCTTTTGTTTGTATCTCAGATACATTTTAAAAGATTATGAAAAATCTGTTTTCTGATGCGGACATAATTGTGCAACACATAATATTTAATTACATTTATTAGTCTAATACGAAAATATATATTTTTCAATACAAAAAAGAAGTTTTTATTACATTTCAGTTAGATTGTTTCACGTGAAACATATATATTAAAAACTGGTATAAAATATTGCTAATACAATATTTCATACCAGTTTGTTAAATTTCATAATATAAACTTCTATTATCACTTATAACATTATAAAAAAAGCATCAACATCTACAATTACCTTTATCAATCACTTTAATGTTATTATATCATTCTTTATAGCAAAAACTGCTGCCTGTGTTCTATCAGATACATCTATCTTTTTAAATATATTGGAAATATGGTTTTTAACTGTTCTTTCGCTGATGTTAAGTACCGAGGCTATTTCCTTATTTGAAGAGCCTGCTGCTATCATCTTAAGTACTTCTATTTCTCTTCTTGTAAGTTCCTTTGTCTTATCCCTCATAAGGTCACGCTCAGCAAGTCTTACATTTAACAATGGTACAAGACTTGGTTCAATATAAGTTTCTCCCTTATATACAGATAAAATAGCCTTTTTTAGTGTGTCAAAATCTGAGTCCTTCAGAATATAACCATCACAGCCCTCATCAAGTGCTTTTATTAAATATTCAACCTCATTATGTATAGTTAAAACTATCACCTTACATTTCATTTTCTGGCTCTTTATAATATTAAGAACCTGTAAGCCATCAAGATTAGGCATATTAATATCTAAAAGAATAATATCTGGTTGTGTTTTATTGGCATAATTAAGACATTCATATCCATCTCCTGCCTCGCCCACAACATTAATATCATCATCCATTTCCAATAATTGTTTTAGTCCTTCTCTGACCATCATATGGTCATCTGCCAGTAATATATTAACAGACATATAATTACCCATCCCTTCTAATGTTAAACTATAATATTGTTCCACTAACTATAAACAATACCATTTTACACTAAAATCTATAAATATCTTTATTTAATTTTCTTACATTATACTAGTTTTCTTTCTGATGTAATCATAAAATCATGATAATAACAGGGCTAATACAAAGGTATTTTGATCAAGAATTCTGCTCTATCTCTATTATATTCTATGTTTCCTTTTAAAAGAGAGACTCTTTCACTTAACATTCTTAAACCATACCCACTATTATTACTCTTAACCTTACCTATAGAGTTATAATCAAATCCAATTCCATCATCCCTGTAATCAATATATATATATTCCTCATCTGTATAAACATCTATATATATATTAGAACATTCTGCATATTTATACGAATTACTTGAAAGTTCGTTAATAATTCTAAGGCACGATATACACACTATCTGTGACATTTCATCTGTACAGTCAACTGATGTATGAACTATAATATCTTTGTAATTATTATCAAGCTTATCCACAAGATTAAGTAATGCTTCATTAAATCCAAGGTCATCAAGTTCCATTGGCCTTAACTGATATATAATATCTCTTAAGTCCTTTATACTGTCCTTTATAAGCGCCTTTGCATTATTAATCTCTATTTGGGCACGATTAATATCCCGGCTCATAATCTGGCTGATGAACTCTTCCTTATGTATAAGAGCTGTAAGATTCTGAACAACTGTATCATGTATATCACGCGATATTCTTTGTCTGTCCTCTTCGAGTATCCACAATATTTCTGAATTGCTTTCTTTTTCCGCTTCATTATCAACATTTTCATTGTTTTTTTCTTCAGAAATGTTAATAACATCTTTCATTTCATTAATACTGTTAATAATTTCATTAAGTTCTTTCTTCTTCTTTGCCTTTAACCCTTCCAGCTCCGATTTTTTATTTTGGAGAATGTTATATTCTTTTTCTTTGAAATAATTAGCATTGGTTGAATTAAACAATTCCTGAGTTTTATCGCCTTTATTTATAATTTCATCCATCTTATTACATAAAGCATTTAATTCTAATTCTATTGAATTGATATTATAATTATATTCATTAACATTCTTTTCAAGCTTTTCTATCTGATTGGCTATATATTCAACTGCTTTTTCAGATTGATTACATTTTTCCATACTACTTTTCCTTATTATTATGCTATATGCAACATTAATCTAACTTTTTTTATAAATTCTAACCCATTTATGAATAAAAATAAAGTCCTTTTTTGAAAGTATGTTTCTCTATGTTTTTATATATTAACTCTTCACAACATTTTTATATTATAATTCCATGACAGATTCCCAAAATATTCGGCTGCAAATGTGTATTAAAACCAATTATTATTTCTTATATTTTTTCAATTTCTTTATCCAATATATTTGATTGCCACATTAAACCAGATAGACTATAATATTATTATAAAGTTTTCACTCTTTACACTTTAATACCCTGCCACATAATATCTGAATATATAACAAATGAACAAATGCAGAAAACAAAAGTCTTTAGAATAATTAAGACAATTAAATACAAAATAGCTAAACACTAAACAACGATAAACAGACAACTTTAAAATACAAAATAATTAAATATTAAAATGCAAAACAAAAAGTTATAACAATATAAGTATCGGTGCGCACCCGACTCCAAGCATTAAGCATAAAATGTGCGCAGAAGAGAGGTTCAGTTTACTATGAATAAATGGAAAAAAATAGGGCTTGCTGCTGGTATGGGAACCGCAGTAATAGCCACTACCCATATTATAAACAAATTTATATTCCAGTGTGCAACCAAAAATAATTATACATTCACAGATATGTTAACAAAAGAATATAAATGGAAGTTTGGAAAAATATCATACTCTGTGTACGGCGATAAAGATTCAGCTCCTTTATTACTTGTCCACAATCTTAACACATACAGTTCCGGATATGAATGGATTAACGTAATAAACCGTCTGTCAGACAATCATTGTGTTTATGTGCTAGACCTGCTTGGCTGCGGACATTCTGATAAGCCACATATCACATACACTACTTATATGTATACACAGCTTCTTAATGACTTTATTACAAATGTTATTGGAAAACCGGCAGATATTATTGCCACTGGCAGCTCAGCTCCAATAGCCATAAGTGCCGCATACACTAATAACAAGCTTTATAAGAAGATATTGCTTGTAAGTCCACAGGCTATCTCAAAGGCTATGATAGTTCCTGGAAAACGTGCCAACATCAGGCGCAGACTTCTTTCTATTCCTGTGATAGGAACTACTATTTACAATATATGTGTAAGAAAGGGCCGCCTTGAAAATGTACTTGGAAAGCGCACCTTTGGCGATGGTCTTGTACCTATAGATTATCTCAATGCTTCTTATGAAAATGCACACTTATCTGGCGCATCAAGCAAGTACTTATTCTCAAGCACAGAATGTCACTACACGACTGTTTCTATAACAAAGGCAGTAAAAGAGCTTAACAACTGCATTTATATTATAAATGGTGATGTAAATGCCGCTTCAGCAAACGAATATGTATCACTTAACAGTGCTATAGAAGTTGTAAATATACCTCGCGCCGGAGCACTTCCACAGGTTGATGAGCCTGAGGAATTCGTAAAGCAGTGTGAGATACTGCTCTTTAATTAATTAACAATATACGGACAAAATTATATAACTTTTTAGATTTGCTCATTTATAGTTTACAACTTATTTTATATTCTAATTTATAGAACAAAATATGTTGAATAAAGCCCGCTCTCAGCCCTTGAATTAATGGGCTGAGAGCGGCTTTATTTAAGCGCTTTATTTAAGCTCTGGCATTCTTATTTTAAGTAATACAATAAAATAATATCCCATTTTAATTATCTAAAAAATGTTACATAATGTCATTCCCATTACAAACACATTTTTGTAGCCACACTCAGCCTAAACCAGCGGTTCCTTCGATGGAAGCCCCGCCTTTCTTGGATATTTCTTTCCTGTATTCTTCACCTTTTTGATATAGACAAGTGACCTTTCTATATCAGTTTCCGGAAGTGTAAACTTATCTACTTTTTCTATCACACCACCAAGAATACTTATGGCTTTCTTTGACTTCTCAACTTCTGCATCAACATCACCCGACTTGTAAGCCACAAAGTAACCTCCTACCTTTACAAATGGAAGATTATATTCTGAAAGCACTGCAAGGTCAGCAACAGCTCTTGATACACTTACGTCAAACTTCTCACGAAGCTCTGGCTTTCTTCCGCCATCCTCTGCCCTTCCGTGAATAGTTGACACACCTTTTAATCCCAGTGTATTTATAACTTCATCAAGAAACTTTATTCTTTTATTAAGCGAGTCAAACAGCACAACCTCTGTGTCAGGGTATGCTATTTTAAGTGGAAGTCCCGGAAAACCTGCACCCGTTCCCACATCAATAAGCTTTATATGAGAGTCAGTGCCATTTACCGGTAACTTAAGCACAAGGCTGTCAAGATAGTGCTTTAGCATAACCTCCTCATATTCAGTTATTCCTGTAAGATTCATAAAACTGTTCCATTCAACAAGCAGCTCATAATACTTATCAAGCTGTTCAAGCTGCACATCATTAAGACTTACTCCTATACTGTCAAGATTTCTTTGAAATATAGCACTTGGCATTTATATCTTCTCCTATTCTTAATTTTAAGATGTTGGGGACAAAAGCCCCCAACTATGATACCTACGGATTGTTCCGT
>FR886295.1:1751-6677 GCA_000436535.1 Eubacterium sp. CAG:252 | reverse complement strand
TATAAAATACATTTATAATACAAATAAAAAATCACACATAAGAAACGGAAAGGACATAACAATGTTATACATAATGCGTCACGGAAAGACCGACTGGAATGAGTTACACAAGCTACAGGGGCATACCGATATACCACTTAATGCGAATGGAATAGCTATGGCTGAAAATGCAGCAAAGGAATATAAAAATGTGCATTTTGATGTATGTTACTGCTCGCCGCTTACAAGAGCAAGACAGACGGCAGATATTATATTAAGGGACAGGGATGAGAAAGTTCCTGTTATTATAGATGACAGACTTATAGAGATGGGCTTTGGCGAATATGAGGGAATACAAGGCTATACAGATGATGCAGGCTATAATGTAAATACTCTTTTTCATAATCCGGCTGGATATATACCAGATAAGGGCGCAGAGAGTCTGGATGAGCTTTTTGCAAGAACGGGTGAATTCCTTGATACTATAATAAAGCCTGAACTTGCTAAGGGTAAAGATATACTTATAGTAGGTCACGGGGCTATGAATTCAAGTATAATATGTCAGGTAAGAGGCAAGTCATATGAGCATTTCTGGGATGAGGCAATAGAGAATTGTAAGCTGAAATGTCTTATATCATAGATTAGGTGAATGACGTAACTATATTGAGAAAGTATAAATCACAAAATTATATAATATTTTAAAATTGCCCATTTATAATTGAAAAATATATAATTACCACGCTGTATTATAAAAATGAAAAATATATGAAAATTGCATATAATCCATATGAGTTTTAATTATAACGTGTTACAATATTTATACTTAGATGTACAGATATTAAATATGGGATACGATTATGTGGAGGATAATTATGAACATTTCATTTTTTTTACAGCCTAAGAGTAAAGTAGCATACATTTATAATAGTGACACGTTAAGACAGGGACTACAGAAGATGAACCATTATGGATATTCAGCAATTCCGGTTCTTGATGAGGATGAGCACTATGTTGGAACTGTAACTGAGGGAGATTTCCTGTGGCATATGTGCAGAATTAACCAGAACAATGGTATGGATATAGACATCAAAGAGCTTGAAAAGGAGAGTGTTGATGAGTTATATTTCAGAAGGAATTATCCAAGTGTGACCGTGGATACATCTATGGAGGAGCTTTTTGAGAGAATAACGAACCAGAACTTTGTTCCAGTCACCGATGACCGTGGCATATTTATAGGAATTATAACACGTAAGGACATTATTACATATCTTGCAACGAAGAAGAAAGAGCCGGTGCGTGTTCTGGCGTATTCGTATTAAGAAGCTTTATCAGGTATAAATGTATTAAAATGTGGAGAGATATCCGGCATGGTTGTGCCGGGTATCTTTTTTTATTTATAAATAACTAGAATTATTTTTGCTGCAGTGTATAAAAAAGCGTATTATTAGTTGCAAAGATTTATTGGAATCTGAATCTGAATCTTGAATCTGAATCAACATCTCAATGTCAACTTAATAAAATAACACGTTGACATTTGCAATCTCCCCTCTTATACTTATTCGTATATCAGCGTATCGGTCAGGTATACGCCAGACGACAACAAGGGAGAGTATATTTATTATGTCAGAAACAGCTATTGATAAATTATTGGAAAAATGGGATGAAGAACATGTATTAACAAAGGAGGAGGCATTAGAAGTACTTAATCTGCCGGATGACAAGCTGGATAAGCTCATAGAAACTGCATATGCGCTGCGCCTTAAGTATAAAGGAAAGAAAGTAAGCATACAGCTTCTCACTAATGTAAGAAGCGGCAACTGTTCACAGAATTGTGCATATTGTGCGCAGTCATGTGAGTCACATGCGGCTATAGAAAAGTATAAAAGAGTGTCGGATGAGAAGCTTTATGGAGACAATGACCTTGTGGATGAGAAGCATCTTGCAAGACATTGTATAGGACTCAGCGGTATCAGCTTCACAGATGCTGAGATAGAAGACCTTGCAGACAGAATTCGTAAAATGAAGAAAAATGATACACAGATATGCTGTTCTATAGGCTTTCTTACAGAAAAGCAGGCAAGGATGCTTAAGGATGCAGGACTTAACAGAATAAATCATAACTTAAACAGCAGCCGTTCATATTATCCAAATATATGTACAACACATACATACGACCAGAGAATAAATAATATCCGTATGTTAAAGAGCATAGGCTTTGAAATGTGCTGTGGTGGAATAATAGGAATGGGAGAGAGCAAGAGTGATGTAGTTGATATGCTTATGGATATAAGAGAGATTAATCCTGAGTCAGTTCCTATCAACTTCCTTCTTCCTATAAAGGGAACAAGACTTGCCGACAGGGATATATCAGGACTTACACAGCAGTACTGCCTTAAGGTGCTATGTCTTGCAAGACTTATGGTGCCTAAGTCAGACATAAGATGTGCAGCAGGAAGAGAGGTATACTTCAAGGGAATAGAGCCAACATTGTTTAAGGTAGTAGACTCAATATTTGCATCAGGATACCTTACAGCAGGCGGACAGGGAATAGATGATACTCTCAATATGATAAAAGAAGCTGGATTTACAGGAGAAATCGAGAGTACTGACAGATAGAGGAATGTCAATAATATGATGTCAAGGGCAAAAGTTCAAAAAGTCATTTATGTTTGCAGGATAAGACTTTTGAGTTTTTGCCCCTGACGTATTTATGTATCTGGATTGCTGCATTGCTGTGCAATTCACGTTACTTTAAAACCACGTACAAAGCATATATAAAACTTTGTGCGGCATATTTTTATTCTTTATCCAGTGAAGTAATTGTCTGTGTTACTTCTTTGATAGCTTTATTAATATCTGAGCTTGCCTCACCCATACCTTTGGCTAACTTCTGGACTTCCACGGCAACAACGGCGAAGCCCCTTCCAGCATCACCTACGCGGGCAGCTTCAATAGAAGCGTTAAGCGCAAGGATATTCTGACGTTTGCTGAAGCCATCAATCTGTTTAACCTTGTCGTTAGCGGTCTGTAGCTGAATGGCAGCATTGCTTATTCCGGTCTTTAATTCTGAAAGAATATGTGAGTTCTGGTAAGAAGTATAGCTTGCACGCACAAACATATTGATAACATCGCCAAGAAGTTCAGCAGATGCATTAATTTCCTCAGTTGTTCTTACATTTACTTTCTTAAGTGCGGTTATGTACTTGTCTTCATCGATACCAAGCTCTCTTGCTGTTGTCCTGAACTTGTCTTCGTCAGGATGATCAGGAAGAACCTGACCGCCGATAATACTTCCAAGAACTGTACCGTCATCAAGAGTTATAGGAATACCAAAGTCGACAAGCCCTGCATGACAGGGATAAACACCATGGCCTTCACGGTCACATTTTTCACATCGTCTTTTACCTTCAGCACATCCTCTTGTCAGCTTAATACAGAAATCGGTGAAATTGTAGCAGTCACTTATATACTTGCCGTCATCACCAACAGCGACTGTAGCAAGTCCTGTACTTTTAGCCCAGTTTGACATAATCTGTTCAAACTTATTCATATCACAAAAATCTTGTATTTTCATAAACAACACCTCCCGTTGTATTGTGTGATTTATACTTTTGACACTTACATCATAATATACTTATGATCTTTGTAATTTTCTTTAAGTATATAATAATATCGGTATATTGCATAGTGTATTTTATATAAAAAACAAAGAAAAATGTGTCGAAAAATAGTGAAATAATACAATAAACAAAAAGAATAAAAATGTTGTATATACAACGGAAAAAATCAGTAAAGTATAATAAGATGTGAGTGTCAAAAGTTACTTACATCATAATAAAAATGTATAAATACATTTATAAGTGTAAAATATAAGAATAAAGGAGATTATATACATGGATAAGAAAATGTTTTGTTTTCAGTGTGAACAGACAGCAGGATGTACAGGCTGCATGGGAAATGCAGGTGTATGTGGAAAGGACTCAACAACAGCGGCGCTTCAGGATGAGCTTACAGGCGCACTTATAGGGCTTGCAAAGTCGTGTGGAAGTAATCCAAAGACAGATAATACAGACAGAATAATAATAGAAGGTTTATTTACAACTATAACAAATGTTAATTTCAATAATGAAACTCTTAAGAATATGATAGACAGAGTTCATAAGGAAAAGAATATAATATCGCCAGATTGCAGTGTCTGCCAGTCAAGATGCGGCAATACAGATGATTATGATATGAATAATATATGGGATGCAGATGAGGATATACGTTCACTTAAGTCACTTATATTATTTGGTATAAGAGGAATGGCGGCGTATGCATATCACGCAATGGTGTTAGGCTGCACAGATGAAACAGTCAATAATTTCTTTTATAAGGCGCTTTCAATCATAAGCTATGATATGGATAGTGAGCAGCTTTTACCAGTTGTGTTGGAGGTTGGAGAAGTTAATCTTAAGTGTATGGAGCTTCTTGATAAGGCAAACACAACAAGCTACGGCACACCAGCGCCGGTAAAGGTATCGCTTAGTGTAGAGCCGGGACCTTTTATAGTTGTGACAGGTCATGACTTAAAAGACCTTCATATGCTGCTCGAACAGACTAAGGATAAGGGCATAAATATATATACTCACGGTGAAATGTTACCAGCACATGCATATCCTGAGCTTAATAAGTATCCACACCTTAAGGGTAACTTTGGAACAGCATGGCAGAATCAGCAGAAAGAGTTCGATAACATACCGGGTGCGATATTATTTACAACTAACTGTCTTATGCCAGTCAGAAAGAGCTACGAGGACAGGGTATTTACAACAGAAGTGGTATCGTATCCGCAGATGGTTCATATAGATGAAAATGCGGCTGGCGAAAAGGACTTTACACCAGTTATCA
Source organism: Eubacterium sp. CAG:252 (assembly GCA_000436535.1). Lineage (GTDB taxonomy): Bacteria > Bacillota > Clostridia > Lachnospirales > Lachnospiraceae > Lachnospira. Next base: position 1,808 of record FR886295.1, on the reverse strand, counting down.
ATAAGGCACTTGAGCTTGGCGGTTATGAGGAAAGACAGGAAAGAACCGGAATTAACG
>FR886295.1:0-1711 GCA_000436535.1 Eubacterium sp. CAG:252 | reverse complement strand
GCGGAAGTTATGTTATGACAGGTTTCGGACATGGAACAGTTCTTTCAGTAGCAGACAAGGTTATAGAAGGTGTTAAAAATGGTGACATAAGCCACTTCTTTCTTGTGGGCGGCTGTGATGGTGCAAGACCGGGAAGAAACTATTACACAGAATTCGTGAAGCAGACACCAAAAAATTCAATTATACTGACACTTGCCTGTGGAAAGTACAGATTTAACGACCTTGACTTAGGCGAGATAGACGGGCTTCCAAGGATTATGGATATGGGACAGTGCAACGATGCATATAGTGCCATAAAGGTTGCCATAGCGTTGTCAGAAGCATTTGGATGTGGTGTAAATGAACTTCCATTATCAATGGTGCTTTCGTGGTATGAGCAGAAAGCTGTATGTATTCTTCTTACACTTCTTCATCTTGGAATTAAGAATATATACTTAGGTCCTACATTGCCAGCATTTATATCTGCAAATGTACTGGACATACTTGTAAAGAATTATAACATATCACCTATAAGTACACCTGAGAAAGACTTAGAAAAAATATTAGCGAGATAAAGACTTTATTTGACAAGTTATGCAATTATTGACCTATTTGGGATACTAGCTAATGTTATAAAATTTTCATAAGAATTGTTGGAAATATCGGAATTACAGTCTGCATTTATGTGGGCTGTAATTTATTATGAGGATAATGCAGATGAACAGCACTCACTATGAAGATTTTTGTAGCAGAATGAAGAATTATAGGAAAAGGTTGGGCTATAATCAGACTGAGATGGGAAAGAAGTTAGGAATATCGCAGGATGATTATTCTAAACGTGAAAATGGGCATATTATTGTATCTTTTAATAATATGAAGTCCCTGCATGAAAATGGAATAGATATAGATGAGCTGGTGTGTGGAAAAAGTAGTAATGTGAGTACAGAGGAACTTGACATTGTTATGAGTGAGTATGACGACAGCACCAGACCTTTTGCTATGAAAATAATTGCAGAGAGTATAATGCATTACCGTAATCTGGAGATAATGAGCGGAAGACAGGTTACAGATGAAGACAGGCTTCTTGACTATATGTTAAAACAGTGGGATGAGTTCACGATGCTTGAATATGTACGCACGGTTATGCATTATTCACAGGATACGATGTCATCAAAGCTTTATGTAACCAGAAAAAAGTATCGTAAATATGAGAAAGAGATTATATATCCTGATGCTGATACCCTCGTTAATATGTATAACGTATATAACTACCGCCCATCAATGTATCTTAATCTGTATGACAGAAGATATTATGTTATGCAGAGAATATGGATGGAATTCAATGACGAGCAGAAGAATAAGGTTATGAGGATGGGGAATATGATGAAGGAGATATTGTAAGTAATTAATCTACGCATTGTGTAGATTTAGAGTACATTCATCTATTATCCGTATGAAATATAACTTAATATCTGTTCAGTTTTGAAAATATATATAAAGTTTATTAATTCATTTGGGCGCAGTATAGATAGTGGATTGAGAACATTAATGAAAGAATAGAGTAGAATTCCTAACTCCTATCCAACCAGACATGTAGATAAGTCAGGTTGGATGGGAGCTTTTTTATATATAGCTGTACATTTAAAAGGAAATATATGCAATCCCCTTCAAAAATATAGAATCAGCGAAAAAAATATGTTAAGATGATGTGTACCGGATAAATGACGATAAT
>FR886294.1:18804-22374 GCA_000436535.1 Eubacterium sp. CAG:252 | reverse complement strand
CCATATCTTTAATCTGTTCTATAAGCTTTTCATTAATTGCATTGGCAACTGGTAATCCTCTTAATTCTTCCATACTAATCCTCATTTCCACGCATTTTGCGCATAACCTTTAGAATAATCCTGTTATAACTCCATTATCGTCAACATCAATGCCATAAGCTGCCGGTTTCTTAGGAAGTCCCGGAAGGGTCATAACTGAACCTGTCAGTACTACAACAAAACCTGCTCCTGCTGACACATATACTTCCCTGACGTGAATTTTAAAGTTCTCTGGACGGCCTAAAAGCTTTGGGTCATCTGAGAATGAGAACTGAGTTTTTGCCATACATACAGGAAAACTGCCAAATCCAAGCTCTGTAAGCCTCTTAAGCTGTTTTACGGCCTGTGTATCATACTCAACACCGTCAGCATCATATATCTTTTCAGCTATTGTTTCAATCTTTTCTGTAAGAGAAGCTTCATTATTATATATAGTATGAAAATCACTCTTTTTGTTTTCTACTGTTTCAATGACCTTATTGGCAAGCTCTATGCCGCCTTCGCCGCCTTTTTCCCATACCTCTGATAATGCGAATTCACAGTTATGCCCAATACAGAAATCTTTGACATATGTAAGCTCTTCTTCACTGTCAGATGCAAACTTATTAAGTGTGACAACAACAGGTACACCAAACTGCTGTATATTTTCTATATGTTTTTCAAGATTAACTATTCCTGACTTAAGCGCCTCAATATCTGGTGCTGCAAGGTCATCCTTCGGAACTCCACCATTATACTTAAATGCTCGCACTGTAGCCACAAGCACTGCCACATCAGGCTTAAGCCCTGACATACGGCACTTTATATCAAAAAACTTCTCTGCTCCAAGGTCAGCACCAAAACCAGCCTCAGTTATGCAGTAATCTGCGAGCTTAAGTCCTATTCTTGTTGCGGCAACACTGTTACAGCCGTGTGCAATATTGGCAAATGGTCCACCGTGTACTAAAGCAGGTGTATGTTCAAGTGTCTGGATAAGATTAGGCTTAACTGCATCCTTTAATAAAGCTGCCATCGCACCTGTCGCCTGTATATCATCTGCAGTTACAGGCTTATCTTCATAAGTGTAAGCAACTATAATCTTACCAAGTCTCTGCTTTAAGTCCTTCATATTCTCTGCCAGACAAAGTATAGCCATAATTTCAGATGCAACAGTTATTACAAAATGGTCCTGTCTTACAACACCGTCTGTCTTCTTGCCAAGACCAACAACGATATTTCTCAATACCCTGTCATTCATATCGATACAGCGCTTCCATACAATTCTTTCAGGGTCTATTCCTAATATATTTCCCTGCTGTATATGATTATCAAGCAGTGCTGCCAAAAGGTTATTGGCAGATGTAATAGCGTGAAAATCTCCTGTAAAATGCAGATTTAAGTCCTCCATTGGAACTACCTGCGCATATCCGCCGCCTGCTGCGCCTCCTTTTATTCCAAAACAAGGTCCAAGTGAAGGCTCTCTTAATGCTATGACTGCTTTCTTGTTGAGTCTGTTAAATGCTTCTCCAAGTCCTACACTTGTTGTAGTCTTTCCTTCACCTGCGGGAGTTGGATTGATGGCAGTCACAAGTATAAGCTTTCCATCCTTGTTGTCTTTTACTCTTTCCCATATATCCGAAGAAAGTTTAGCCTTATATTTTCCATAACATTCTAATTCATCTTCTTTAATATCAAGCTTTGCAGCAACCTCCCCGATGGGAGCAAGTACAGCCTCCTGTGCTATCTTAATATCTGACTTCATACATTATCCTCTTTTCTTTATATTAACATCTTTATTTACTGATATATAGGATGTGCACCACATATTGCCCTTACCTGTTCTCTTACTTCATCAGCCTTTGCATCATAATCTGTTGCAATCATATGTATAAGATGTGCTATCTCTTTCATATCTGACTCAACCATACCTCTTGTTGTAACTGCTGGTGTTCCTATTCTTACGCCAGATGTTACAAATGGACTTCTAGGGTCATTAGGTACTGTATTCTTGTTAAGTGTAATATATGCCTCATCACATCTGTTCTGTAATTCTTTACCACTTATATCCATATTTCTAAGGTCAACTAACATAAGATGGTTATCTGTACCACCTGTTAATATATCAAAGCCTTCATCTATAAGTGCTGCTGATAATGCCTTTGCATTCTTGACAACCTGCTCCTGATATGCCTTGAATTCAGGCTTAAGAGCTTCACCAAGACATATTGCCTTGCCAGCTATGACATGCATAAGAGGTCCTCCCTGTATTCCTGGGAATATAGCCTTGTTAAAGTTAAACTTTTCAGCGGCTTCCTTATTAGCAAGAATCATACCACCTCTAGGTCCTCTTAAAGTCTTATGAGTTGTTGTTGTGACAACATCTGCATATGGGATTGGGCTTGGATGAAGTCCTGCTGCTACAAGACCTGCAATATGAGCCATATCTACCATAAGTACAGCACCTACCTCATCTGCAACTTCCCTGAACTTCTTAAAATCTATTGTTCTCGCATAAGCACTTGCACCTGCTATAATCATCTTAGGCTTACATTCAAGTGCAAGTCTTCTCATCTCATCATAATCAAGATATCCATTTTCATCTACACCATATGGTACTACATGGAAGTACTTTCCAGACATATTAACTGGTGAACCATGTGTAAGATGTCCGCCCTGGTCAAGGTTCATACCCATTATGGTATCACCCGGCTGAAGTACAGCAAACTGAACTGCCATATTAGCCTGTGCGCCTGAATGTGGCTGTACATTGACATAATCACAGCCAAACAGCTCCTTGGCTCTTTCTATTGCAAGATTTTCAATTACATCAACATTTTCACATCCACCATAATATCTCTTTCCCGGATATCCTTCTGCATACTTGTTAGTAAGTACACTTCCCATAGCAAGCATCGCTGCTTCTGATACGATATTTTCTGAAGCTATTAATTCAAGATTTCTGCTCTGACGCTCATATTCCTTTAATATAGCACCTCCAACTTCTCCATCTGCCTGTGCTAATAATTTCATAATCTCTGATACCATAATTATTTCCTCACTTTCTTATTTTTTTAATGTGGCAAAAACCCACAACTATGATACCTACGGATTGTTCTGTGCTACGCACTCTCACAATCCACCCTAGTATCATCATATATAAATAAGTAGATGTTCTGTTACATATACTTATATATATCACTTGAATATTTCCTCTCTGATATGCTTTCCTGTAGGAGTTGCTGCAATTCCACCAAGTGCTGTTTCCTTTAATTCCACTGGTAACTGTCTTCCTACATTATACATAGCACCTATTACCTCATCTGCTGGAATAGGAATAGTCATACCTCCAAGTATCATATCTGCACTTGTTATGGCATTAACAGCCTGTGATGCATTTCTTTGTGCACAGAGAACCTGTACAAGCCCTGCTACAGGGTCACATATAAGCCCCATACAGTTCATGAGTGTAAGAGAGATAACATCTCCTATCATATCTGGTGTACCTCCCCTCATCTGTACAACGGCTGCTGCAGCCATAGCCGCCGCAACACC
>FR886294.1:0-18794 GCA_000436535.1 Eubacterium sp. CAG:252 | reverse complement strand
TGCAGCCATAGCCGCCGCAACACCACATTCTGCCTGACATCCACCCTCCGCACCGGATACAGTTGCATTATTTATAACAACTGTTCCGATTCCGGAAGCTGTGAGCAGCCCATTAAGAGTGTCTTTCCTTGAAAGCCCATAATGCTCTGACACACCGATAATTACAGCGGGGAGTATCCCACAGGAACCTGCTGTAGGCGCTGCACATATTTTTCCCATCGATGCATTTACTTCACTTGCTGATAGTGCAAGTGCCATTATATGATTAATCAGGAAGCCTCCTAAGGTATCCTGCTGCTCACTATACTCATACTGCTTTTTAGCACTGCCACTTATAAGATTACCTGTTATAACCTGTGGCTCCTGTAATGCCTTATGTACTGACTTGTACATAACTTCATAGCGTTTATCTAACTTGTCGTATACCTGTTCCTCAGAACATTCAGTTATTTTCATCTCTGTATCTAATATTATCTTCCATATCGGAACGGACTCCTTTTTTGCAAGCTCTGTTAATTCTTTTATACTGCCATACATATATTTTCCCTCCGTTTACTGTATATTGATTACTCTTGCATACACTACATTAATATTGTTCTGTATGCTTACCTCTACATCCTCTGGTATTGTTTCATCTGTTTCTATAATACAGCAGGCGATATCACCTTTTCCCTTTCGTATAAGCTTCATATTAGCTATATTTATATTATGTCTTGTCATAATACCGGATATCTGTGTAACAAGTCCCTTTCTGTCATACTGCATAATAACTATTGTCGGGCACTGTAATGAAAGCTCCATCTCATATCCGTCTATACTTGTAATTAATATCTGTCCTCCGCCTATGGACGAACCGATTATATCCGTTACGCTTCCATCCTTCTTTTTAATAGTCATCTTAACTGTATTCTCATGCACATTATTAAGTTCAGCCTTATAGAAGTCATATTCCATACCTCTTTGTCTGGCTAATTCATAAACATTGACAATTCCTTCATCATCTTCCTTAAGTCCTAAAGCCCCGGCAAGCAGTGCCTTGTCTGTTCCGTGCCCTTTATATGTCTCAGCAAATGAACCATATAATCCAAAAGATATATGTGCTATATCACCTTTTACAATCTCTCTTTCACTTCTTGAAAGCCTTGCTGCGCCTGCTGTATGTGAACTTGATGGACCTATCATAACTGGTCCTAATACATCAAATATGCTTATATCCATAAAACATTTCCTCCAACATAAATATAATGCAGTTTCACTTTATTACTGTGAATTCTTAAAGTGCAAAGTATATAAAAAAGGCGTATCAAAATCAGAATTCACATTCTGACCCCGATGCGCCTCTGTCTTATCAACCTGAAAGATTTCCTTCTTCGGTGCCCCTTTGCTCTCCAGAGTTTCGTCAAAGTCCGGTCCTTTTGCCTGAGAGTTTTCTGCGGCTGCCCCTTCGGCGTTATGCTTAAAGCATATTCTCTCCCGAACTTATCATCCGATTGGTTTGAAATTTTATGCGGTCAGTTTATCATCTGATTTTTTTGATGTCAATCCCCATTTTTCAATTTTTTGTCATTTTTTATTTTTTTTAGCATTTGTGTGAAAATTCTTTTTTTTATTATGTTGACAAATGTTAAAAACACTGATAACATTGGTATTTGTAGCGAAGATGCCACGAATGAGAATGGTATCTTCGCTTTTTTTATTATTTGAATTCACATATTGAATAAGGAGGTTGCTTATGATAACAAATAATATATTACAGGAAGCCGCCGCCTATCAGGAACAGCTTGTACAGACAAGACGATATCTGCATTCACATCCTGAAACTGGCTTTGACTTAAAGAATACTACTGAATATGTTAGAAAAGAACTCATTGCCATGGGTTACGAACCTGTTATGTGTGGTAAGTCCGGTATAATCGCACTTGCCGGCAAGAAAAAGTCTGGTAAGGTATTTCTTATACGAGGGGATATGGATGCTCTTCCTATAAAAGAAGAGTCCGATGTACCTTTTTCATCAGATAATGGGAAAATGCACGCCTGCGGACATGATATGCATACAACTATGATGCTTGGTGCCGCACGCCTTTTAAAGTCACACGAATATGAGATAGAAGGAACTGTAAAGCTTATGTTCCAGCCTGCTGAGGAAATATTTGAAGGCTCTGACGATATGATAAATGCCGGTGTGCTCAATTCACCAGATGTTGATGCAGCTATGATGATTCATGTTATGGCAGGTCTTCCTATTCCTGCTGGTACAGTCATTTCCTGTGATGGAGGTGTTAGTGCTCCAGCAGCCGATTATTTCTATATTGATATTCAGGGAAAGGGCTGTCATGGTTCTATGCCTAATAATGGTGTCGACCCTATCACAATCGCAGCACATATTATAACTGGTCTTTCAGAAATCAATTCAAGGGAATTAGGTCTTTCGGATGATGCGGTTATCACTATCGGAACTATCAATGCTGGTAATGCTGCCAATGTTATACCTGATACTGCACATATGAGCGGAACTATCCGTACTTATGATGAGGAAACTCGTTCCTATATCAAACAGCGTGTGTCTGATATTGCTTCCAATATAGCCAGTGCTTACCGTGGAAGTGCATCTGTTACATATGGAAGCGGATGTCCCTGCCTTCTTAATAATCCAGACCTCGCCACATGCAGCGCAAAGTACCTTAATGAACTGCTTGGTCCATCAAGGACATTTACAGCAGCACAGCTTAATGCTATGTCTGGTGGTGGAAAAGCTTCTAAAAGTACTGGAAGTGAAGACTTCGCATATGTGAGCCAGAAAGTTCCATCTATTATGTTTGCACTCGCCGCTGGAACACCTCAGGATGGTTATTGTTACCCACAGCACCACCCTAAGGTTAAGTTTGACGAAGCTATCTTATCAGAAGGCAGCGCAGTATATGCTTATACAGCCATGAGATGGCTTGAGGAACACAAGTAATTACATTTTAACTTATCTTACAACACACCTTGCATAATAATGCAGAAATGGAGGCTTATATGGCAACTATGAAAGATATTATCACAAGTCCGCTCTTACTTATTATGGTAATTATTGGACTACTTTATATTGTAGTTTTTTCTCTTATTTACTTAAAAAAAGCTTATAACCACTGTCTTGAACTTGGCATAACTAAGGAAACACTTAAAAATGTTATTAAATCAAGCCTTGTATTCTCTATTGTTCCAAGCTTGTCAATCGTTGTCGGACTATTTGCTTTAATATCCGTTCTTGGAACTGTATGGAGCTGGTGGAGATTATCAGTTATCGGTTCTTTATCATATGAATCACTTATATCAAGCTCAGTAGCATCGGCTATCGGATTTTCAAGCAGTGCTGAAATGTTAGAAAATGCCACCGGACAGCAGTTTGGTGTCGTTATGATTCTTATGAGTGTTGGCATGTTAAGCGGCTTCTTTATCCTCCTTCCACTTGGAAAGAAGCTCTCTATGAGTGTAAGCAAGTCTGACAATAGCACAAACACATGGAAATATGTATTAAGCGGCTGCTTTATGCTCTGCTTATTCGCTGTATATATTCCTGTCCTTTTAATTGGTGATACTGTGCAGGCGGCGGTTATGCTTACAGGTCTTGTCATCGCAGTTGTTCTTGGAATACTTGCAAAGAAGCCTAAGCTTGGATGGCTTAATAACTTTATCATGGCATTTTCAATGATTGGCGGTATGATTTCATCTATATACTGGTGTAAGTTATTTCTGTAATCATTAAAATAATGTTGGTTTCAAAAGCCAGATATATAGAACAAAAATAAAATGCTTATAGATTATAAAATCTACAGGCATGATAGAGCACAAAATCTCAAAAATATTTAAAAGGAGGATTTCCTATGAGCAAAAAAACTTCCAATAAAATTACACTTACTGATTCATTTCAGATATGGGCTCACAAGTGGGGCCGTGTCGGAACTCTCATAGCATTAATCTATATGGTTGCCGTTCCATTTGTTGTACTTTCATTCTATGACAGCATACCAACCATCAAGGACGTAATTAATGTAAGTACTATAAGTATTCTTATGGTTTATATCCCTGTCGGCTTCTCAGAAGCAATAAGCTATACTCCTATACTTGGTGCTTCTTCATATCTTACATTTATAACTGGTAATATTATGAACCTTAAGCTTCCATGCGCCATCAATGCGATGAAGCTTGCCAAGAAAGAAGCCAATACACCAGAAGGTGAGGCAATCGCTTCTGTTGCAGTATCTGTATGCTCTATTATGACTATTATTATTCTTGCACTTGCTGCACTCCTTAGTGCATGGATAAGTCCTATATTTGAGCTTCCTGCCGTAAAAACTGCCTCTAATTACTTAATACCGGCTCTGTTTGGTTCACTTACTCTTGGTCTGTTCTCAAGCACAAGCTCTGGTAAGAAAGTCGTTAAGAATGGTGTTATGGGTGTTGTTCCTGTACTTATTATTATTACTGTTCTTTCACTCATCACACGTATAACAACAGGTTCATCTCTTTTTGGTATGGTTGGTTTCCTCTTACTTTTTATGCTTCCTGTTGCTATTATTTCTTCAAGAATTATGTGGAAGAAGAATATTATCAAGGTTGTTGATAAAGAAGAAAATGAATAATATTTAATATATATGATGTAAGTGTCAAAAGTAAATTTTGCCACTCACCGATGTATCAGAATGTAGCGAAGATGCCGGTGATGGTGAAATATCAAGCTTTGGTGCTTTATTCTGGATGGTTGTAACCGCATTCTTTGGAATGGCAACTAAGTATTCAGAAGGTCTTTTAGCTGTCAAATACCGTGTTATAACTAAAGACGGACACAGCCTTGGCGGACCCTTCTACTATATAGAGCGTGGAATGGGAAAAAACTGGAAATGGCTGCTTTGCAGCCGCTTCCTTTTCTTTTGCGCCCATTATATCAGGATAAACACTGTTTTAGTTATTATCTTACATCATTATATTTCCCTGCGTTTCCTTACAACGCTCACAATCTTAAGTACTGCAAGCACAATTATCACTGTACATGTTACGAGCCACACCCACACTGGAACCTTATGGATATTAAAACATCTTACATTAATCCACATCTGGTTAATCTTAGCTGTCCTGTCTGTATCAAAGTACTGCATAACAGCACTTCTTCCCATAATATCATCTGTTGGATACTGTGCAAAAAGCTGTCCTTCTGTTTCATCCTTTGTTGTCTTAAATGTGTAATTCTTATCATCTGATATGCCAGAGAAGAAATAACCAAGTGAGTATTCAGCTTCTTCCTGCTCTTCACCTGTTTCTTCAACTATAGAATCATATCCATAATTCCACTTGGCATAATCATATATAACACTGCTGTCACCACCGGAAATAGCAGATGTATATCCGATATAGTACATATTTCTCACAGCATTTTCAGGCATAGAAACGAAATTAACAAAGCTTTCTGCCGCCTGCTTTTTCTCTTCATCGCCGTTGATACCTGACTTTAACATAGCCCAGCCATCAAAGTAAATGTTAGTACTTTCCTTAGGAACTGCAAAGCTTAACTGCATATCTGACTCAGCCGCCTGCCCTATTGTATACACGGCATCACCAGACCACTGGTAGCTTGCACCTACCCTGCCATTCACTATATCAACCTTGGCGCTGTCAGTTTCAAAGGAATACACATTATCCTTTGCCTTCTGCAGATACTCCTGAACACTTTCAATAGCTTCATCTGAAGTATCATTCATTTCCTCAGCCAGCTTTTCCTTATAATCCGGCTGACTTACAAATGAAGGGTCTGTAAGCTTGTCTGCCTTGACTGCTCCTATTGCCGCAAACATTGAATCTCTTACATTATCTTTGATAGTTATTCTTCTTCTGAACTTGTCATTATTAATAATAGTCCATGTTGAGGCTTCTTCTTTAGTCACTTCCTCAGGATTGTATACAATGCCTGTAACGCCCCACATATAACCTGCCGCATACTTACTCCACGACTCACCATTTATCTTATTATCGTCAAATATTTTCTTAATAAATGGAGAAACACCCTTTGCATAGTAGTTTTCTTTGATGCTCTTGTCATAAAACTGCTCTGAGTAAGGCTCAAGCCAGCCCTCTGCCATAAGCTTCATAAACATATATTCAGACGGACATATAAGATCATACTCATCACCAAGAGTAAGCATATTATAAAGCTCCTCATTAGTTCCAAGACAGCTGTACTCAACCTTGACCTTTTTGCCATAGGTCTTATAGTACCACTCCTCAAAATCCTCAACCATAGAATTCACTCCCCTGATATCGCCACTTTCAAGGTCGATAGTTTCGGACTCATCCCAGCCGCCTTCATCTATATACTCTTCCCAGTTACATATCTTAAGCGTTATCTCACTGTTATCGGCAGCACTGACAGTAACTGGTGAAAAAATGCTTTTGTCATCGCCTGTCATATGTATTCCAGCAAGTACTGAGCTTACTGTAAATATAGCTGCAAGCACAACTGATGTACACACACCAGCTATATGCCTGAATTTACCACAATCCTTACTCATCCTTTGCCTCCTTCTTACCGCCAACAGGTGCAAAATTCATAACAACCTCGATAATCACAACAAATAAAAATATAATTGTTGAAAGAGCCCAGAGTGCTGTTTTAATCTGTGTCTGCGAACCTTTTGTTGCATTTACAACATAAGTACTTATAGTATCAAATGTAGCCGGCTTCGTGTATGTCGCAATAAAATAATCATCAAGCGATAAAGTTACCGCCATGACAAAGCCTGATAATATACCTGATGCCAACTGTGGAATAATCACATGTATAAGCGCATAAAAAGGTGTTGCCCCAAGGTCAAGAGCTGCCTCATAAAGGCTTGGGTCCATCTGCTTTAACTTAGGCATAACCGCAAGATATACAAACGGCGCACTAAGCACTACATGTCCTGCAACTAAAGGCAGATATGTATCCTTACTTATTCCAAATACAACTACAAGTAATATACAGAGCGAAAAACCTGTAACTACATCTGCATTTACAACTGGAACCTGATTAAGTACTGAAATAGTACTCTTTACACGCTTTCCAGAATAAAATGCGCCGATAGCACCTGTAGTTCCTAATATAGTTGCAAGCACTGCACTTCCAAGTGCAAGCATAATAGAGCCCGTTATCATATCCCGCAGCTCTTCTGTTGTAAAAAGTGTTATATAATTCTGTAACGAAAATCCATGTATAGGTCCGATATTTGGTGCATCCGTAAAACTATACACCGCAAGTATAAGAATTGGAACATACATAAATATAAGAACAAGGCAGATAACTGCATACTTGATACATTTTTTCAACATAACTTCTCCATTCTGTGTATACACTATAAACTTTATAACTTACGTCCTGTGCTGTCTGAATCCTCTGCTGATACAAGACTCACAACGCATATGATTACAAGAAGTATAAGCGCTATCATAGAACCATTGTGCCAGTCGTATGCGCTGAAGTAACTTCCGATAAGGCTACCCATAATATATGTACTGTTATAAAGCATATCTAGCACGACATAGTTAGTCATCGCTGGAAGAAATACCATTGATACTCCGCTCACAATTCCCGGAACCGACAGAGGAAGTATAACCTTGACAAATGTCTGGAAATTATTCGCTCCAAGATCAGCCGCCGCTTCTATGACACTTTTATCCATCTTATCAAGCACTGTATACAATGGCAGTATCATAAATGGAAGGAAATCATATGTCATACCTATCACTGTATTGATGAATGGATAAAATGCAAGATTGCCTTCTATAAGTGAAAGTACTTCTTTAAGTGCTGTAATCCTTAATGTAAAGTTAATCCACATTGGAAGAATAAAAAGCATAAGTATAACTGACTTTCTTTTAAGGTTACTCTGTGCAAGTATGTATGCCACAGGGTAAGCCACTAATAGACATACTATAGTTACAACGACTGCTAACACAAGGCTGTATACAAGTGTTCCAAGTGTGTTAGGGTCTGTAAAAAATCCGCTAAGATTACCAAGTGTAAACTGTCCTGAGCCATTTGTAAATGCATAGTAAAACAATACCAGAAGTGGCGCAGCAACAAACAATATAAGAAATATTCCATAAGGAATACCAAGCTGTTTTCTTGAAAAAACTCCACCCATATTATTAATCCTTTTTTATAATTTTTAGATAACTTTTTATAACTAATATCCATAATACTTTTTTACCAGCTACTTCTTTAACTGGAACTTCATCTTGTCCTCCGGCATGACAAGACTGACTGTATCATCCATGTTCCACAGATACTCATCATCAACTATCAGGTCATGTCCGTATTCAGTTCTTATGACATAACTGTAGTGGTCACCTTTATATATAAGGTTGATTATTCGTCCTGATACAAGACCTTCCTCAATATCATCACTCATTTTTATATCATAAGGCTGTATAGATACGACTATCTTAAGCTTGCTGATATCTATGCTTTCCTTATTCTCATCAACAAGAGTGCCGCCGCTCATACTTGACTTAGGTATAACCTTTGTTAAGTCGCAGTTAATAACCTTTCCGTTAAAATCAAGTGTATAATCAGCATTAATGCTTGTCACAAAGCTTGTTGTATGGTCTTCTGCAACCATAACATGTATGCCGTCCGGCTCAAGCTGCATACCAACCTTATCACCGACTGCATAACACCTGGTAGTTCTTATAACCATCTCATACTTGCCTGACTCAACTGTAACCTCATAATGCATACCTTTGAATATAACTGATGTAACCTCACCTGTTACTGTTCCGTCCTCAGGCTTAGTTATAATTACGTCCTCAGGTCTTACGACAACATCGACAAGTGTTCCATCCGGTATATCATCCATACCCATAAACTCACCGCCGCAAAATCTGACTTTCATATTACCGGTCATAATTCCCTTAAAAATATTACTCTCACCGATAAAATCGGCTACAAAAGCATTCTGAGGCTCGTTGTATATATCCTCAGGTGTACCTATCTGCTGTATCTTTCCTTCTGAAAGCACTACTATCTTATCCGACATAGTAAGCGCCTCCTCCTGGTCATGCGTTACATATATAAATGTAATTCCAAGTTCATCATGCATATGCTTAAGCTCAAGCTGCATTTCCTGACGCATTTTTAAATCAAGCGCACCTAACGGCTCATCAAGCATAAGTATCTCAGGCTCGTTGACAAGCGCTCTTGCTATCGCTATTCGCTGCTGCTGTCCGCCTGAAAGAGTAGATATCTTTCTGTCCTCAAAGCCTTCAAGGTCGACTATTGAAAGAACTCTCTTAACCTTCTTTCTTATAACATCCTTTGGCAGCTTCTTAAGCTTAAGTCCAAATGCTATGTTGTCATATATATTCATATGTGGAAAAAGGGCATATCGCTGGAATACCGTATTAATAGGTCTTTTATTGGCTGGAAGCTGTGATATATCCTCTCCATTAAGGAGTATCTGCCCGCTTGTTGGCATCTCAAATCCCGCTATCATTCTTAATGTTGTCGTCTTTCCACATCCTGACGGACCAAGAAATGTTACGAATTCACCGCGTTTAACCTGCAGGTTAAAGTTATCAACAGCCTTAAAGCCGTTATCATCATACACCTTGCATATGTCTTTTAGTTCAATTATGTTTTCTGACTTACCCTTATCTGCCATTGCTCCTCTTTCCATACCTTCTATGCATAATAAATAGCATGCCTTAACTTCATATAGAAGCTTTTTGACACACTTAATAATCATAGAATATACTTACGAATTTATAATTGTATTTTATAAATTTTTAATCAATTAATCAATAAAAATATGCAATAATATAAAAAAATAGCAGTCAAGTTACTGACTGCTATTATAATACTTTTACTAATTCTTCCCCGCGATATCCTTAATAACTTCTCCGGCGATTATCAGTCCAACAACCGATGGAACAAAAGCAGTACTTCCTGGAATATCCCTTCTTTCTGTACACTTATGTTCTGCTCCCGGAGGGCATATACAGTTAGTACGGCAGCTTATAGCCATATCCTCTATTGGTCTTGTTGGCTGCTCCTCTGAATATACAACCTTAAGCTTCTTAACGCCTCTTTTCTTAAGCTCTCTTCTCATAACCTTAGCAAGAGGACATACCTTTGTCTTATAAATATCTGCAACCCTAAAGGCTGTTGGATCCAGCTTGTTACCTGCTCCCATACTGCTTATAACCGGAATACCAAGTGCCTGTGCCTTCATAACAATAGCTATCTTTGCAGTTACCGTGTCCACCGCATCTATGATATAGTCATACTCCTCAAATGGAAAATCATCGGCATTTTCTGGAAGAAAGAAACACTTGTGCACACGCACATCAACATCCGGATTAATCTCCTCCATTCTTTCTTTCATAACATCAACCTTATACTTACCGATTGTCTTTCTTGTCGCAATAATCTGTCTGTTAAGATTAGTAAGGCACACTTTGTCATCATCTATAAGGTCAAACGCACCTACACCGCTTCTTACCAGGGCTTCACAGGCAAAGCCACCCACTCCGCCTATTCCGAATACAGCTACCCTTGAGTGTGCAAGCTTATCCATGGCTTCTTTACCAAACAATAACTCTGTTCTGGAAAATTGTGTCAGCATTATATATATCTCCTTTACCTACCATTATAGTAGTTAATTCCTTATGAAATTATATATAATACATTTAAAAAAATCAACTATTCTATACCTCTTATAGTTTCTATAATGTTCTGGCGCTTTATCTTTATAAGCGAATACTGCATTATAAAGTATATCAGAAGGATAACTGCCACAACTGATATTATTATGGCTGCCACTGGTATATTGTATGTCATTCCTGAACCTGAACCCTGTGCAAGATATATTATATATGAGAGCACATTTCCAAGAATAAGACCGCCTATAAGTGACTTACTTCCATAGAATATACTTTCAAGCCTTATCATTCTGTTAAACTCCCTGCCACTCATTCCTATAGACCTAAACATCGCAAATTCCCTGCTTCTTAATTCCATACTTGTTGTAAGCGTATTGAAAATGTTGGTAACGCCTATAAGTGATACTACTATTATAAATCCGTACAGGAATATTGATACAAGCATAACAAGTCCGTCATTCTCTCTTTTTTCCTGTGCAAGATTAACTATATTGGAAATATCTATGTCGTAATCATTTACAAGGATATTACTTACTGCATCTGCATCATCACAGTTAATATTGATAACTGAGTCACCATAACTGCCGCCATCTTCACCAAAATAATTATTCATATACTCATCACTTACTACAAGATAACCACCAGATGCATACATATTACTAAAGCCGAGAGGCTTTTCATCTACACAGCCGACCACATTTATATAATAATAACTTCCATCGGTTATATCAGAGCTTCCATAGCTGCCTTTTCCTGTAACCTTATAGCACAAAGTATCACCAGCTTTATAGTTATATATATTAAAGTACTCTACTTTCTGCTCCTCATTATACTGATATGTCTTGTTGATAAGTATGCCGCCCTTTTTCGCCTCATCAACAGTCAGTCCTGCTTTCTTTGCAAATGTTTCATACTGCTGCCTTCCAAGTGAAATTATATTGATATAATAGTTCGTATCAGAATCATTGCTGCCTGCATTATCATTATTGCCACTATCATCCATATAAGACTTATATATCCTCTTATAATCATCCGTATAGTCAGGCTTTTCCTTAAACTGCGCCTCTACACCACGTACATAAGAATACTCGCTTACGTGTGTGCTGCTGTTTATATTATCAATCATACGGCTGACATCCTCGTCAGTTAATTTACTTGACATAACAAGCGCCTTTACATCAACTCTTCCCTGTGCATAAGTTCCAGCTGACTGCATAAGAAGACTGACAAAGCTATACATCGCTATAAATACTGTTACACTTATACATATAGATATAGTAACAACTCTGTACTTACTCTTATTACGCTTCATATTCTTATAGGCAATAATACCGCCTTCACCAAACATTTTATGAATATACGCCGGTGTTTTAAGCTTCTTTGACTTTATCTTTATATTGTCGCTGTGGCGTATAGCTGCTATAGGCGACATACGCGATGCCCTTACTGCTGGTCTTATTGATGACAAAAATATCATAAATATTGCAAGAATAACTGCAACACCGACACCTGCAAGTGATATCCTGTATACAATAGTCATCTCAAAAAGTAGTCCTATATATTTATTGGCAATTATAACAAGCACATATCCAGCGAAAAGACCGCTTAGTATACCTGCCACAATTCCGGCTGCTCCTAAAGCTGCCGCTTCATACAGCACATTTCTTCTTATCTGCCTTGGAGTAGCACCTATTGAAGCTAACATACCATACTGCTTTGTCTTTTCTGTTATTGATATCGAAAAACTGTTACTTATACATACTGCCGATGTCACAATAATAATCACTATCACAACCAGCGCCATATTGTATACAAAGGCTATGCTTGAATTAGTCAGATTATTGGACTCATATCTTATAAGCCAGTCATTTAAGTAATAAGCATATGTTTTACTAAGTTTCTCTATAAATTTATCATATTCGCTATCACTAAGACTAACTGAACTCTTACTATTTATGCTCTCAAACTTATCCCTGTCAACTCCAAGAATATCTGCACTTACCCTATACGCCTCTTTAATTCCGGCTTTATTATATCTTAAATATATGTCAGTTCCCCTGCTTACTGTCTTTGCATTGGCATCTGATACATCATCATCGGACACATTCTTGTCAGGTACCCCAGTATTGGCAAGCTGGGAAGCTGCACTGTTGACAGATGTAAACACTGAATAACCCGGCGCACTTCTTGCTTCTTCACCATATCCGGGACGTTCACATATACCAACTATTGTATAAGTTTTTGTTGTATCGGTTACAAGTTCTTCTCCATCTATATAATATGAATTCTGATAGAGTTTACTTCCCGCATATTCTCTGTCTCCTAAGTCTAATGTAAGCTTATCGCCTATATTATACTTTACTCCACCATTGGTCTTTATGTGGGCTGATATAACAAGTTCGCTGTCATTAACCGGAAGTCTTCCCTCTGTGAGCTTTATACTTGAGCTTTCAAATGCTTTGTCATCAAGCGCAAGCACATTAAGGTATGGCTTGCTGTTATTAACCGAACCATCAAGATATGCATATCCTAACTGTTTCATCGTATAGAAACTGTCTACATATCTGTTGTTCTCTATTCCACTGACCTTATCATCCGGTACCGCATACAGCATAAAATGAAAGTCTCCATCTTTCTGCTTCTGTCTGACAATAAGGCTCTCTCTCATACTTGTCGCAATAGTCGTAACCGCTACAAGAAGTGCTGTTGCAAGCACAATACCAACTATAGTTACTATAGTTCTCTTTCTGTTTAACTTTAAGTTTTTTATTGTAAGTCTGTTAAGCACATTCATATCTTTATAGTCCTTTCTGCGCAGCCTCAGTCATTCTGCCATCTTCTATGCGAAGTATCCTGTCCGCTATTTTCGCTATTTCAAGATTGTGCGTAATCATTACAATAGTCTGCTTGTAACGCTTGTTTGACAGCTTTAACAGCTCCACTATCTCATCACTTGAACGGCTGTCAAGATTACCTGTCGGCTCATCCGCAAGAACTATGGCAGGATGATTAATAAGCGCCCTTCCTATAGACACTCTCTGCTGCTGTCCACCTGATAGCTGGTTTGGAAGATGATTAATTCTTTCATCCAGTCCAAGCGTATTTATAAGTTCTGCAAGCTCCGCTTTGTCCGGCTCTCTTCCATCCAGTTCACACGGAAGAGTTATATTTTCCTTTACATTAAGTATAGGTATAAGATTGTAAAACTGATATATGATACCTACCTGTCTTCTTCTGAATATTGCCATCTTGTCGTTATTAAGGCTGTATATATCTTCTCCCTGTATATATACTTTTCCCGATGTCGGTCTGTCGACACCACCTAACAGGTGCAGAAGTGTAGACTTTCCACTTCCTGAGCTTCCTACTATCGCCACAAATTCTCCCTGATTAACACTAAACGACACATCATTTACAGCTGTCACTTCACTGTCACCCTTGCCGTATTTTTTAACAAGGTGCTCCACCTTTAATATCTCCATAATATAGATTCCTTTCTTTTCTTACTCTTCCATCATCTTATATATCTCAGATGACATTTCAGTGACATTTTGTGATTTTATTAATCACATCTTGATATACTTGACTATAAATGTTGTCTTATCCTCATTACTATCAACCGTGATATATCCGCCCTGCTTCTCCACAACTGCCTTTGCCAGCGGAAGCCCTATCCCCATACTGTTATCCTCAAACTTCGCCTCACTGTAATACCTCTCAAATATCTGTTTCTGCTGCATATCAGTAAGCTTTTCGCCTGTATTGGTTATATACACCGCTGTATACACGTCATTATCCTCTGTTTTCACAGTGACATTTTCACCTGTATTGCTGTGTTCTATTGCATTTTTAATAATATTCTGTATCGCCTCCCTATTCCAGTTATAATCACCATATATGACACAGTCCGTATCAGTGCAGACATTTACAGGAACATTTTTTATCTCAGATATAATAGCGAGATTGTCACTCGCCTCTTTTATAAGCTCTGTGAGGCAGACCTCTTCTTTTTCAAATTCCACCACACCAGCATCTATCCTTGAAAGCTTCAACATAGACACTATCATCCAGTTCATTCCGCTTACCTGACTGAACACTTCATATGTAAACTGCTTTCTTAAGCCAGCCTCCATATCCGGATTGTTGATAAGGTTATCAAGAAGTATCTGAGCCGATGTGAGTGGTGTCTTTAACTGGTGCGATATATCCGATACCGACTGCGCTAAAGCCACTTTATTCTGTATGGCATTGTCTGTCTGCTCCTTCAGCCATACCATAAGCTTGTATAACTGGTTTTTCAAGCTGCTCAACTCATCCTCTGTATTATTTTCAAGGTCAAGATTATAATTGCCCGCTGTTATCATATCCATATAACGGCTTAGCTGCTCAAGCCTGTATGTCCTCTTTCTTAAGTAAAGAATGAATATCCCCAGATATATAATGCCGCTTACAGCCAGTATAATGCCGCCCAGCAGCACATATGACCTCTTAAGCCCTGACAGTGACCTTACAGCAAATGCTTTCTCATCTATTCCGTAGCTTAGGAGAAGGGGCTTTATCGCTTTTTCTGTCTTACTGCTAATATTCTGTGGAGAATTAATTACATTTATAAGCTCTGTTACATCCACATCAGGATACTGGCGGCACACGCTGCTTATTATCCCCATCATCGCATCCATCTCACGCTGCCTGTACATATCCGAAAGCATTGAAGCTGTTATTATGTATACAATAAGGCTTATTACAAATGTTACGACAGCAATCGTTATATATTTTACAGCCTGTCTGTTTTTATATGTACCCATACTTTTATATACACTCCCTTCTTTTATTTACTCATATCTCCTATCTTATATCCCACACCTCTGACCGTTACTATAAGCTTTCCTTCCTTATCACCAAGCTTCTCTCTCAGTCTTTTTACTGTTACGGTCAGTGTATTATCATTAACAAAATTTCCAGCAGAGTCCCATATATATGACAGTATCTCCTCCCTTGTAAACACCTTTCTTGGATTGCCCGCCATTATCTTTAATATCTCAAACTCAAGCTTTGTAAGCGGTATCTCGTTATTTTCAAGATATACCTTTCTCGTGTCCGTATCTATTCTTAAGCTGCCTATATTAATCTGTGTGCTGTTTACATTACGCCTAAGGACATTCTTTATTCTTGATAAAAGCTCAAGATTTCTGAAAGGCTTTATAATATAATCGTCTGCACCCAGTTCAAGTCCCAGCACTACATCCTTTTCCTCATCCCTTGCCGTAAGAAAAATAACTGGTGCGATGTCATTATCCTTTATATATCTGCACAGTTCAAATCCGTCCCCGTCCGGCAGCATAACATCAAGTATGACTATATCCGGACTGTTCTTTGCAAGCTGTTTTCCTGCCTCCTCTATATTTTCTGCTACTATCGTTTTGTATCCATTTTCATTAAAAAGATAAGAAAGCCCCATTATGATAGCTTTGTTATCCTCTACTAATAATATACTGTTCATATCATTCTCCATTTCTATATATCATATTTGTATTATTAATATTGTATTTATATATTTTATTCAATAAATTTCAGTATAGATATTTTATTTTTTACTATTAAATTCTCCTAATGCTATTAAATAAAAGAAATATTCTGTATAAATATTTTGCCTTTTAGATGATTAAATCTAAAAACTGCATAATTTAGTCCTTATTATAAACACACATATTTTATAACTATAAATGAACAAATCTAAAATTCTGTACAATTATATCTGCCCATTTATAGATACTTATAACACGCCTAAATATGTATCTTTCTCCCCATTGTGCTAATACTATTTTGTATGTATAATAATATTATACCAAAGTTAAAAGGTTAAATAGTAATTAAATTGGGAGGCACCTATGTTAATTGGAGGTTACAATGTAACTGCTGAAATATTCAGTCTTATCACTTGTTCATTCCTGATTTTTCTTATGATTTATTCCAATCCACGAAAAACCAGCTCATATAGAATTATATACTGCGGAGCACTTATATCGCTGGCTGCCATAATATCACAGCTTGCACTTATATACTGTGTATCACATAGCGAAACCTATTCTGTACAATTATGTATAGGTATTTCGCTTTTGTTTCTGGCATTATACTTTATAATAATAACATCACTGTATATATATATCAGTTTTCTGTCATCGAAAATATATAACCACAGAAAAGGGCTTCATTATATGCTCACAGCATTTACTATTGTCTACGCTGTTGGTGTCGTATGGTTTTACTCACAGAAAACTAATTATATTACGGATGATAATATAATATCAATAGATGCATTTATCAACTTTTACCTTATGTATGGTATTTTGACATGCTTTTTATGCCTTTTTACAGTACTACACAACCAGAATACAATACCTACTGTAGTCAATAAGTATGCTCTCGTGTTCATACCTGTAGATTTTCTTATGCTTACAGTACAGTTCATAACCCAAAATGCTATATTTACAAGTCTGACTTATGTACTGCCTTTTATGATTTACTATATATTATTTCATAGTAACCCATATGATGAGCTAATAGGCTGTCAGAACCAGAATTCATTTGATGCACGTTTTAGTGACAGCGTTGCGATGAAGAGGAATTTTCTTGTTGTATATCTTAACTTTCCGCAGTTAAAAAATGTGAATTATGCTGCGCACAATGAAAAAATAGAAGAAACAGCTGCCAATGTCTGCCGTAAGATAGAACAGCAGCACCATATGGTACACATTTACAGACTTAATAATATTGACTTTGCTATGATTCTTTATATAAAGGATGAAGATAAGATAAAGCAGTTCCTTAACAATGTTGAGAAATGCCTGATAGATAATCTGCATTATTCTTCGTATAATATCAACTACAAGATAGTTGCCATACCGAATAATCCCGTAATATCTACAGTTCATAAGCTTAACTCTATGTCAGATTATCTTTTGGATAAGATTAATAACAAGACTGGCAATCAGTGTTATCTTGCAACTGACAAGGACTATAGGGAATTCCATGAGAATTATAAGGTAGAACAGCTTCTTCTTGATATAAGAAACCAGAATAATCTTAATGACGAGCGTGTCTTATGTTATGCACAACCTATATTCAGTGTTAATGAAAACAGCTTTAGAACAGCTGAAGCACTTATGAGATTATCACTTGACGGAACTATCATATATCCGGATAAGTTCATCCCTCTGGCTGAAAAGAATCATTGTATACACACTCTTACTATGATTATGATTAACAAGGTCTGTCAGACTATTAAGGAATTTGAATCAAAGTACGACTTCGATGCGATTACCGTCAACTGCTCTTCTTCCGAACTGTCAAACCGTGACCTTTTTGATGAACTTATGAATATAATAAATACCAATGGCATCAGGCCACAGCATATAAGACTTGAACTTACTGAAAGTGCCATATTTGACGATTTTAATATGGTCATCAACAATATGGAAAAGTTCAACAAGTCAGGTATTAAGTTCTATCTTGATGACTTTGGAACAGGATATTCTAACCTTGAAAGAATAATAGGATGTCCCTTCTACACGATTAAGTTTGACAAGAGCCTGTTATATAAGTCAATTGACAATTCTGCTGTATCTGACATCGTTTCGCACCTCACAAGCGTATTTAAGAAACAGGGCTTTGTCCTTCTTATAGAGGGGGTTGAAAATGATGAACAGGCTGACTACAGCATAAACAAAGGCTTTGATTATATACAGGGTTACAAGTACGCCAAGCCACAGCCAGTTATTAAGCTTAAGGATTACTTTAATAAGGCTACTGCATAAGTGTAGTGTGTAAATGTGTATAATATAAATATATTATCTATATCACCATAATATGTATTCAATGACTTTATATGCAAATATGATAAAATGGCTCTAAACTTTACCTGGGAGGGTAAGGTTTAGAACCATTAAAATAACAATTATAAAAATTACAAATAATTAAGATACTATTAGTAATGTAACAACTATAATAAAAGTGGCTTCCCGATAATAATAAATAGGAAGCCACTTTTTAGTTTTATTACGTAAATTTTTATCAGCTGGTTTAATTAAGCTGAATATTTTTTGCATATGAATAGGAAATTA
>FR886293.1:25110-27397 GCA_000436535.1 Eubacterium sp. CAG:252 | reverse complement strand
CTTTGTAGCATCACCCTTTAAAAGATAAGTTTCATTAAACTTAGTTGTCTCTGAAACTCTGTCAATTTCAGATGTAAGCTGATCTATTTCATCCTGGATAGCCTTACGGTCTGTCTGAGAGTTAGTACCATTAGAAGACTGAACAGCAAGCTCATTCATTCTCTGAAGCATTGAGTGAACCTCTGTTAAAGCACCTTCAGCTGTCTGAACAGCAGATACACCATCCTGTGCATTAGAAGAAGCCTGTGTAAGTCCGCGGATCTGCTTTCTCATCTTTTCAGAGATTGAAAGACCAGCAGCATCATCAGCGGCACGGTTAATCTTATAACCAGAAGATAACTTCTCAGCTGACTTAGACTGAGCTGAAGTTGTTACATTAAGCATTCTGTTAGCATTCATTGCTGTTAAATTGTGTTGTATTACCATAATACATACCTCCGTGTAAATAAAATATTTGTTAGAGGGGAATCCGTTCCCCTTATGAAAGATATATAATAAGCAGTGTTACCATGCTAACCCTGCGTATTATCATTAGATTTGCGTGCCTGCTTATCTTCTTTGATAAGACGGCGTATCTTGTTTAGTGTTTCAGGAGAAAGTCCCTGCTCAGCGTAGTAAGGTGATATGAATCTTGAAGTTTTTTTATCAGAATCAGAGCTGTTAGCACTGTTTCTAGCAAGCACCTTACTTCTTACGATATTCAGCTCTCTTGGCGCATCAATAAGAAGATGGATATTGCCCTCAGAGCCACCAGAATATATAACCCTCACGTCATCACCGATGTTGATGAATTCGCCGGGTTTGATAGTGAGTTTTAACACATTAACCTCCTTGTCTATGCAACAATCTGCTATAAAATGTTGCATCCCAAAACATATAGATGGAGGTAATAACATATGAGTACATCACAACCAATAAGAAGTACTGATGAACTGGAGGCATTTCGTGGATTTTATCTTGACAAGGAGCCTAATTTAAGGAATTATGCAATGATATGTATGGGAGTTAATACAGCGCTGAGAATAAGTGACCTGCTTGCACTAAAGTGGGGAGAAGTATACGACTTTGATAAGCAGTGCTTTAAGAAGCATATAATAATGTATGAGAAGAAGACGGGAAAAGAGTCACGAATAGCCCTTAATGGCAGTATTAAAAGCGGTCTTGGAAAGTATATGGAGTCGCTTGATTATGTGAAAAAAGGAGATTATATATTTACAGGAAGATACGAGGGGACACACCTTAGCCGTTCGCAGGCATTCAGGATAATAAAGCACGCGGCATATGTGCTTAATATGGAGATGGGAATAAGCTGTCATTCTATGAGAAAGACGTTCGGCTACTGTGCATGGAAGTGCGGAACACAGCCGGCTCTGCTTATGGATATATACAATCACTCATCATATGAGATAACAAAGAGATATCTTGGCATAAAGCAGGATGACAGGGACTCTGTGTTTCTTAAAGTTAATCTGTAAATGTTACTCTTAGTGCATAGTTTTCTGAATATTTATTAACTGACATGTGATAATGGTTAATAAATAATTTAGAAATAATTTTATTTAAAAATGTACTAAAGTGTTGAGGGAATATGACGATATATAAAAAGTAATTAAGAATACGAATTAACAAGAATTTATAATGGGATGCAACATTTTATAGCAAATTGTTGCATCCCTTTTTGTATATTAGTATATGTAGATGTGCGGTGTAATATGTTATTGTACGGCACTGTGCGAAATCTAGGATATACATAAAAAGCCGTAATACAGTCTGAAATATTATATCCAGACCTGTATTACGGCTTTTTAAATTTATGATTATAGACAGACAATAAGTTATTGTATAGTTACGAAGTTTTTTGACTTACGCCTTCACATCCGAAGGCTTATCAATCAGCTTAAGTATAATAGATTCTGCCCTGTTAGCAGATGACCTCTCGACAAACAGCCATACATTATCTATAGTAAGCTTATCGCCTGCTTTAGGTATGCGGTCAAGTTTTTCTGATATGAATCCGCCTAGTGAATCGTTATCCTCTGAATAAAGTTTGGTTCCTAATTCATCATTTATGTCATCAAGCTTACATGAAGCATTGATACGATAAGTGTTTTCACGAATCTTAGTCATGTCATCTTTTTCGTCAGTATCATATTCATCACGTATTTCACCAACGATTTCCTCTAAAAGATCCTCCGTTGTTATCATACCGGCTGTCTGACCATATTCATCTAGCACAATAGCTATGCTGTAACGCTTAAGCTGCATTTCTTTAAACAACTCAGACGTG
>FR886293.1:12696-25074 GCA_000436535.1 Eubacterium sp. CAG:252 | reverse complement strand
GTGTTCTTATGTTCATATGTAAAGAAAGGCTCACGCATAATCTTCCTTATATTAAATGAATCATCAACGTTAGTAACTATAAGATCCTTTATATTAAGTGTACCTATAACGTTGTCAGTATCATTTTCATATATAGGAATACGTGTATACATAGTGCTCTTAAAAAGTGTGATAATATCATCATAAGATGAATTCACATCAGCAACTGTCATATCAATACGTGGTATCATAACGTCCTTGACAGATGTGTCGCCGAAGTCGAAAAGATTATCAATAATCTGTCGTTCGTCTTTTTCTATGATACCCTCTTCATGGCTTACCTTAACTATTGTACGAAGCTCTTCTTCTGTTATAGTGTTGGAGTTGCCTTTG
This sequence comes from Eubacterium sp. CAG:252, assembly GCA_000436535.1. GTDB lineage: Bacteria > Bacillota > Clostridia > Lachnospirales > Lachnospiraceae > Lachnospira. The sequence goes on along the minus strand of FR886293.1, from coordinate 24,702 downwards.
GAGCTAGCGCCAAAGAGTTTTAATACTATGCCTGCAAGATGGTCAACTATAAAAATAACAGGTGTCAGTATAATCATAAGTCCATATATAACAGGCGCATATAATAATACAAGCTTAGTGTTAAACTTTGAAGCAAGATTCTTAGGGGTTATCTCTCCGAATATAAGAACGAACAGAGTAAGAACACCAGTTGCGATACCAGTAGCATAGCTGCCCCATACATTAATAGTAAATGTTGTTGCAAGAGCAGAACATGATATGTTAACTATGTTGTTACCAATAAGTACAGCACTTAACATCTTGCCTGAATTGTCGATAATCTTAGCTACTAAAGCAGCATGCCTGTTACCTTCGTCCATAAGCGAGCGGATTTTTATACGGCTTACCGTCATAAATGCGGTTTCAGCAGATGAAAAGAAAGCTGAAAGAAATAATAAAATAATAATAGTTATAAGTTGAATATAACTGTCAGTGTCCAAGGAAATGTTCCTCCAATCCTTAATATAAAATATAGTTAACACATTTAAGTGTTATATTTTAACATTTTACAGTATTGGTAAAGGACTGTCAAGGGATGATAACTGCTGTTAAAGTAGAAAATGTTACTGTTTACAGCCATATATAGCATTTTAAAGATTAGCCCTTAACAGAACTGCAAAATGTAGTCTATAGCGTACAGATATCTCATATTATATAGAGAATAATGAATGTAGATGGCTGTTATCCGCAGGTTCAGTGGTGCAGTCAGGAGTATGTATGAATAAAGTATCAGTTATATTAAAGACACTTATAGCGGGCTATGTTATAACAGTTGCGGCACTTCTGCTGCTTTCATTCTGCCTGTATAAGTTCAGGGTTTCAGACAGCATAATATCAGTAGGGATATATGTTACATATGGTCTTTCAGCTCTGTGCGGAGGTCTTTTACTTGCCAAAAGTATGAAACGCAACAGGCTTATGTGGGGCGCACTGTATGGAGTGATATATTTTCTTATATTATTTATTGTTTCGATAGCTGTGAATAAAGGTATGTCATCGGATATTGCCCAGATGGTAAAGAGTGCAGCACTGTGCATATTATGCGGAGCAGTTGGAGGTGTTATATCTTAGGTTGGAGTTCATTAAAATGTGATTTTATGATACGCGAATTTTCAATATTAATTAAAATATGTGTTAAATGCGATTGTATAGTATAGGGAAAATGTGATATTTATTAAATGTATATTAAATATATATTTATGCTATGAGAGCTTTATATGCTGATTAATGATATAAAAAACATGAATTGTGGACGAATATAGCGATACAAATATATAATTGATAGGTAGAATTTGTTTTTAGCAATTATATTATAATTATTATATTAATTAATAAAGAAAATGCTTACCGAGAGCTTGACAGATGAACCAGTATAATATTATTATAGTAAGCTACCAGAAAATAAAAATTTATCTAAAAATGTAAAATAAAAAAAGGAAATTCGACAATAACATTGAATACAATAAAAGTAGGCAGTTTTTAAGTCTTACTATTACATAAGGAAAGAAGAGTTAATATGCCAATATATTCAAGTGAAGTAATAGAAGAGGTTGTGTCACGCAACGATATAGTTGATGTTATTTCCGGTTATATAAAGCTTAAGAAGAGTGGAAGTTCTTATGTTGGATTATGTCCATTCCATAATGAAAAGTCACCATCATTTTCTGTGTCAGGAACAAAGCAGATGTATCACTGTTTTGGATGCGGAGTTGGTGGTAATGTCATAACATTTGTTATGGAATATGAGAACTTTACATTTCCAGAGGCAGTAAAGCTGCTTGCGGACAGGGCAGGTGTTGACCTTCCTGTTATGGAGTACTCAGGGGATGACAGGCGTGAAAGAGATATTAAGACAAAGCTGCTTGAGATTAACAAGATAGCAGCTACATTTTATTATCATCAGTTAAAGTCGCCTGCCGGACAGGACGGACTTGCTTATCTTAAGGGAAGACAGCTTTCGGATAAGACTATCAATACATTTGGATTAGGCTTCGCACCCCAGCTTACTGGTGATTTGTACAGGATGCTTAAGGAAAAGGGATATGATGACGAGATATTAAAGGAGTCGGGACTGTTTACTTACGAAAAAGGTGTAAGAGAAAAGTTCTGGAACAGGGTCATATTTCCTATTATGGATATCAATAATAAAGTTATCGGCTTCGGTGGCCGTGTTATGGGGGATGGAAAGCCCAAGTACCTGAATTCACCGGAGACGAAGCTTTTTGATAAAAGTAAGAATCTGTATGGACTTAATGTGGCAAGGAGTGCAAGAAAGAATAATCTTATAATATGTGAAGGTTATATGGATGTTATATCTATGCATCAGGCAGGTTTTAATCAGGCTGTGGCATCGCTTGGTACGGCACTGACACCGGGACATGCACGTCTTATGAAAAGATATACGGATAATGTGCTTATAACCTATGATAGTGATGAAGCAGGTGTTAAGGCAGCTTTAAGGGCTATTCCTATATTAAAGGAAGCGGGACTTTCAACGAGAGTTATTAATATGCGGCCATATAAAGACCCTGATGAATTCATCAAGGCACTTGGCGCAGAAGCATTTCAGGAGCGTATAGATAAGGCGGAGAACAGCTTTATGTATGAAATCGGTATAATAGAGAAGAATTATAACAGAAGCGACCCTGAGAGTGAAACCGCATTTGAAAGAGAAGTAGCTAAGAAGCTTGCTGCATTTAGTGAGAAGCTTGAGAGAGATAACTATATGAAGGCTGTATGCAGGCAGTTTATGATACCAGAGGATGGTATGCGCCAGATGGTTATCAGGATTGGAAGTCAGGGCGGAATTATCACTAATAATGTGACTCCTGTAAGAAGGGCTGAACCGGTAAGAAAGAAAAAAGAAGATGGTGTAAGGCAGGCAGAGAAAATTCTGCTTACGTGGATGATAGAAGATGGCGATATATATGATAAGGTGAGGGAATATATACAGCCAGAAGACTTTATAGACCCGCTGTTTAAGGATGTTGCAGCTAAAATATACGAACAGTATGAGAGTGGCAGCATTAATCCGGCGGCGATTATAGGCTCATATAGTGATGGTGAAATGCATAGTGAGATAGCAGCTATGTTCAGCGCAGAATTAAGCGACTCTCTCAGCCGGTCAGAAAGAGAGAAGACACTGAATGATACAGTACTCAGGGTTAAGAAGAGCAGTCTTGATTATAAGCTTGAACATGCGACAGATGCTAAGACGATGCAGGATATCATAGGCAGGCAGATGAAGTTAAATAATATTCACATTAATTTGTAATACATGCGAAAGGTGGACCATTGTAATGGCAGTAAAGAAGGAAAACTTAAACGAAGAAGAATTAAAGGAAACTAAGAAGACAACTAAAAAGAAGGCTGATACAGCTTCATCAGAAAAGCAGGCTGCTAAGAAGCCTAAGAAGTCTAAGAAGGAAGAACCGGCACAGCAGGAGCTTTCAGAGGAAGAAGCAGCAAGATTAATGCAGGAAAAGTTCATGGATAAGTGCAGAGGTATCCTTGCAATAGCCAGAAAAAAGAAAAATGTCCTTGATTATAAGGAGATTATGGATTATTTTCAGGATACAGACTTTGAAGCTGATAAGATGGAAAAGGTGTTTGAGTTCCTTGAAGGCTGTAATATAGATGTCAAGATGAACGATGATGAGGTGGAAGAGGATGATATCATTCTTTCTGATGAAGATGATATTGATATTGAAAAGATTGACCTCTCAGTTCCAGATGGCATCGGTCTTGAAGACCCTGTAAGAATGTACTTAAAGGAGATAGGTAAAGTACCTCTTCTTAGTGCAGAGGAAGAAATAGAGTATGCCCAGAGAATGGAAGAGGGCGATGAGGAAGCTAAGAAGCGACTTGCCGAGGCCAACTTACGTCTTGTTGTAAGTATTGCAAAGCGTTATGTGGGCAGGGGTATGCAGTTCCTTGACCTTATTCAGGAGGGTAATCTTGGTCTTATAAAGGCTGTTGAAAAGTTTGATTACCGTAAGGGATATAAGTTCTCAACATATGCAACATGGTGGATAAGACAGGCTATCACAAGAGCTATTGCTGACCAGGCAAGAACTATACGTATTCCTGTTCATATGGTTGAAACTATCAATAAGCTTGTAAGAGTACAAAGACAGCTCTTACAGGAGTTAGGAAGAGAACCATCTCCAGAGGAAATAGCAGAAACTATGGATATTCCTGTTGAGAGAGTAAGAGAAATACAGAAAATCTCACAAGAGCCTGTTTCACTTGAAACACCTATCGGTGAGGAGGAAGACAGCCACCTTGGTGACTTTATTCAGGATGATAATGTTCCAGTTCCAGCAGAGGCAGCAGCTTCAACACTTCTTAAGGAACAGCTTGTAGAAGTTCTTGGAACTCTTACAGACAGAGAGCAGAAGGTATTAAGACTTCGTTTTGGTATGGATGATGGAAGAGCAAGAACACTTGAGGAAGTTGGTAAGGAATTCAACGTTACAAGAGAGCGTATCAGACAGATTGAAGCAAAGGCTTTAAGAAAGTTAAGACATCCAAGCAGAAGCCGTAAGCTTAAGGATTATCTTGACTAATATCAGGATAATGACAGGAGCTTTAATTAAATATAATATAGTTATGTACTTACAGATGTATAGAAGACAAATGTTTAACATAACGCTTTAATTAAACATAATATAGTTATGTACGGCTTGAGTTTAGGTATATTATAGCGAACGATTACAAATCAGGATTAACTTGTGGACATGCAGGTCTAATCCTGATTTTTGTAAATTAAGCAATAAGCAATAAGTGAGTAGATGTAAAAAATACACAAAAATAATTTGTTTTTGTGTATGATACAGATACATTTCAATAGATTAAGTAAAATATGTCCTTATAATACGACATATTTGTGCAATATTCTAATTGTATAAATAATAAATAATAAAATAAGGAAGTTATATGGAATTATTGAAAATATCGGACAGACTAAGAAGTGCTGCCGGACTTGTATACAAGGGGGCAAGAGTTGCAGATATAGGCACAGACCACGGATATCTTCCTATATATCTTGTGCAGAATGGAATATCAGAGTGTGTCTATGCGTGTGATGTGAGGAAAAAGCCTTTGGAGAGAGCACAGGCGCATATAAGTTCATATGGACTTGATGATAATATAACTATAAGACTTGCAGATGGTCTTTGTGGCATACAGAAAGATGATGTGGATACGGTAACGATATGCGGAATGGGCGGAAAGCTTATGAAGGATATTATCGAAGCCGGCAAAGACAGGCTTAGTAATGGTATGCAGCTTATACTTTCTCCGCAGTCAGAGGTCCGCGAATTCAGGGCATATCTGTTAGAGAACGGCATAGATATATTATCAGAAATGATGATAAAAGATGAGGGAAAGTATTATTTTATAATGGATTGTGTGTACCATGATATGGCAGAGGGAGCTGTAGACAATAATAATACACATTTGCAGGGAAAAAATGCAGCAGAGTATACAGAGGAAGAGCTGAGGTATGGAAGATATCTTATAGATAACCACTCAGAAGTATTAAAAGAATATCTTGATAAGGAATATGGCAGCTTTATAAGTATACAGAAGTCACTTAAGGAACAGAATGTCAAGAAGCCATCAGCCGCGATAGAAAAAAGATTACAGGAACTTGAAGCTGATATTGAGTATAACAGAAAGGCTGAATTAAGTTGTTGTGCGCAAGATGCACAGAAATGAGGATTAATATGAAATTATCACAGATGGCAGCAGAAGCTGCGGCTAATTATGAGTATGATATTATTATGGCAAAGGTCAACGGAAAGCTGACAGAAATATCAGACAGGGAAATACAGGATGAAAAGGTGGAATTCATAACAGTAGGCGACTCTATAGGTAATGAAACTTATAAGAGAAGTGTACTGCTTCTTATGCTTAATGCCATACATAAGATAGATAAGGAAAAGAAGATAAAAAAAGTTACAGTGGAATTCTCATTAAGCAAGGGCTTATACTGTGAAATCAAGGGAGATTTCACGATAACAGAAGAATTCCTCGCAGAAGTCAAGAGAGTTATGTTAGAGGATGTTAAAGCTAATATTCCTATTAAGAAGGCAGGAATGAAGACCTCTGAGGCTATTAAGCTTTTTGAGGAGCATGGCATGAGCGATAAGACACGTCTTTTCAAGTACAGAATAAGTTCATATGTAAATGTATATAGCATAGAAGATTACAGTGATTATTTCTATGGCTATATGGCATCACACACAGGAATACTTGGTGTGTTTGACCTGTTTAAGTATGATAAAGGATTTGTACTCCAGCTACCAATAAAGGAGTCACCGAAGACTGTGCCAGAATTCGCACCACAGGCAAAGCTTTTTAATGTGCTTGAAGAAACAAGTGAATGGGCAGATATGCTTGGTGTTGATACTGTTGCATCGCTTAATGAGCATATAATAAGCGGTGATATTAATTCACTTATTCTTGTTCAGGAGGCACTTCAGGAACAGAAGATAGTTGATATTGTCAATAAGATTAAGAAAAGAGATGGTATTAAGTTCATAATGATAGCTGGTCCATCATCTTCCGGCAAAACAACATTTTCACACAGATTATCAATACAGCTTCGTGCAAGCGGTTTTAAGCCACATGCCATAGGCGTTGACAATTATTTTGTGGAGAGAGAGCAGACACCTGTTGATGAGAATGGCAATTATAACTTTGAGGATATCCACGCAATAGACATAAAGCTTTTCAATGACCATATGACTTCTCTTCTTAAAGGTGAGAGAGTTGAACTTCCAGAGTTTAACTTTGTGACAGGAAGAAAGGAATATAATGGCGATTATTTACAGTTGGGTGATGAGGATATTCTTGTAATAGAGGGTATTCACTGCCTGAATGATGAACTTTCGTATTCACTTCCTGTTGAAAGTAAGTTTAAAATATATATCAGTGCGCTTACACAGCTTAATGTTGATGAGCACAACAGAGTAGCAACAACTGATGGACGTCTTATAAGACGTATGGCAAGAGATTACCGTACAAGGGGTGCTTCTGCAAAGAAGACTCTTTCTATGTGGGAGTCTGTAAGAAAGGGTGAGGAGAAAAATATTTTCCCTTATCAGGAGGAAGCGGATGCTATGTTTAACTCAGCTATGGCATATGAATTATGCATATTAAAGCCAATAGTAGAGCCATTGCTTTTCTCAATAACAGAGGATGACCCGGAATATCAGGAGGCTAAGAGATTACTTAAGTTCTTAGCATATTTCCTTCCTTGTCCAGCAGACAATGTTCCAATTAACTCAATAATGAGAGAGTTTATTGGTGGGGGATGCTTCAGGGTGTAATATTGTTTTCAGAATAGAAAATAATAATATTGAAATCATACAATGTGGAACACATTATAGGGATAAGCAGAAATATGAATTGAAAGAATACTCGGTCACAGCCGACTCGGTTGTGACCGAGTATTCTTTTTTGATAATATAATTACAAAATGTAATATTTGATAACTTGTTATTTTCTAAATGAGTTCTTATACTCTCTGGACATTTCAAAAAGCTCATTGACATACCCGGGAGTTTTGTTATCAATATTATGCTTAATCTCACTAAGTATATCTATGTAGTCGCCAAGGAGTGCACTTATATCTTCTGAGTTAGATGCACATATCTGGTCCCACATTTCAGGGGATGAAGCGGCAACCCTTGTCATATCGCGAAAGCTTCCGGCGGCAAGCATCTGCATATGCTTTTCACTGTCGTCATGCTTTGAAACAAGCTTTACAAGTGCTGTTGAGATAAGATGTGGAAGGTGGCTTATGGCAGCAACAGTCTTGTCGTGAGTTGCATAATCCATAACTATAGGGTTTGCCTTCATATCACATATAAGTGCTTTAAAGCGTTCAAGCTGGGCGTCTGTTGTTTTGGCGGTAGGAGTGATTACATAGCGCGCATTTTTCATAATAGCTGCTGAGGAATTAGCGTAGCCTGTAAGCTCTGAGCCAGCCATAGGATGACCGCCGATAAACATATCCTCCATATCAAGCTCTTTGACAGCATTATGTATAGAAGTCTTAACACTTCCGACATCAGTTATTATACAGTCTTTTTTGGCTATATTTTTTAACTGCTTAAGGTAATCGTTCATAGTTATTACAGGTGTGCAGAGTATTATATAATCACAATCAGCCAGTCTGTTATCAACGCAGTCAAGTACATCATCCACAACCCCGTCTTTTTTAGCCTCATATACAGGTTCAAGCCTTCTGCTTGTTGCAGCTATATTATAATTATTACCAGACTCCTTAAGTGCGTGTGCTATAGAACCTGCGATAAGCCCGAAGCCTATAAAACCAACTTTACAATCCATAATATACTTAACCTCATTTCCTACAATTTAATAACATTAATTATATATACATATAAGTATAATCGAAATATAATGATTGTTATAAATTTTAGCACTTTAAAGTGTTAGTGTAAAGGGCTGTGATTAAATATATTTAAAGAAACTTGTCATAGAACATTTTTACAAGGAAGTTTATTGACAAATCGTTTCATTGTGATAATATTTGAAAGTGAGTAAATATGTGATTGAAAGCGCCAGATAAGTATAGCTGGTGCAGGAATGAGGTTTTAAGATGGCTAATACAACAACTTATAATCCCAAGTCTATCGAGCCAAAGTGGCAGAAGTATTGGGCAGAACATGAAACATTTAAAACAGATGTATGGGACTTTTCAAAGCCAAAGTACTATGCACTTGATATGTTCCCTTATCCATCAGGAGTAGGTCTTCATGCAGGTCATCCAGAAGGATATACAGCTACAGATATCACTTCACGTATGAAGAGAATGCAGGGATACAATGTACTTCATCCAATGGGATATGATTCATTTGGTCTTCCAGCAGAACAGTATGCTGTAAAGACAGGTAATAATCCTAATGGATTTACACAGAAAAATATAGAAACATTCACTAAGCAGCTTAAGGAGCTTGGTTTTGATTATGACTGGAGCAAGACTTTAGCGACAAGTGACCCTAAGTTCTACAAGTGGACACAGTGGATATTCAAGCAGTTATATCTTGACGGATATGCTAAGTATATAGATATGCCGGTTAACTGGTGTGAGGAGCTTGGTACAGTTCTTTCCAACGATGAGGTTATTGATGGCAAGTCAGAGCGTGGCGGATATCCTGTTGTAAGAAAGAATATGAAGCAGTGGGTTATCGACCAGGTAGCATTTGCAGATAAGTTACTTGAAGGACTTGAGCATATCGACTGGCCAGAGTCTACTAAGGAAATGCAGAGACACTGGATAGGCAAGTCAGAAGGTGTTGAGGTTGACTTTAAGATTGATGGTGGTGGAGATTTCTCCATCTTTACTACTTGTATTGAAACTATATATGGTATCACATTTATGGTGCTTGCACCAGATGGAGATATCGTTAAAGAGCTTATGCCAAGAATTCAGAATAAGGAAGAGGTAGAAGCTTACATCGCAGAAACAATCAAGAAGAATGATATGGATAGAACAGAGCTTAATAAGACTAAGTCAGGCTGCGTTCTTGAAGGAATATATGCTATTAATCCTGTAAATGGCAAGAAGGTTCCTGTATACATCGGCGATTTTGTTCTTGCTAACTATGGTACTGGTGCTGTTATGGCAGTTCCAAGCCACGACCAGAGAGATTTTGAGTATTCAGAGGCACATAATATTCCTAGAATACAGGTTATTGATGGTGCCGATGTATCAGAGAAAGCATTTGAGAAGTATGATTATCTTGGCAAGGGCTGCAAGCTTATCAACTCAGAAGAATTCACAGGTCTTACTGTAGAAGAAGCCAAGGAAGCTATTACTCAGAAGCTTGAAAAGATGGGGGTAGCAAGAAGAAAGGCTAACTATCATTTCAGAGAGTGGATATTTGCAAGACAGAGATACTGGGGTGAACCAGTGCCTATCGTATATCTTGAGGATGGACAAATTCACGTTCTTGATGATGATGAGCTTCCACTTATCTTACCAGAACTTGAAGATTACAAGGGTAAGAATGGACAGGCTCCTCTTGAAAATGCGACAGAATGGAAGCAGTATGAACATAATGGACTTAAGGGTAAGAGAGAAACTTCAACTATGCCGGGTTCAGCAGGTTCAAGCTGGTATTATATGAGATATATTGACCCTGATAATGACAAGGAACTCTGCGACCCAGAACTTCTTAAGCACTGGCTTCCAGTTGACCTTTATATCGGTGGACCAGAGCATGCGGTTGGACATCTTATGTATTCAAGAATATGGAACAGATATCTCTACGACAAGGGTATATCACCAGTTGCGGAACCATTCCAGAAGTTAGTTCATCAGGGTATGATTCTTGGTTCTAACGGTATCAAGATGGGTAAGAGATTTCCAGAGTTTGTTATCAACCCAAGTGATATCGTAAGAGAATATGGCGCTGATACTTTAAGACTTTATGAGATGTTCATGGGACCTCTTGAAGCTTCTAAGCCTTGGAGCCAGCAGGGTGTTGAAGGTGCAAGAAGATTTATCGGTAAGGTATGGAACTTCTTCACAACTGAAGGCAATGTTGTTGATGAGGATGTTAAGGAGCTTGAAAAGGTATATAACCAGACTGTAAAGAAGGTTACAGATGACTTTGAAAAGCTTGGCTTTAACACAGCTATCAGCCAGATGATGATATTTATGAATGCTGCAACTAAGCTTGGCAAGTGTTCAAGAGAATATGCAGAAGGCTTTATAAAGATGTTTTCTTGTATCTGCCCACACGCAGGCGAGGAAATGTGGAGCGTATTAGGTCACGATGATACTATAGCTTATGAGAGCTGGCCAACATACGATGAAGAAGCCTGCAAGGAAGACACTGTAGAGATAGGTGTACAGGTTAACGGTAAGGTTAAGGGTACTGTTTCTATAGCTGTTGATGAGGATAAGGAGTCTGTTCTTGAAAAGGCTAAGAAGGCTGTTGAGGGCAAGATTACAGGTAATATTATTAAGGAAATATATGTACCGGGTAAGATTGTTAATATTGTTGCGAAGTAAGGTGTGATTTAATTAAAATGTTATCGTTAAGTTATGAATGGATAATTAAGCTGTTATTAGCTGGCGGATGTTAGTCAGGGGATTATTAGGTCATTAATGAGAGATTAAGTTGCTATTAGGTTGTGGCATAATTTTGGTTAATTGACGAACGGACGATATAAGACACGGGAAGGCTGTCGCTAATGATACTTCGGACACCAGAAAGCTGATTGGTTGTTTCTAATACTTTCCATATAGATATTGAATACGGACGATACCGTTCGGACGCGCCGTCCTTGGCGCGGCCTCACTTGCGGGTACATCCTTGTACCCGCATATCTGTATGAAGAAGGAAAGTATAAGAAACAGCACAATCAACTTTCAAGTGTGTCCTCCGTATTATTAGCAACAGCCTTCCTGTGTCTTATATCTGTCTTTGGTGTAATTCAGGTTATTTGACAGGAGTAAGAGAGTTGATATTAGAATAATAAACAGTGATGGGGATTTTGATTTGTATATTAAATGTGTGAAAAACAGTGATAGATATATTCTTTTATAATAGGTTTATAAATGGAATAAGAAACAGGAGAAAAATTCTACGAAACTTATAAGGTGTAAATGTATATTTTTATGAACTCGCTGAATTAAATTGAGTCACTGTCAGACATAAGGGGCAGGAGGGGTGGCATAGATAATGCGAAGGACACACTTGAAAGCTGATTGTGCAGTTTCTTATACTTTCCATTCGTAATCAGTAACGATTTGACACGGATGTCAAATCGAGCGAATACGCAACACGATGTTGCGCATGAGCGGTTACGTCCATATAGAAAAACTATGAGGAAAGTATTAGAAAATGCCAATTAGTTTTCTGGTGTCCGAAGTCTTATCTGTGCCAGCCCTCCTGCCCCTTATGTCGTCTGTTCGTCAATAAA
>FR886293.1:0-12670 GCA_000436535.1 Eubacterium sp. CAG:252 | reverse complement strand
TTCGTCAATAAATATAATCAACCAGTAATACAATAATTAACGTGCAAAAGCCATACTACAATTCTGACCCCACTGATACAATAAAAATCACTTCGGCGGATTACCATCAGGAACAATCTGCTTATATATCATTTCACAGTCCTGCCTTGTGAACTGGACACCTGATTGCTTGGCTTTCTGGCTTAAGGCGAATATCAGTGGAACAAGTTCTTCTTTACTTTTACCCTTTGATAAAGTCCTGAATTCATTTAATAAAAGCTGCTTCCTAAAATCAGTTTCTGACATAACTATAATAATCCTCATTTCTGCGCACGTTTTTGCGCATAACAGGTTTGTGCAGGTGCGCACAGACACAAATCCCGTGTGTGAAAAATAGATTTTTCACACTAATAACGCCTATAATTTATTTACATATAAAGATATGTAAGGGCAATATAAAATATGTTTCCGACTTATTAGTTGTCGTTATTATCATCAGAATTAAAATTTAAATCAAGAGAGTCAAGTTGTCTTAAATATTCGTTATACAAGTCCCGTTGGTTTGAATTCATAAAATTATTGAGTATATTATTGCCGGAACTATTATTACCACTATTTACATCATTCGCCATATAATTTCCACTATTAAAATACTGATTATTGCTGTTACCATTACCAGAATAACCACTGTCCATATTAGCCTGATTACCATTAAAAGAACCGTTAAACATATCCATCATATTGAACATATCGGACATTTTGCTGAAGCTGCGGTATGTGTTAATCATATTGATAATATTGCCGGAGCAGTAGGTAGTTATGGTATTCATAAGCTTTTCATTGTTTAGAATTTCATTAATAGGAGTATTAAATGTGATGCCGCTGCTGTTGCTGCATGTTTTAAAAATATTACAGTTGGCAGGTGAATTATAAAAACGTATGGTATTTTTAAGTTCACTTGTACGTATTAGTGCTGATACACGGCGCTGCATATTGTATTCCATAAATGGAAGGATTGCTTTGATAAGCTGGATATAATCAGGCTGGGTTAATATATCGAACTCGGTTACAGGGATTTGTTTAGGCATTATATTACTGTCCATATCATTTTGTATTAATATATTCTTCAAAATATTTTATATGACATATCTTAGTGTAAGTTTGATAGTCTGATAAAATAGATGAATGGTAAAAATTGCTTCTGATACGTGTATTATATTTTCCTAAAATAAGTATATCATACATGATTTTAATACTATAAATGAGCGGATTAAAAATATTGTAAAAGTATATATGAGCTAGAAACACATATTATATAAGAGTTGCACACAAAAGTAACTTTAAGAAATATTAATATAAAAAGACGGCAGACACACAGCCGCCCAGTCCCCACATCATATACCGGGTAAGCGCACCATATGTCTGCCTTATCAGAATAAAGAATACCTTAGAAGGTGATTAGCATCCGCAGCCATTGTTGCAGCCACAGCCGCCGTTGCATCCGCATCCGCCAAGACCTAAGGCGTTGCCACAGTCGCCACATCCACCACATAAGAGGAGGAGACAGATAATCCATATACAGTTGTTAGAACCACATCCGCCACAGCCGTTGTTGCAGCCACAGCCATTGTTATCAAAAAGAAGTAAAAGAATAATAAGCCATATGCAGTTGTTAGAACCACAATCTCCACATCCGTTGCATCCTCCGCAGTTTGTTGCTGCTAAATCACTCATAAATAATCCTCCGATTAAAACATTTACAATACAATAATATGATAATGGGCTTGTTAGTGTTACTTATTTTGGGTGAAATATTGCAATATTTATGAAATTATTATATCATCAAAGGGTATGTGTAAAGTTACAAGGCATACCGCGAGTGTATACATTATGACACAGATAGTATGCTGCTGTAATAAGTGCGGATTATAGGACGCATAGATAGGAGCGTATAGATATGAAAGTATCAGTTATTATTCCTTCGCTGAATCCGGATGAAAAGTTAGTTACGGTTGTGGATTCGCTGATAAGGAAGGGATTCGGGGATATAGTATTGGTAAATGATGGAAGCGATGAGAGTCATATGTGGCCATTTGAGAAGGTTGGGGCTTATAAAGAATGTACGATTCTTACGCACGATGTTAACAGAGGCAAGGGAAGAGCCTTAAAAACAGCATTTGAATACTGTATCAGCAACAGAAAAGATTACGATGGCGTAGTGACGGTGGACGGCGATAACCAGCATCAGGCAGATGATATATATAACTGCTGCGAAGCTATGATTCGTGAAGACAAGGTTGTGCTTGGCGTAAGAACCTTTGACGGCGATGATGTTCCGTTTAAGAGCAGGTTTGGTAACAATCTTACAAGCTTTGTGTTTAAGGCTATGTGTGGACTTAACATATCAGATACACAGACGGGGCTAAGGGCAATACCATATAGATATCTCCAGACCTTCTGTGATATTGAGGGTGAGCGTTTTGAGTACGAAACGAGGATGCTCTTAGAGTTTAAGAGATCAGATATTCCATATATGGAAGTGCCTATTAAGACAGTGTATATTGAGGAAAATGCATCCACACATTTCAACCCGGTCAAGGACTCAATAAAAATATACAAGGTGATTTTCAAGTACACATTTTCTAAAACAGCGCCAAAGTATGTGCTAAGCTCATTAGCATCGTGGGTTATAGATAATTTAATATTTAATTTACTTGAAATTTTTCTTGTTATGATTACAATATCATTAAGACTGTTAGTGAGTACAGTTATAGCAAGAGTGATATCTTCTATATTCAACTTTACCATGAACAAGAAGCTTGTGTTTAAGTCAGATAAGGATACGAAGTCGGCAGCAGTGAGGTATTATATACTGTGGTTCTGCCAGATGATAGTGTCGTATCTTCTTGTATACATATTTACAAAGCTGCTTGCATCGGGCAATGTAGCAGTTGCAATAACCAAGATAATAGTTGATGTAGTTCTGTTTGTTATAAGCTATAACATACAGAAAAGATGGGTATTTAAGTAAAGATTAATAAGAATGAGGAAAGTGATGAAAAAGAATGTATTAAAGTGGGTGGGACGTATTGGTGCCACTCTGTTGACAACAATAGTTATTCTTGTAGCAGGTCTGTACTGTGTTATGGCTATGTTAGCCTGGGGACCATCAAAAGTGGCTAAGAAACAGTTTATTATGTCACTACAGGAAACTGGAGAGCTTGGCTTTATGGCAAACTGGTTCTGTTCGCAGGAGGAGATTGACAAGATTAAAGAAGAAAATTCTGTAAAGGACACAACGGATATAACAGATTCAAGCCTTGTTGTTATAGGCGGTGAAACTAATGAAGATGAGGAAGACCTTTATGTGGTAGATATTAAGGGTGAGGCTTACAGCGGAAAGCTTATGATAGTTAAAGATCCATCAAGACTTTTTGTTGGTACAGTACCGGAGTTCAAGCTTGAGAAAGGCTGGACAGTTTCAGAGATAGCACAAAGATATGATGCAATTGCAGGTATTAATGGTGGTGAGTTTGTTGACTCAACACCACAGACAGCAATGCCTATCGGACTTGTCATGGTAGATGGCAATGTATTAAATGGTAATCCAAATGAGACATATCATGTAACGGGTATAACATTTGATAACAAGCTTGTTATGGGTAATATGACAGCAGCTAAGGCGCAGGAGCTTGGTGTAAGGGACTGTGTCAATGCAAGCAGCGATATAGGACCATTCCTTGTTATAAATGGAGAGGCACAGGATGTTGATGGTGTCGGTGGCGGACTTAATCCACGTACAGCCATAGGACAAAGAGCTGATGGAGCGATACTCCTTCTTGTGGTTGACGGAAGACAGGTAACAAGCCTTGGAGCTTCATTCTCAGACCTTCAGGATATTATGCTTCAGTATGGAGCGGTCAATGCATCAGCTATGGATGGTGGAACATCAACACAGATGTATTATGATGGTGAAGTTATCAATAAGCCATATTCACCAACAGGTCCAAGAACACTGCCAACAGCATTTTTGATTAAGTAAGGATGGAAATGGAGATTATATGCCAGATATGAATAATAAAGCTAATAATAATAACAATTTCTTTAAAAAGCTGTCGGCTTTTAAGAGATTTCTTATAATATATGCAGCTGTGCTTGTTGTATTAATTGCTCTAGGGCTGGTATTACTGCATAGCTTCCTTAAGGATTATGAGTCAGGACGTCCTGCTAATACTATGGATACACTTGTAACACACATTGAAAAAGGTGATGTAGGAGAGTGGATTGATAAGTGTGGGCTTCTTAGTGAGTTTGAAACACAACAGATAGTAACAGATTATTTTAATGATATATTTACTGGAAAGCAGATAAGTTATAAGAAAAAGGCTGGCGAGTATTCAGAGAGCAAGCCTGTATATGTATTATATGCAGATAACGATAAGATAGCCAGTGTAAGTCTTGATGAGAGCAAAAAGAATATGCATAAGTTTACAGAATGGAAGATATCTTCTATTGATTTTAATGTAAATGCAAAGGATAATCACGCTGTTAATGTAATGGTTCCTAAGGGAAGCAGGGTTGAACTTAATGGTGTAAGTGTGTCTGAAAGTTATATAACTGGTGAGAGCGAGGTTGATTTATGTAAGCATATAGGTGATTACGTAAATGTACCACTCAATGAAGTGTATGAGATTAGCGGACTGTTTGCAGCACCACAGGTTAAGGTATACTCAGGTGATAAGGAACTTGAAACAGAACTTGAAAAGAGCGGATATGTTGCATATTATCCAGGTGATGAGTCACTGTTGGAGGAGGAAACTCCGCATATACTTCTTATAGCTGAAGATTACGGAAAGTATATGATTAACAGAGGAAGTCTTAAAACTTTGTCAAGTTATATGATAGGTACGGCTAGAGAGTATATGAGTGATATACCAGCTATAGATGTGTATCTTATAGGAAGAACATTTACATACGATACAGCAGATGAAAGTGTAAGTAACTTCAGAAAGTATTCTGATGACTGTTATTCTTGTGATGTTGATTACAAGCTTAACGTAAAATGGTCGTCAGGAAGCACGACTTATGATATTGCATTGACTTACATATTCGTTAAGCAGGATAGTGAGTGGATGTTAGCGGACTTTAAGATTAGATAAGAGGATTATACTATGTCATCTAAAAATAAACGTAATTTTATTCTTCAGGGTTCCATACTTGCTATGGCTGGAATATTTGTAAGAATAATAGGAATGGTATATAGAATTCCAGTATTGAATATTATTGGAAGTGAAGGTAATGGAATATACGGAACGGCGTTTAATGTATACAATATTATGCTTGTGCTGTCTTCGTATGGTCTTCCAATGGCTGTTTCCAAGCTTATATCAGCAAGATTTGTAAAGAAGAGGTACAAGAGTGCTGTAAAGATACTTAAGTGTTCACTTATCGTAGGTACAGTTACCGGCGGTGTGGCTGCACTTCTTGTATTCTTTGGTGCAGATTTTATTGAAAATGTAGTATATGGTGGGGGAATTCCCGGACTTGCGATACCTTTAAGAGTTCTTGCACCGACTATATTTCTTGTTGCCATACTGGGTGTCTTAAGAGGCTTCTTTCAGGGGCAGGGAACTATGATACCGACAGCTGTGTCGCAGATAATCGAGCAGATAGTCAATGCTGTTGTAAGTATTGTGGCAGGTTATATGCTTATTAAGGCATATGCCACAGCTAACAATGCCTCAGCATATGGTGCAGCAGGAAGTACACTTGGTACGGCAATGGGAGCACTCACAGCTCTTGTGTTTTTCGTATTTCTTTATATACTGTATCGTCCTAAGTTTATGAAGATGGTTGTAAGGGATAATAGCTCGAATTGGAGAGATACTAATCAGTATATATATAAGACAATTCTTATGACTATGCTGCCTATTATCTTGAGTCAGACATTTTATCAGATAAGTGCTCTTTTAGATGATGTGATGTTTAGTAATATTATGATGACAAGAGGTGTGTCATCTAATATCACAAGGGATTTAGGAAATTTCAGTTCAAGTTATACACTGCTTATCAGTATTCCGCAGGGTATAGC
The DNA here is from genome assembly GCA_000436535.1 of Eubacterium sp. CAG:252. GTDB lineage: Bacteria > Bacillota > Clostridia > Lachnospirales > Lachnospiraceae > Lachnospira. The sequence goes on along the minus strand of FR886293.1, from coordinate 6,600 downwards.
GACAGCGCTTTCAGCTTCTATGCTTCCAAGTATAGTTGCCTCTTATACGAATGGTGAGCAGGAGGGTGTATACTCAAAGCTTACTAAGACATTAAAGACTAATATGTTCGTTGCTGTGCCTTCCTTCATAGGTTTATTTGTTATAGGTGAGCCTATCATCAAGCTTTTGTTTGCAAGGTATGACAGCGTACAGGGTGGTATGATGTTAAAGATAGGTGCTATTGCGATAGTATTCTATACACTTTCGACTGTGACAAGCTCAGCGCTTCAGGCAGTTGACAGAATGAAGGCACCTATGGTTCACTCATTTATATCACTTGTTGTTCATATTGTGCTTGTTGTTATATTATTATGTACAACTAATCTTGGAATATATGCGCTTGTAATAGGCAATGCTTCATTCCCTGTTATTATATTTGTATTAAATCTTAGGACTCTTTACATGGAAGAGGGTTACAGGCTTCCGGTTATGAAGGTGTTTTCAAAACCAGTCATATGTTCAGCATTTATGGGTGTATGCACATTATTATCATACAATGTGATGTATAATGTTACATCATCTAATGCAGTTTCAGTGGTGATAGCACTTGTTGTTGCACTTATAACTTACTTTGTGCCATATATGTTCATAACAAAAACGATAAGGCTTTTGAACCTGTGAACTGACTAAATAGAATAGATTATCAGAAAGAGAGGAAAGAACATGCAGAATAAATTCACAGAGCAGGCAAGAAAAGTCCTTGAACAGGCTGCATTTGCGGCAGAAGTCAACGGACATTGTTATATAGGTTCAGAACATCTCCTGCTTGGACTTATTCAGGTTGAGGACTGCCTTGCAGGCAGGGTTCTTCTTAACAATGATGTTACAGAGAACAAAGTACTTAATCTTATATATCAGCTTATTGCACCAGACTGTGCAGTAAGTGTTAAAGAACCGGCCGCATATACTCCAAGAGTTAAGAAAATTCTTGTCGGTGCAGCCAATGAAGCAGCCAGATTTAAGGCTGACAGTATAGGAACAGAGCATATTCTAATAGCTATGCTTAAGGAAACAGACAGTGTGGCATCAAGACTTCTTAATACAATGGGAGTATCTGTAAAGAAAATATATACAGAACTTCTTGAAGGTATGGGAGAAGATGTTTCACGATTAAGAGAGGACTTCCAGAACGGACGTATAAAGCAGAAGGATAAGAAGGCAACTGCCATGCTTGACCAGTACAGCCGTGACCTGACAGCACTCGCAAGGGAAAAGAAGCTTGACCCGGTTATAGGAAGAGAGCAGGAAATACAGAGAGTTATCCAGATACTTTCAAGAAGGACCAAAAACAACCCATGCCTTATAGGCGAGCCTGGTGTTGGTAAGACAGCAGTTGTTGAAGGACTTGCACTCCGTATAGTAGAGGGAGAGGTTCCTGAAACTATAAAGGATAAAAGACTTGTAACACTTGATTTATCAGGTATGGTAGCTGGTTCTAAGTATAGAGGAGAGTTTGAGGAAAGAATAAAGAGAGTTATTGCAGAAGTTAAAAATGCAGGTAACGTAATTCTTTTCTTGGACGAAATTCACACAATCATAGGTGCTGGTGGCGCAGAGGGTGCTATCGATGCTTCTAATATATTAAAGCCATCTTTGGCAAGAGGTGAGATACAGCTTATAGGTGCTACAACACTTGAAGAGTACAGAAAACATATAGAAAAGGATGCTGCCCTTGAAAGAAGATTTCAGCCGGTTAAGGTTGAAGAGCCTACAGAGGAAGAGGCAGTTGATATTCTTATGGGTCTTAAGGAAAAGTATGAGGAACACCATAAGGTTAAGATAACAGATGAGGCTGTTAAGACAGCAGTCAAGCTTTCTAAAAGATACATCAACGACAGATTTCTTCCAGATAAGGCAATCGACCTTATCGATGAGGCATCATCAAGGACAAGGCTTGATGCTTATGCAGTGCCAAAGGATATTAAGAAGCTTGAGGTACAGATAGATGAGCTTTCAGTAGAGAAGGAAACTGCGATAAAAGAAGAAAGATATGAAGAAGCTTCAGACATCAAGAAGCAGCAGACAAGAAAGAAGGCAAGACTTGAGAAGTTAAAGGATAAGTGGAGAGAACAGATGGATACAACAGACTTAGTAGTTGATGATGATATCATCGCCAAGACTGTTGCTATGTGGACAAAGATACCTGTTGCCAAGATAGCAGAGGCAGAATCTGAGAAGCTTATCAATCTTGAAAATACACTTCACAACAGGGTTATAGGACAGGATGAGGCTGTCAGTGCTGTTGCAAAGGCTATCAGACGTGGAAGGGTAGGACTTAAAGACCCTAACAGACCAATAGGTTCATTCCTTTTCTTAGGTCCTACAGGTGTTGGTAAGACAGAACTTTCAAAGGCTCTTGCAGATGCTATGTTTGGAACGGATAACTCACTTATAAGAGTTGATATGTCTGAGTATATGGAAAAGCATACGGTATCCAAGCTTATAGGTTCACCTCCGGGATATGTAGGATACGATGAGGGCGGACAGTTAAGCGAAAAGGTGAGAAGAAACCCATACTCAGTAGTACTTTTTGATGAGGTGGAGAAGGCACATCCTGATGTGTTTAATGTGCTTTTACAGGTGCTTGATGACGGACATATAACAGACTCAACAGGCAGGGTTGTCGACTTTAAGAATACAGTAATCATTATGACTTCCAATGCAGGTGCCGAGAATATAGTTGCACCTAAGTCGTTAGGTTTTGCTTCATCTTCAACAGATGAGCAGGTTCACGACAATATGAAGAGCAAGGTTATGGATGAGGTTAAGAGAATATTTAAGCCTGAATTCATTAACCGTATTGATGACATAATTGTATTCCATATGCTTAAGAAGGAGCAGATAGGCCAGATAGTAGATATTATGATGAAGACTGTCAATGACAGGATTATGGAGCAGATGAAGCTTTCAGTCGAGCTTGATGATGAGGCAAAGGCTTATATAGTTGATAAGGGCTATGATGCCAAGTATGGCGCACGTCCGTTAAGAAGAACTATCCAGAATGAGATAGAAGATGAGCTTGCTGAAAGAATTCTTGAAGGTAAGATAAAGGCAGGCAATAAGGTGCTTGTTACAGTTAAAGACAAAAAACTTGATTTTGTCTTAAAAAGAGGTCATAACAGATAAAAATTGACAAACAATACTAGTAAAATACTAGCACTTTTATACAATTTGATGTATAATCAAGATATGAATAAATGTTATGTTTCAGAGGTATATTTAAGGCATATTTCTGGAATATAATAAAATCGTAAAAAACGCAGGAGGACAATAATATGCCAGTAATTAATGAGTTAATTCGTTCAGAACAGGATGGAACTCTTAGCTTTGGTAATTATAAGCTGGATACTAAGTCTAAGTTATCAGATTTCGAACATTGTGGAGATACTTATAAGGTTAAGACTTTCAAGGAGATAACTAAGCTTGAGCGTAATGGTTCATTTGTATATGAATCAGTACCAGGAACAGCAGTTATGAACTTTAAGGCAACAGATACAGGTTTATCTTTCAAGGTTGAAGGAAGTGAAGATGCACAGATTACAGTCGAGCTTGAAGAAGGAGCTTCATACAATGTAAGTATTGATGGTGCATTTGAAGGAAGCATGGCTACTAATATGGGTGGCAAGATAGTTCTTTCAGTAAGCCTTGAAGAAGGAAAGACGGTAGGAATCGAAGTGGTTAAAGCGTAGCTACAGCTTTAAGCGATATAGTAATAAGATGATAACTATAAGGTGCTGCACCTTGCATAAAGTCATTGACTGACAGATGCGGGTGCAGCATTTTTCATATATTATGATGATTAAGGTATGAGTATCATGATATGATGCCGTACAGTCATCTTTATATGTAAATATGTTCACAAGGAGGAAAATGTGGCAAAAGGTAAAAATACAGCATTTTTTTGCAGCGAATGTGGATATGAGTCTGCCAAATGGTTCGGACAGTGTCCTGCCTGCAAGGCGTGGAATACGCTTGTAGAGGAGCCAGTGGCTTCAAAGACACAGACTAAAGGCGTGGCGGCTGTAAGAAAGGATATAAGGGCGGAGGGCAGCCATCCTGTAAGCCTGAAAGAGATTAATTCAGAAGAAAAAGAGAGAACACTCACAGGAATAGGTGAGCTTGACAGAGTATTAGGCGGAGGAATTGTACAGGGGTCGCTTGTTCTTGTAGGCGGTGACCCAGGTATAGGAAAGTCGACACTTCTTCTGCAGATGTGCTACTATCTGTCGGATGCAGGTGATAAGGTGCTGTATATTTCAGGCGAAGAGTCATTAAGGCAGATAAAGCTAAGGGCAGAAAGAATAGGTGAGTGTAGTGATAACCTTAAGATAATGTGCGAAACTAATCTTGACATCATAGAGAGTGTTCTTAAAAATGAGATGCCAAAGGTTGTTATAATCGACTCAATACAGACAATGTACAGGGAAGAAATATCAGCGGCACCAGGAAGCGTGTCACAGGTAAGAGAGAGCACCTCTATACTTATGCAGCTTGCAAAGGGGCTTAATATATCAATATTTATAGTAGGACATGTGACAAAGGAGGGCGTGGTTGCAGGACCACGTGTTCTTGAACATATGGTTGATACAGTACTTTACTTTGAGGGCGACAGATATGCTTCTTACCGAATACTAAGAAGCGTAAAGAACAGATTTGGTTCAACCAATGAGATAGGTGTGTTTGAAATGCAGCAGGATGGTCTTAATGAAGTGGCTAATCCTTCAGAATATATGCTGAACGGAAGGCCGGAGGGAGCATCAGGCTCGGTTGTTGTATGCCTTATCGAGGGAACAAGGCCTCTTATGGTTGAAGTACAGGCACTTGTATGCGATTCTAACTTCGGTATGCCAAGACGTACTGCGGCAGGAACTGATTATAACAGGGTTAATCTGCTGATGGCAGTTCTTGAAAAGCGTGCCGGGATGAGAATGTCATCAAGTGATGCCTATCTTAATGTGGCTGGCGGCATAAAGGTGTCAGAGCCGGCACTTGACCTAGGTATAGTAATAGCGCTTGTCAGCAGCTTTAAGAACAGGGAAGTAGACAGTAAGACTGTTATATTTGGTGAAGTCGGACTTTCAGGAGAGGTAAGGGCAGTTACCCAGGCACAGCAGAGAGTGAATGAAGCTGTAAAGCTTGGATTTACGACATGTATATTGCCATATGTATGCTTGAAAAATATTAAAAATAATGATAAAATTAATCTTATTGGTATACATAATGTCAACGAAGCGATTGATCTTATATAAAAACAGGGACGATATTTATACCCTGACATTTTAAATATACATTTGGAGGAATACAATGGATAATAATAAGTTAGTCAGCGACCTGTCAGGAATACTTAATGGATTGGATTCATCTCAGGAACAGCTTGAAAAGGACGCATTTGATGTTATTAATTCATCAGACACATCTCTTAATCTGGTAAAGGAGAGTATCTCAAGTGTTGAAGAAATACTTAAGATGATATCTGAGCTTAATGAGATAGCAGAGGAATCAGCAGCCAGAATAAAGGAGCTTGAGAAGCTTTCTAAGGATATTGAACAGTTTGCGGGAGTTATATCATCAATATCAAGCAGAACAAATATCCTTTCACTTAATGCATCAATAGAGGCTGCAAGAGCAGGAGAACACGGAAGAGGTTTTGCAGTTGTAGCAAGTGAAGTAAGAAATCTTGCTGCACAGTCAGCGAAGTCATCGAAGGAAATAACAGATACTATCAGTATGGTACAGCAGTCAGTTGGAAAGACTGTAGACTCAATGAAGAGCATTTATGAGAATTCTAACCAGCAGAAGGAAAAGGCTGATGAGATAGGAAATGTTCTCAATAAAGTTGTAGAAGCTGCATATACTGCTAATGAGGTAGCAAGAAATATTGAAAATGAGATAGCATATCAGAGAAAAATCACAGACAAGGCAAAGAATGCACTGATGTAGTAGTAATTAATACGATGTTGGGGCAGAGTATATTTGACACTGACATCATATCATAATATATGAGGGAGGACTAATATATGTATCAGTGTCCAAATTGCGGCGGAAGATTGTTTTTTGATATACAATCGCAGCAGTTAAAGTGTGACCATTGCAGTACGCAGTATGACCCATATGCCATAAGCAAGGAAAATGATGCCGAAGAAAGCAGGGAATATGATGTTACAGTGTTTAAGTGTCCACAGTGTGGTGGTGAAATATTAAGCACAGACAATACAGCTGCCAATTTCTGTAGTTTCTGTGGTGCATCCACTATTCTTTCAAGCAGGGTTTCAAAGCAGTTAAAGCCGGGATATATAATTCCATTTTCCAAGACAAAGGATGACTGCAAACGTGAATATAAGAAGATGATGCGTCATGCATTGTTTGCGCCTAAAGAATTAAAGGATGAAAAGTATATAGATGGCTTCAGAGGTATATATATGCCTTACTGGACGTATTATATTGCACAACAGGGTCCAGTATGTCTTAAAGGCTCTAAAAGCCACAGAAGAGGCGATTATATATATACAGACCATTATGATATTACAGGCGATGTGAACTGCCATTATAAGGGGATGTCA
>FR886292.1:19867-24418 GCA_000436535.1 Eubacterium sp. CAG:252 | reverse complement strand
TGGATAGAGCGTCTGGCTACGGACCAGAAGGCCGCGAGTTCGAATCTTGTCACGTACATATACCTTGCATAGTTATTATGCAAGGTTTTTTTGTACACTTATACAATATTTAATATATATATAATACAGTAATATTATAACTAATTGTTTATAGATTTGAAGTATATAGCATTACTACAACTATCAAATAAAATATATCTACATGATAATTTCTGATATCTTTGTTTATCCCGATGAATAAAATGCAGTCCATTATTCCATACTATCTATTGTAATAAATAATAAGGAGGACATAGTTATGTCATATAATTCATCAAAAAACGAATCAAACAGTTACAACGAATCAGATAAGGCTTCAAAGAACTCATACAATTCATACAACTCATCAAAGAACAGCTCTAAGAATTCATCAAAGAACTCATCAAAGAATAGTTCAAAGAATTCTTATGACAAGTCTTCTGACAGCACAGACTGCTATTAGTTGACAGGCTGCGTAAGCAGCCTACATAAAATATACTATATATTTACAGCAAATCTATTATATTTATCAGTCACACGTCATAAGATATAATAAAGTAATGGGCAAGAAATGCGAAATATGAGATGTGAATTGATAGGACCAGGAAGACTGGATTATTATATATATAATCCATATGCTGTGCTGATAGATGTAAGACCAAGGGAAATGTATAACAGGGCACATATTACAGGGGCTTTGAACTGGCCATTTTCGGAGATAAATACATTTGAGGGATATAGAAAGTTTTGCAAACATTTTGAAGACAAAAGAGGCATATATGTTATATACTGTGATATGGGTGTAAATAGTATGATAGTGGGAAATAATCTTGCAACGATGGGTTACAGAACCAAGTCGCTGGTAGGAGGAATATCAGGATATAAAGGTTCAGGAATAACCAGCTTGCAATAATGTTAATAAGATAATAAATATAATATAAGAATGGAGAAAAGAATGATAGATACTTATGAATTAATAGCACCGTGTCATTTTGGACTGGAGTCTGTATTGAAAAGGGAAATATATGACTTAGGTTATGATATTGTAAAGGTTGAAGATGGAAAAGTTACATTTATAGGTGATGCAGATGCCATTGCAAGGGCTAACATATTCCTTAGGACAGCAGAGAGAGTGCTGCTGAAGGTAGGAGAATTTAGGGCAACTACATTTACAGAGCTATTTGATAATGTAAATGCGCTTGAATGGGAACATTACATTCCTAAGAATGGAAAGTTCTGGGTAACAAAGGCTAATTCTATTAATAGTAAGCTTTTTAGTTCATCAGACATACAGTCAATTGTGAAAAAAGCGATAGTTGAAAGGCTTAAAAAGAAGTACGCTGTAAGCTGGTTCGATGAGGATGGCGACAGTTATCCTATAAGAGTAAGTATTATGAAGGACATTGTTACTGTGTCACTTGATACATCCGGAGATTCGCTTCATAAGAGAGGATACAGACCAGCAGCGGGAAAAGCTCCTATTTCAGAAACGCTTGCCGCGGCTCTTATTATGCTCACGCCATGGAAGCCGGACAGGATACTTATTGACCCATTCTGTGGAAGTGGAACATTTCCTATTGAAGCTGCTATGATAGCTGCAAATATTGCTCCGGGAATGAATAGACGCTTTACATCTTTGCGCTGGACTAATATAATAAATAGTGAACTATGGGATGATGCTGTAGAAGAGGCAGAAGACTTAATTAACTTAAGTGTCGACACGGACATACAGGGATTTGATATTGATGAAAATGTTATAAAGATAGCAAGAAGTAACGCTGCCAATGCAGGAGTTGAAAAGCTTATACATTTTCAGGCAAGAAGCGTGGCAGAATTAAGCCATCATAAGAAGTATGGCTTTATAATAACAAATCCCCCATATGGCGAAAGACTGGAGGACAAGGAAACACTTCCTGCTATATATTCTGCGTTTGGAAAGCAGTTTGCAAAGCTTGATTCATGGTCAGCATATATGATTACCTCATATGATGATGCTGTGAAGTATTTTGGACGTAAAGCAGACAAGAACCGTAAGATATATAATGGAATGTTAAAGACTTATTTCTACTCATTTATGGGACCTAAGCCACCTAAGAGAGGCTGATGTATTATTTATATGGCGTATGTATAAGTATGATGAGAAAAGAGATATCTTAGTTGTGTATAGGCATGATGAGAAATAGAAGGATATGTTATGTATGCTATGTAAGCAGGATAAGAAGCAGACAGATAAGATGTTGAAGATTACTATAGAAGTCTGGCTTAACCATATAAGTATTATAGGAAATGGTGATATGTTATGCTATGCATATGAGCACAATAAAAGTAGTGATATGGTTAAGCGTTATAGGAAGCTGCTAATTGATTTGTGCATATGAATGAAATAATTGTGTCACGCAGACAGATAATCGAACATAATAGAAGTATCAGATACGAATTAAACATTTGTATTATGCAGACAGATAAATTGAATTTAATATCGGTATCAGATATTAATGAAGCATTTGTATTAGGTGGACTATATTTGGCTGGGCATCAAGGCACTAAGGAAAGGTTAATTATGAAAAGGATTATACTTGCATCAAATAATAAAGATAAGATTAAGGAAGTTAAAGAAATACTTACCGGATACGACATCATTTCAATAAAAGAAGCTGGAATCAATGTTGATGTTGAGGAAAATGGTACGACATTTGAAGAAAATGCGCTTATAAAGGCGAGAGCTATTATGAAACTGACAGGAGAGGTCACAATGGCTGATGACTCAGGGCTTGAGATAGATTATCTTAACAAAGAGCCGGGGGTGTATTCAGCAAGATATATGGGACATGATACCTCATATGATATAAAGAATGCAGCGTTGCTTAAAAGGCTTGAGGGCGTTGAAGGAGATGACAGAAGTGGACGTTTCGTATGTGCTATAGCAGTATGTTTTCCTGACGGAAGGGAAATCGTAAAAAGAGGCACGATGGAGGGGCTTATAGCAAAGGAAATCAAAGGAAACAATGGATTTGGCTATGACCCTATTGTATATCTGCCAGAATACGGAAAAACTTCGGCAGAACTTGATCCAGAGGAAAAAAACAGGATTAGTCACAGAGGCAAAGCACTGGCTCTGATAAAGGATGAACTGGATAAGTCGGAGGAAATGTATGCAGAGGATAATGATAGTAAGTGATACTCATAGAAGACATGGTAATCTTTCGGAGGCACTTTATAATGAAGGCGATATAGATATGCTTATTCACCTTGGAGATGTTGAAGGTGAGGAGGATATCATAAGCGGAATGGCAGGCTGCCAGTGTATATTTATTGCCGGAAATAATGACTTCTTCTCAGGACTGGACAGAGAGAAGGAGATTGAGATAGCAGGAAAGAAGATATGGCTGACACATGGACATAATTATTATGTTTCGCTTGACCTTAAAGTTATTAAAGAAGAAGCGATAGCAAGAGGAATGGATATTGTTATGTTTGGACATACACACAGGCCTGTTATAGAGGTTGAGGATAATATAACGCTCATTAATCCGGGCAGTATATCATATCCAAGGCAGGCTGACGGAATTCCTACATATATTATGTTAGAGATTGATGATAATAATGAATTCAGCTTTATGCTTAAAAATGTGTAAAGAGGATATATTAAGAGCAGACGTGCCGTTTTTTCGTATTAGGTGTTATGTTTTAACTGAATATTTGCATTTATGATAATTGCCCATTTATAGCCGGTTTAAGTTTAAGGCTATAGATGGGCTGATTTAGTATGTAATAATTTTGCAAATGTTTAGAGGTTTCGTTAACTGGAGTGGAAATGTACAAAATAAGTTGTTTTTTATTTGGCTTGAGATATATTTCAATAGATTATGCAAAATATGTTTTTCTAGCGAGGACATAATTGTATAATATTTTAAATTCACTCATTTATAGCTGATATTTTAAATATAACAATTTACTTTTTAGTATGCTGGATTATATTTTTTACTTGTTCATGTCAAAGACAAAAAGACTTATATGTGTGAGTCTTTTAATATTTGCTTGTTTATTGTTAAAAATATAAAAGTTTATAAAATTTTAATAATTTAAAATGGCATATTTAAAGTTATTACAAAGTGTTATTTAGATAGCAGTTATGTCTAATGATGATTAGATTTGGGATGATTTTGAATTGTATTATTATTTTTTGCAATTTTTGAGGAGAAAATGGCAAAAAAATTCTATGAAAATTGGAGAGTGTAAACTCATTTTTTTAAAGAAAAATGAAAAATATTTGATAAAACCTCTAAAAATGTAAAAAATGGACAACCTGCAAAACCAGTAAAATAGCGGCTTCACGGAATGTTGATAAAAAACTTAAAAAAAAATCGATTTTTTTTAAAAAAAGTGTTGACAGATTACACTTCTTAGCATATAATCTATCTTGTTGTTGCGGTACACGAGTTAAGAACTTAAGAAAACAACAACAAAATAAAACCTTTCGGGGTGTGGCTCAGCTTGGCTAGAGCGCTTGATTTGGGATCAAGAGGTCGCAGG
>FR886292.1:0-19841 GCA_000436535.1 Eubacterium sp. CAG:252 | reverse complement strand
GGGATCAAGAGGTCGCAGGTTCGAATCCTGTCACCCCGACTTACAACTGAATATAACATGCGGGTGTAGTTCAATGGTAGAACACTAGCCTTCCAAGCTAGATACGTGGGTTCGATTCCCATCACCCGCTTTTTTTCATAACAAAAATTCAGGTTAGAGAGGGGGCACAAGGTCATTCACTCACCTATGAGCAAGCTCATGTGGGGTTAGACTTTTTGACCCTGGTATCATAAAATAAGACAAGTGAGCTGTGGAAGAAATAGGGAGAGTTTCGGTCACGTTTACAAAAAGATTGTTATTATATTAACAAGTGTGCTATTATAATATCAAACAACAGTTTTTGAACGGAGGCTGCTATGGATAAGAATGCTAATGATATAAGTGTAAATGCTAACATTATAGTTAGTGAGTATATGAATATAGTCAAGGCAGACGAAAGCCTTTTTATGTTTTTAGGAGAAATTTCCAATTTCATATTTACAAGAGTTATTTATCCGTCAGATTTAGCAAAGTTTGAAACAGCCATAAAGGAAGCAGACGAGGGCCAGCAGATATACGTGTCTATCAGATTAAGAGGACGTGATGGCGTATATAAGTGGATGCATATTATGATTAGTCCATATCCTGACAGGCAGTCGGGAAAGTATTATAGCCTTGAGATAACAGATATAAGTACATTAAAGCAGCAGAATGATGAGATAAGGGCTGTTATGGAAATGCAGACAGAGTTTTTAAGCATAATCGGGGATTATCTGTTTACATATGATATAAGCAGGGACAGCTTTAGAATTATACTTCCTGGCAATGGAAACCAGAATATAGTGTTATACGAGGGAAAGCTTGGCGTATGGACGACTGAAAAGCTTGATAACGGGCTTGTTGACAGTCAGAGTATACAGGACTTTGAAGGGCTGTGCATGGCGATGGCATCAGGAGAGTCATACTTTTCAAGAGATATAAAGATGAAGATTGCTGATTATGACAATGTTATGTACTGGTATACATTTAAAGGGAAGAGAATACTAAAGAATGACGATGGTATTATAATAGCCGGAGCAGTATGCATAACACACGGAAAAGAGGATAAGGCGGCGGATATATCTGTTCAGGATGAGCTAAGAGATGCAGGAACAGACCTTCTTAATAAAAAGGCTATCACTAACTATGCAAGAAAGCTTATAGATAAGAGAGTGGGACATAAGGTTACGATAGCTATTATTGATATAGATGACTTTAAGTCGGTCAATGATACATATGGACATATGTTTGGTGATGAAGTACTTCGTGATGTAGCTGGCATATTAAAGAAGACGGTAGGACGTAATGGTCTATGTGGGCGTATCGGTGGAGATGAGATGTTTATAGTGATGGAGCATCTTGAGGATGATGAGTCAATAAGAACAGTGTTCCGTACCATCAAGAATAACGTATCGTGGCTGTATCATAATGACCCAAGAAATATTAACAAAATAACCTGTTCGATAGGTGCAGCTTCCTATCCGGATGATGCAAAGGATTTGGATACGCTTTTTTCTATAGCAGACAAGATGCTTTATCTTGCAAAGGAAAAGGGCAAGAACCGATACATTATATATCGTCCAGACCTTCACGAAAGATATATCCTTGGTGAGAATCCAACAGCAACTACTGAAAAGGTATTTTATAAGTACAGAAAGCTAAGGATTGTCAATGACTTTATACAGCAGTACATATGCCATTATAAGAGCAAGAAGGAATGTCTTGAGATGGTTATGTCAGCCTTTGAGATGGACAGTATATTCTTATATGATATGTATGCTGGCACAAGATATGTACTTAGTGGAAATGTTCCTGAATATGAGGAGAATGGAGAGTTCTTAAAAGAGGACAATTACATACCCGATTTCAGGGATGATGGAATTAAGACGGTATGGAACATAATTCTCTATGAAAGAAAAGCACCACATATGTATGAAGCATTTGAAAAGATGGGTATAAAGCAGTTTATTCAGGTGATTGCCTGTGTTGACAGAAGTAAGTCTGACAGCTGCTTTGTTATATCCTTTAACAGAAACAGCCAGCTTAATAAGTGGCCTGAGATGGATGTGGATTATCTCGGTATTATTGGTAACGTCATAGGTGAAGAGTACATGAAAGAGAAGAAAAATAATGATAGATAGTTATATTGCACTTGACCTTGAAACAACAGGTCTTAACCCGGCAAGTGACAGGATTATAGAGATAGGCATGGCAAGAATAGAACACGGAGAGGTGAAGGATACATATTCGACACTTATCAATCCGGGTATTACAGTGAGTGACAGGGTTGTGGAGCTTACAGGCATCCACAATGAAGAGCTTACGGACAAGCCACGTATAGATGATGTTCTCTGTGATATTATGGAGTTCATAGGCGATTATCCTATACTTGGACATAATATAATATTTGATTACAGTTTCCTAAAAAAGTCGGCTGTAAACAATAAGCTTGAGTTTAATGTCCGTGGAATAGATACCCTTAAGATGGCAAGAAGGATACTTCCAGAGCTTGAGCACAAGCGGCTTGACTATCTGTGTGAACACTTGGATATTGACCCCGGAAACTCACACAGGGCGCTTGATGATGCGTTAAGTGCAAGTGCTATCTACTGGAAAATGTATGAAATAAAGGCGGACGATTCTGGTTTTGAAACAGCTTCTGAGCTTGTATACAATGTCAAAAGAGATACGCCGATAACACCGGCACAGAAAAACTATCTTGCAGCACTTGTTGCAAAGCATGGAGTAGTACTCGACATTCCTATAGAAGAGATGACTAAGAGCATGGCATCAAGAAATATAGATAAAATAATATCGGAGTATGGCAAGTAAGCCGTACTCCGATATTTCTTATTTATGCGAGTAACGAGCCAAAGTCATATGCTGGCATATGACCTTGGCGACTGCTGCGATAACAATAAGAAACCCGCAAAGCGTGTTTCTTGTTGTTGTTATGCCTCATCAAGAATATGCATAATCGTATCCTTATTAACCGACTTTATAAGTTCAGCATATCTCTTAAGATTGCTAAGACCTGAATTATTTCCCTCATTGGTATATATATTCTTTAAGTCTGCATAGTTAGAGCGTATATCAGAGCCGGAACGGATACCAAACTCAAGATATGCGGCGGCATCCTTGGTATCCTCCTGCTCCATAAGAATATGTCCTAAGGTGGCAATATTCATAATAAGTGAAGTGTAGTTATCTTCATATTCTGTGAGTGTTTCAAGGTTGGCAACACCATATTTAAGCTTAAGGTCAGTGTTGGAATACTCTGTAAGGTTAATCATCTGCTTACCCTTAAGTGACATAATAGCTTCATATGAAGCAAGAGCCTCATTGTTATTGTCAAGAATATCAGAAAGAGTTCTGTTATCTTCTTTAAGCGGCAGAGAGTCATCCCATTTTACATAATTAAGGTTACTTATATCCTGTTTTCTTGTTGCGTTGGCTTTCTGCTCACGTTCCCAGAACTGTTTTATTTTATTTTGTTGGGAATTATCGCTTTTTTTAAGTAAAAGTTGAATTACAACTAATATTATTATAAAATAAGGCAATATAAAATGCATATTAATCTCCTTTATGTATGCGGAAATGAGGTTATCATGATAAACTTTAATAATAAAAAAAGTAGTAAAACAAAAAGAGTATTTGCAGCTATCATAATAGTCATTCTTGTACTGGCAATGGTACTTCCAATGGCAGTATCAGCATTTATTTAAAATGTATTAAAATGTATGGATTGTGCTGGTGCATAAAGCCTGACATAACAATCCAAGGGCTGGTGGCTGTATTAGTACAGCGGCACAGCTATAAGTATAGATGTAAATAAATATATGTGCAAGTGGAAAAAGATTTTTAGTGCCATATTGAGCAGATAAGCAGAATTTTTGGAAATGGTTCTGAATAACAGCTGATAGCTGGTATATGTTGTACCGTGGCACAGATAAAGAAATAAAATTAACAGATGGGAGGGTGTTATGAAGACAGGAAAGGTGTCAGATACTATTCTGTCAAGAGCCGTGTTAAAGCCTGTTAATGCTGTCAGAGGCAGAAATATCACAAGAATAGATATAGGGCAGGATGCAGGTGAAGTGAAGCTTATAAGCGGCGTTATAGAAGCCTGTGAAGCAGAGAATTCAGAAGCTGATATTAATCTTCTTACTTCAACAGAAAGTGGCTATATGCCTCTTATAAAGGCTGTAAATAATATATATGCGGCGGGCGGTGTGCCGGTTGTGGCAAGTGACTGTATTATTATGAGTGACAAGGCAAGAGAGATACGCTTAAGAGAAGAGGTTGCGAGCCTTACAAGACAGGCGGCGGTAACGGGTGTATCGCTGTCAGGAGGACACACTACGGTCAGCGACAAGGTGAACGGAAGCATAGTTACAGTTACGGCAACAGGAATAAGAAATAAGCAGAGAATTAAGCCTGAGGCGGGACAGTACATTATAATGGCTGGTGTTGCAGGTATCAGCGGTATAAGACAGCTTATAGAGCAGAATAAAGATAAAGTATCAGAAAGATACAGCGAAGACTTTATAAATAAGGCTTCAGGAAAAGAAGAAGAGATATTCATAGGAAGTATAGTGAATATATTAAGACAGCAGGGTATAGACTGTTATATGCATGATGTGTCGGAGGGCGGCATATTTGGCGCACTGTGGGATATGTGCGAATATGGCCATATGGGACTTGATGTAGACATAAGAAGCATACCTGTAAGACAGGAAATAATAGAAATATGTGAGCTTCTTAATATTAATCCATATGAGCTTGAATCTATGGGCTGTTTGTTAATGACAGCAGACAACGATTGTGATATTATTAATATACTTAACAGCCACGATATTAAAGCCAGTGTTATAGGACATCTGACTAAAGGAAACCAGAGGATACTGCGCAACAGGGATGAGGAAAGATTTCTTGATATTCCTAAGCAGGATGAGCTGTATCGTGGCAGTAAGCAGTAAATGTGCTGATTGCAGAATATATTATCAGCAAAATATAATTAATTGAAAGGGTATAATAATATGAGAGAAAAAATCCTTAACTTGTTAGAAAAGAATGCAAGAATAGACATCCACGATGTAGCGGTTATGCTTGGAGTCGCGGAGCACGAAGTCGCGAACGAAATCGCGGACATGGAAAAGGAACATATCATATGTGGCTATAATACCCTTATTAACTGGGATAAAACAGGTGAAGAGAAAGTTACAGCACTTATAGAAGTAAAGGTTACACCACAGAGAGGTCTTGGTTTTGACAGCATAGCAGAGACTATATATAAGTATGATGAGGTAACATCAGTATATCTTATGTCAGGAGGCTTTGATTTTACAGTTATAATTGAGGGTAAGACTATGAAGTCAGTTGCACAGTTCGTTGCGGCGAAACTTGCGCCACTTGAGTCAGTGTTAAGTACTTCAACACATTTTGTGCTTAAGAAGTACAAGGATTATGGAACTGTATTAGATGAAGAATATAAGGACGAAAGGATGCTGGTGACACCATGAGAAATGCTTTATCAAAGAAGATAGTTGATATTCAGCCATCGGGTATCAGAAAGTTCTTCGATGTCGTAAGTGAGATACCGGATGCTATCTCGCTTGGTGTTGGAGAGCCTGACTTTGATACACCGTGGAATGTAAGAGAGGAAGGAATATATGCCCTTGAAAAGGGAAGAACTTTCTATACATCGAATGCCGGACTTAAGGAATTAAGAGAAGAAATATGTAATTATGTGGCAAGAAAGTATAATGTAGAGTATAATCCTATGAAAGAAACTCTTGTTACAGTAGGTGGAAGTGAGGCTATAGATATAGCTTTAAGATGTATGATAGACCCGGGAGATGAGGTTATTATTCCACAGCCTAGTTACGTTTCATATCTTCCATGTGCAGTTATGGCAGATGCGGTTCCTGTATTTGTCAACCTTAAGGAGGAGAATGAGTTCAAGCTTACAAAGGAAGAGCTTCTTGAACATATAACAGATAAGACGAAAGTTCTTATTATGCCTTTTCCAAATAATCCGACAGGTGCTATCATGACAAGAGATGAGCTTATGGAGCTTGTTCCTGTTATCATAGAAAAAGACCTTTATGTTATATCAGATGAGATATATTCAGAGCTTACATACGGCGATAACAAGCATTGCTCGATAGCAAGTCTTCCGGGTATGAAGGAGAGAACTATTATGATAAATGGTTTCTCCAAAGCATTTGCGATGACAGGCTGGCGACTTGGATATGCCTGTGGACCGGATTATATTATAAAACAGATGATAAAGCTTCATCAGTATGCTATTATGTGCGCGCCAACTAACAGCCAGTTTGCAGCGGTGGAAGCACTTAAGAACTGTGATATGGAAGTTGAAAAGATGGTGACTGCATATGACCAGAGAAGAAGATATCTGGTTCATGAATTAAGAGAGATGGGGATAGACTGTTTTGAGCCATTTGGTGCATTTTATATATTCCCTTCTATTAAAAAGTTTGGTATGACTTCAGAAGAATTTGCTAACAGACTGTTAGAGGATCAGAAGCTTGCAGTTGTTCCAGGAACAGCATTCGGTGAGAGTGGAGAAGGCTTTGTAAGAATATCTTATGCATATTCACTTGAAAGCCTTAAGGAAGGTCTTAGGAGAATAAAGAACTTTATAAATAAGTTATAAATATTATTATGATGTAAGAGTCAAAAGATCATTCACCCACCTATGAGCAAGTGCATGCGGGTTTAGACCTTTTGACCATGGTATCTTATTTATATATCAAATACAAACGGGAGAAACAGAATATGGCAGGAATTAGTGTAGATTTAATTAATCCATTTCTTATGGCGACAACAACTATAATGAAAAATATATGTCAGACGGATATGAGTATAGGTAAGCCTTATGTTAAGACGACAGAGTTCAGTGAGGAGTCGGTTGCCATTATGATAGGTATTACCGGACAGATGAAGGGTCAGGTGCTTATGGCATTTGGATATGAGCAGGCACTTCAGGTTGCATCAAAGATGATGATGGGTATGCCTGTTGCAGAGCTTGACTCTATGGCAACAAGTGCGATAAGTGAACTTGGCAACATGATTATGGGTAATGCGGCAACAATATTCTCAACAAAGGGTATTGTTATAGATATCACACCACCTACAGTATGTCGTGGCGCCATGACTATAACACAGTCATATGCCCAGAATATATGTGTTCCTATACAGTCAGATGATGGACTTTCACTTGAGCTTGATATAGCTATTAAGACAGACTAAAGCTATGATTAGTGCGAAGAAAGACATTTACTTAGACAGTCAAAATTATGAGATTTTCAGATTTGGTCGTTTATAGTATAATAATCAATATAGAGAAAGAATGAAAAAATATGCTTAATATAGTACTACATGAACCGGAAATGCCAGCCAATACCGGTAACATAGGAAGAACCTGTGTTGCGACAGGGGCGCGTCTTCATCTTATAGAACCTCTTGGCTTCACGATTAATGACAAGATGTTAAAAAGAGCAGGACTTGACTACTGGGATAAGCTGGATGTCACGGTTTACAATGATTATGAGGATTTTCTAGCAAAGAATCCGGGAGCTAAGATATATATGGCGACTACCAAGGCTCATAAGACTTATGCTGAGGTAGAATATGAAGATGACTGCTATATAATGTTTGGCAAGGAGAGCGCAGGTATTCCAGAGAATATACTTGTCAACAACGAGGATACATGCATAAGGATACCTATGATAGGTGATATAAGGTCACTTAATCTGTCCAATTCAGTGGCGATAGTGGCGTATGAAGCATTAAGACAGCATAATTTTAAGGATATGCGTCTTTCGGGAGAATTGCATAAGCTTCATTGGAAGTTATAGTAAATATTATTACACACAGTGATTTTTTGTTATATGATTATAATTATCATTTGGCAAATATGTCGCTGTGTTTTTTGTAAAAAATTTATAATATATTTGCTTGAAAAATACAACATATTCCGGTATACTAGAAAGAGTTTGAAAAAATGAACGAACAACAGAATATTTTAACGGCTTAGAAGGAGTAAATAGTGGTAGAGAAGTACAAGGAAAGATTAAAGCATTACACAATTAAACGTAAATTAAGAGCAACTATTGGAGTGATATCGCTTATAGCCTGTATTATAGGTGTTATTCTTATATGTGGAATATTTGCAGTTGCCAATAACGTAAAAAGCATATATCAGGGACCAATGACCAATATAAGTGATGTTGCAGATGTAAAGTATGGTCTTACAGACTTACAGAGAGCCATAAACAGACTGTTAGCAGAGGGTTCTGATAATATGGCAGACAGATATGCTTCATTTGAAAAGACAGTAGAAGGAGATGTCAATCTTGTTGTCACAGGTGTCGATGACATGGAGAAGCACTTTAAGACAGGTGAAACCAAAGCAAAGCTTTCAGAGCTTCAGACAAAGATTAATGAAGGTGAAAAGGTAAGACCTCAGGTTATGCAGCTTTTAAAGTCAGGCAAGATAGATGAGGCTTACACACTTAATTACAATACATATCTTCCTATAGTTAATGAAATTAAGGAATTAACTAATGAACTTGAAACACTTGTAAACCAGAATGGTGGCCAGTATTATAATCAGTCAGTATGTCTTGGTAATGGACTTGCAATAGCAGGAATTGCACTTGTTGTAATATTATTAATTATGTCAAATTTCTTTATAAAAACTATAACAGAAGTACTTACAACACCTGCAAAGCAGATTGTAGAAGCTGCTGAAAAAATGTATGCCGGAGATATGTCAGCTGGTGAGCTCATAACATATGAGTCGGAAGATGAATTCGGTGATATGGCTAGAACTCTTAAGGGAACTATGAAAAATCTTGATGCATATGTTGAAGAGATATCAACGGTCTTAAGAGAGATTGCAAGTGGTGATTTAACTAAGGACTCAGATGAGATTACAGATTTCCTTGGTGATTTTGTAAGTATCAAGGAGTCATTTGTATACATTTTAAAGCATTTTAATACGACATTAACTAATATAGCAAAGACTTCAGAGCAGGTTGATATCGGCGCTGAGGACCTTTCAAAGGCAGCAGGCGACCTTGCAAAGGGTACTACTGACCAGGCAAGTGCTGTTGAAGAGCTTACAGCTACAGTAGAAACTGTTGCAGCATTAGCTGAAAAGAGTGCTGAACAGACACAGGAAGCATATGATAATGTTCTTGAAGCAGCTAATAATGCAGAAGAAGAACGTAAGAAAATGGACAGCCTCACAGAAGAGATGGCAAGTATTATAGACATATCTAATAAGATTGAACAGATAACATCAACTATTGAAGATATCGCTTCACAGACAAGCCTTCTTGCACTTAACGCATCTATTGAGGCAGCAAGAGCCGGTGATGCAGGAAGAGGCTTCGCAGTAGTTGCAGAGCAGATTGGAAAGCTTGCTACAGACAGTCAGAAGTCAGCAGTTAATACAAGAGAACTTATAGTTAAGACTATCGAAGAGATTAATAAGGGTAACGAGATAACAGAGTCTGTTGCACAGGCATTTGAGGAAACTATTAACGAAATGCAGAAGTTTGCCGGTGTTGCGCAGGAAACTAATGAGGCAGCAAGAGCACAGGCAGAAGCTTTATCACAGATAGAGCAGGGAATTGAGCAGATATCTGGTGTTACTCAGAATACAGCAGCATCTTCACAGGAGAGTTCAGCTATCAGCGAACAGCTTGAGGAGAGAGCAAGAGAGCTGGATAAGCTTATTAATAAATTTAAGCTTTATAGACCGGTTAATAATTAGGGTGGTCGTTAGTATATTGTGACGAACGGACGACATAATATAAACGGAAAGCAGCTATGTATATAACAAACGGACGCATAAAGACCAGGTGATGTCAGGGAAATAAGACTTCGCGCACCAGAAAGCTGATTGGATATTTCTAAGATATTCCTTATAAGTTTTTGCTACGAACGCAACCGCTCATACGCAACGTCCTGTTGCGTTTTCGCTCGATTTGACATCCGTGTCAAATCGTTGCTGATAATTGAATGGAATATCTAAGAACTATCACAATCAGCTTTCAAGTGTGCGCTGCGCATTATTTCCCTGACATCCCCCGACCTTTATGCTGACTTTGATACAATAAATTTATAGATTACGCCACCGTCAGACATAATATAAACGGAAAGCAGCTATGTATATAGCCAGCAGCGCCCTACCGTGCCAGCGCCAGCGTAAATATGAATTCCGTTCCGACATCCTTCGTGCTTATGACATCAATATGCTCTTCATGAGCCTGTATAATCTCCTTAACAATAGAAAGTCCAAGACCAGAGCCCTTCTTATCGCGGCCTCTTGAGGCATCAGACTTGTAAAATCTGTCCCATATCTTATCAATATCCTCTTTGGCGATGCCGCTTCCAGTATCCTTTATGGATATCTGCGCTTTTTCACCCTTTTCCTTGACAGTGACATATATGAAAGAATTATCGTGGCTGAACTTTATCGCATTGTCGATAAGATTATATATGACCTGCTGGATTTTCTGCTTGTCAGCCTTTACATTTTCCACATTTCCTGCAAATGTAAGACTGAACTTGATATTCTTTTTCTTGCATGTGCCTTCAAGCGTTTCTATCGTGTGCTTTATGACAGAGTTCACATCAAATGTACTTATATCAAGGCGGACACTCTTTGGGTCAAGCTCATTAAGAGTAAGTATATTGCTTGTGAGCTTGGTAAGCCTGTCAGTTTCAAAAAGTACAATGTTGATATACTTATTAATCATTTCAGGCGGAATAGTTCCGTCCTCAATAGCCTCAAGATAGCCCTTGATAGAGGTCAGTGGTGAGCGGAAGTCGTGGGATATGTTGGATAAAAACTTCTGCTGGAACTTATCCATTTCATTTAACTCCTGCGCCATATAATCAAGAGAGGCTGCAAGACGACCGATTTCATCATTGTGCTTAGACTGTATGCGGTATGAAAGATTACCTTTTCCATATTCGACAGTAGCCTTTGTAAGCTCATTGATAGGTGCGTGTATGTGTACAAAGTAAAGTATAAGCATAGAAAGTGACAGCACCATAGCTATGGCAAGTGTCAGATAGTTAGTGTTAAATGTCTGGTATACACGGTCAGTTATCGTGCTTTCAGGCATATTTATAACAACATATCCAACTATATTAAAGCCGCTTGTTATAGGCGAATACACACTAAGCACATCCTCACTGAATACGCCGTAAAAGTCGCCTAAGTGGGAGTGTGCTCCGTTAAGGCTTCCATAGTCAAATTCCTCAATCTCGTACAGACAGTCATCCTGTGAAGCCTTTCCAGTGTAGCTTGTATCTAAAAGCACCTTGCCGTTTGGCTCAACAAACATAATACGTGTGCCATTCAGGTGTGATATGATACTAAGATTTGTTCTTATAGCCGGCATACGGTTAGACTCAAGAAAGTCAGTTCCGTATTCGCTGGATATTTCCGTAGCCTGCTGATACATGGCATCTGAATAATAATTGTATACCTTGTTGTAGTCATGCTTATAGCATATAGTCGTAACAGCGATAAAACCGACTATTGCAACGGCTATATATAGAAAAATCTGCTTGGTAAGCATATTGTATCGCATAGTAATCCTCATTTCTGAGCACATTTTACGTATAAAAGTTTCGTGCCCAATGTGCCAGGACACGTATCCGTGTGAAAATAATGTACACTAATTTAAAAAATTGCCAGTGCTTACTTGGTAACAAACTTATAACCGATACCCCATACAGTTTCGATAGCCCACTGGTCATGGTCATTTATCTTTTCACGTATTCTTTTGATGTGGACATCAACAGTTCTTGTATCACCGATATAGTCATAACCCCAGATATTATCAAGAAGCTGTTCCCTTGTAAACACCTGATTAGGCGCAGATGCAAGGAAGTAGAGCAGTTCAAGCTCTTTAGGAGGCATCTCGACAGGCTTCTTATAATAAGTAACTGAATAGTTGTCAAGATTAACAACTAAGTCCGGATAAGTTACACATTTGGCAGACTCAGTGGTTGTGACAGCCGACTGTGGAAGGTGATATCGTCTTAATACCGCCTTTACACGGGCGACAAGTTCCTTCGTTTCAAAAGGCTTTATCATATAGTCGTCAGCACCAAGCTCAAGACCGAGCACCTTATCAAATGTTTCCCCTTTGGCAGATAACATAATAATAGGTGTGTTATTGTTCTTTCGTATCTCCCTGCACACCTGATAGCCATCCATGCCGGGGAGCATAAGGTCTAATAATATAAGATTAGGCTTAAATGATGAGAGAGTGTCAAGCGCGCTCTCACCATCGTATACTATCTTTGTTTCAAAACATTCCTTAGTAAGATATAAGGATATAAGTTCAGCTATATTTTCATCATCATCAACGATAAGAATTCTTTGTTTAGCTACCATAATAATCTCCATTTCTGCTGGTGTATCCGCTATATACAGTATGCATATGCTGCTGGATAACTAAGCTTATCAGTCTTTAAATGTAACAATAGTTACACCTTCTGCGCCTTCACCTATCTGACCTAAGCGGAAGTCCTTAATATAAGGCACTCCTCGAAGGTATGAGGTTACGCCTGCACGAAGTGCGCCTGTTCCTTTTCCGTGGACAATTCGTACCTGAGGAATTTTGGCGATATAGGCATCGTCAAGATACTTGTCAAGTACGGCTACTGCCTCATCAACAGTATAGCCTAAGAGGTTAATTTCAGATGAAACGGATGAGGACTTAGCCATTTTTATCTTACCTGAGCCGCTTCCAGACTTAGATGAAGCTGCCTTTGTATCCTCTGGGTCTTTGTAGCCTTTAAGAATGGCAAGATTTTTAATGTCCATCTTTGTGTTAAGGCTTCCGATAAGTACGGATACCTGATTTTTAGCCTTGTGTATCTGCGAAACTGTACCGACTACATTCATAGTGAGTACCTTAACGTGCATACCCGGCTTGAATTCAGATATATCGTGTGCCTTATGTGCCTGTACATTTGCAGGCTCGACCTTAAGCTTTTCCTGACGTTTGTTCATCTTTTCACGGATATCGCTTCTGTGCTTTTCGAGTTCCTTGACAGACATACCGTGCTTATTCATCGCATTTATGGTCTTATCAGCGTATTCCTTGGCATCACGGAGTATGTGTGCTGCCTCTTCGTTAGCCTTTCTTATGATATTGTCAGTACGCTCATCAAGACGTTCAGTTTTCTTTGTAAGCTCAGCCTTAAGAGAAGCTATCTCCTCCTTGTACTTAGCAAGCTCTTCACGTTCCTTTTCGATAGTTACACGGCTCTGCTCAAGGTCAGTTACAAGGTCTTCAAATCTTATATCCTCAGAGTCAAGGCGTTTAGCGGCATCATCTATAATGTCGGCTGATAATCCAATCTTTTTGGATATTGCAAATGCATTACTCTTGCCGGGAATACCGATAAGAAGCCTGTAAGTAGGGCGAAGCGACTCAACGTCAAACTCACAGCACGCATTTTCAACGCCGTCAGTGGTAAGTGCATACATTTTAATCTCACTGTAATGTGTTGTAGCCATAGTTGTGACACCGCGTCTGTGCAGGTTGTCAAGTATGGCAATGGCAAGTGCGGCACCCTCAGTAGGGTCAGTACCAGCACCTATCTCATCAAAGAGTATAAGGCTGTTGCTGTCGGCTTTATTTAAAATGTCGACAGTGTTTGTCATATGTGAACTGAATGTACTAAGGCTCTGTTCAATACTCTGTTCATCTCCGATATCTGCAAATATTTCATCAAATACAGCTATGTCAGAGTGCTCAAGAGCAGGAATATTAAGTCCTGCCTGTGCCATAAGTGTAAGAAGTCCGACAGTCTTTAAGGAAACTGTCTTACCACCTGTGTTAGGACCTGTGATGATAAGAAGGTTAAAGTCAGTACCAAGATAAATGTCTATAGGTACGACAGTATGCGGTTCTATGAGAGGATGTCGACCTTTCTTAATATTTACACGACCATTTGTATTCATTACAGGACGGCTGCAGTTAAGATGTCTTGAAAGAAGTGCCTTTGCAAATATACAGTCAAGGTGTGTGAGTACTTCATAGTCTGATAAAAGCATATCAGTGTGTTCAGCAGCCTTTTCGCTTAAGCTGGCAAGGATAACTTCTATCTCAGCCTGCTCCTTAAGTTCAAGCTCACGGATGTCATTATTTAACTTAACTACTGCGGCGGGCTCTATAAATAATGTAGAGCCGGTAGATGACTGGTCGTGAACCATACCTGGCATTGAAGACTTATATTCGGCCTTTACAGGAAGACAGAACCTTCCCTGTCTTGTTGTTATGACATAATCCTGAAGATAGGTTCTTGTCGATGGTGAGTTAAGAATTTTGTTAAGTTCTGTGTGTATGCGGTCAGCAGCCAGATTTTTCTTACGTCTTATATCACGCAGATTAGCACTCGCATCATCGCTTATCTCATCCTCTGATATGATACATCTCTTGATGGCATTGTTAAGAAGTGTAACAGGGTCGAGGGTGTCTATCATAGGCTGGATGGAGTCAGCCCTGTATTCATAGTAACCCTTGATATGTGCGGCACATTCAAGAAGCATACTTATATTAAGAAGTTCAAGTGCGTTAAGAGAGCTTCCGACCTTAAGGCGGGCGATACTTGCGCGCACATCCTTAATTCTTGAAAAGTCTACACTGCCTTTCTGATATACCCTTGTAAGGGCATCGTTGGTTTCATCAAGAGCTGAGTTGATGTCATCAATATTATTCATAGGCATAAGAGCCTTAAGTGTCTGCTTTGCTCCGTCAGAGCACGCCATAGACACGAGGGTATTTATTATTTTATTATATTCAAGTGTTGCTAATGCTTTTTTATTCAATGTTATTACTCCAGTTAATTAATATTGTGATACTGCATAAGGACAGGGTGATATTCCCTTAATCCCTAGCGGTAACTTACTATATTTTACAGCATTTACGGATAAAAAACTATATGATGAAGTAAGAAACTTATAAAAAGAAAGTCTTATTAATATGTTTGACATAGTTTGTTCATAAATACGATGTATAATTAATATATTAGCTGGTAACAGAAAGAACTGGAAACTTACATAAAATATTGAGGAATATATATGGAATACAGGAACGATGGGCAGGAACAGGAGTATTCTCTGTATACGGAGAAGATTGTGCCAAGTCCCAAGGTGAAGTACAGACGTGTCATAAGAGCTGTAAAGCTGCTGGTGCTCATAGTCTTTATAGGCGTTGTATACGTGGTGTCAGATAAGATTGTTATTCCAGCGGTGCGATATAAGACTGCTGTTAAAAATGCGACAGTTGACCGCATAGAATTCACGCGTGACGAGTATCCTGACACGGTACAGCTTGACAGTGAGGATGGAATAGGACAGATTAAGTACGATTATGATACGATTATGCAGGCATTAAGAAGCAAGGTTATCGATGTGCAGAGGACTGTGGTTACAGTAAGGGAACATATAGAAGAAAATGTTATTGATGATACAGTCACTGGTGAGGATGGAGCATCAAAAGGTAGTTCTGACAGCATACAGAGGGACCTGAAAAAAATGCAGGACGAAGATGAAGAACTTTTTTCAACAGTTGGAATTATAGTAGGATACCTTAATGACAGATATATGATACTTACATCGCAGTTGTATACAGATGTTACAAGTGAGTATGACGTTATTGTGCAGGATGCAGGTGAGTACAAGGCTGAACTTGTATGTTCGGATGAACTGACGGGTATAAGCATAATAAGCATAGATGGCTCAAAGGTATTGGATAACGACAGACAGTATATGCAGGTGGCAGAGCTAGGCAATTCATATATGCTGAATAAAGGTGATATAGTCATAGCATCAGGCAAAATATATGGAACGGACGGTGCGGTGGATTATGGAACTATAACTAACAGGACGGCATATAATTCAATTGATAATAATTATGAAGTATTTGAAACAAACCTTTCCTTCGAGGAGGGTGATTACGTTTTCTTATTTAATTCGGAAGGCGAGGTTGTTGCCATATCACAGGACAGCTCTGATACTAAGTTAAAGGTGCTTGGCGTATCAGACTTAAAGAGTATGATACAGTGTATGATTAACAGACAGGGCAAGATGTACTTTGGCATAAAGGCGCAGAATGTAGACAGTGACCTTTCTGAGAAAAATGATATTCCTATGGGAATATATATATCAAGGGTTGAGAGTGATTCACCTGCATATCAGGCAGGCCTGCAGCCGGGCGACATTATTCAGGGTATCAACAAAATGCCATGTTACACGATTCAGAGGCTTAATGACAAGCTTTATGACAGCGCCCACGGACAGGTGATTAATGTATCCATAAAAAGAAAGGGAAAGTCGGGATACTTTGATGTGTCTTATGATGTGTCGGTGGAGTTGAGGTAGCGGAAAGACTTCAGCTATTGTACACAAAATTAAATTGCAGGTATTTCTTGCAGAGTTAATATAGAGGTGCCAATTTCTGTTTTAAAGGTTATGGATATGGTGATTGTTCATATTTGAAATGTTAATATCACAGTATTGTTTAGAGCTAATCCAGAAAATGCTTCTTGTTTTCTAGAAGTGGCGTATACGTAATATAAAATTTCATAAATATATATAAAATATAGGGATTTTTATGTATATTTCTCAGGTTATGTATCGCACTGAACAGTAACAATATGATAGAAATTGTAGCAGATTAAATTAAGATATAAGGATAATTGGGTATAAATAGTTGTGAGGTACTTGTATTGACTTGACATAGCAGAGTAAAATATAATGGTTATTGTGTACAGGCGGAGATTTGGTTTGTATGATAGTGTTATTAATAAAATTATGCAATATTTTCATTTATAGTTTATAATGCAGGTGCGAATGATTTTTTGCAATTTATTATTTTAAGGGCATATGGATTATATATGGCAGATTATGTCAGAATAAGTTTAGTATATACAGAAATGGAGAATAGTAGTTATGCGTTTTATTGAAACATTTAAAGATGGAGATAGAATATCAGATGTATACTTATGTAAGTCTAAGTCAACAGCACTTACAAAGACAGGCAAGGAATATGAAAATGTAATGCTTGCCGATAAGACAGGACAGATAGACTCTAAGATATGGGATGTCAATTCAGGTGGAATAGGCGACTTTGAGGTGAACGATTATGTATATGTCAGCGGTCAGGTGACAAGCTACAACGGCGCACTTCAGTTTAAGATAGAAAGAGCACGTGTGGCAGCAGAAAATGAGTATACACAGTCGGATTACATACCATCATCAAGATTTGACATAGAAGATATGTACAAAGAGCTGTTAGGCTATGTGAATAGTGTCGAAAATGTATACATAAAGAAGCTTCTTACAGCATTTTTCGTGGAAGATGAAGCATTTATAAAAAGATTTAAGAATACATCGGCAGCAAAGACTGTACATCACGGCTTCTTAGGCGGACTTCTTGAACACAGCTTAAGCGTTACAAGACTTTGCGACAGAATAAGCTCTAACTATGATTTTCTTAACAGAGACCTTCTTATAAGCTGTGCAATGCTTCACGATGTCGGCAAGGTCAAGGAGCTTTCAGAGTTTCCTAGAAATGATTACACTGACGAGGGTAACTTCCTTGGACATATCGTGATGGGATATGAGATGGTTATGGAAAAGATTAGGACTATACCGGACTTCCCAGCTATTCTTGCAAGTGAGATGGGACACTGCATATTATCACACCACGGTGAGCTTGAATACGGTTCACCAAAGAAGCCAGCCATAGCTGAGGCAGTGGCGCTTTCTATGGCAGATAATCTTGATGCAAAGCTTGAAACATTGAGAGAATGTTTTGAAGCAAAGGATTCTAATGACTGGTTAGGCTTTAACAGATGGCTTGATTCTAATATAAGAAGAACAAGTCTGTAATCATAATGTGATATACGGGCAATGCATTTTCAGCCCGACAAATATAGTATATAAAAGTACTTTTAATGCTTTAGTCATAATGGTATGATGAAAGAAGCATTGGAAGTGCTTTTGTTATGTAAAGGTAAAGGATATATTTTAACAGAATGGAGATAAGTATGGCATATAGTAAAAATGACTGCGTGCAGGTAACTATAGAGGATATAGGTGTATCAGGCGAGGGAATAGGAAAAATAGACGGATATACGCTTTTCGTTAAGGATACAGTTATCGGTGATGTTGTAAATGTAAAGATAATGAAAGCAAAGAAGAACTATGGCTATGCAAGACTTGTAGATATAGTAAAGCCATCGAAGGACAGGGTTGAGCCAGCCTGCGCTATAGCAAGGCAGTGCGGCGGCTGTCAGATACAGGCTATGAGCTATGAGGCACAGCTTAAGTATAAGCAGAAGCTTGTCAGCGATAATTTAAAGAGAATTGGCGGACTTACAGAGGGCACTGACTATGAAATGTGTGACATACTTGGTATGGAGGAACCTTTCAGATACCGCAACAAAGCACAGTATCCGGTAGGAGAGGACAAAGACGGCAATATCGTTATGGGCTTTTACGCAGGACATACCCACTCTATTATTCCATGTCCGGATGATGACTGCCTGCTAGGTCACAGCGACAATGCCGTTATCCTTAAAGCAGTTAAAGCGTGGATGGAAAAGTACAGAGTCCGCGCTTACGATGAGAACATTCATAAAGGAACTGTAAGACATATACTTATAAGAACAGGTTTTCACACAGATGAGATTATGTTCTGCCTTGTGACTAAGAAAATGTTAAGGAAAGAGGCAGCAGATGGGCTTGTGGATGTGGTGAAGGAGCTTAATGGGGAGATTAGTGGCAGGAATAGTGGTATACATTTACATATTACATCACTTGTTGTTAATATCAACAAAGAGGATACGAATGTCATACTTGGAAAAGAATGTGTAACATTGTATGGTAAGCCATATATAGAGGATTATATAGGTGATATAAAGTTTCAGATATCGCCACTTTCATTCTTTCAGGTTAATCCAAGACAGACAGAGGTGTTATATAACAAAGCACTTGAGTTTGCAGACCTCAAAGGAAATGAGAGCGTATGGGATATGTACTGCGGCATAGGTACAATTTCGTTGTTTCTTGCAAAAAAAGCGGGACAGGTATACGGGGTTGAGATAGTTCCACAGGCGATAGAAGATGCGAAAAATAACGCAAAAATTAATAACATAACCAATGCTGAATTCTTTGTTGGAAAGGCAGAGGAGGTTGTACCAGCATTTTATAAGAATAATGGGAATAATGCCTCAAAGGGTAGTGCTGATGTTGATGGGGCAGATAAATCCTATAGTGCAAACAAGGCAGAGCATTCAGATACTACTGGCAATTCAGATAATATTGACCTGCCAGGAATTGATACTGCTGGCAAATCAGATAATTCAGACAGTCAGAATATTACTAATGTATATGATATGACAAAACCGGATGTTGTAGTAGTAGACCCTCCGCGAAAGGGTTGTGATGAGAAACTGCTGGATACTATCGTAAGTATGTCACCGGACAGGATTGTTTATGTGAGCTGCGATTCGGCTACACTTGCAAGGGACCTTAAGGTACTGGTGGAACGTGGTTATAAGGTGGAGAAGGTGCAGCCTGTGGACCAGTTCGCTAATACTGTTCATATAGAAAATGCCTGTCTGCTGTCACGAAAAGATATCTAGAGGATATGGTTAAGGTAAGACTGAATGTGTCGATGTAAGTAGATTAAATGAAAAGCAGCTTCCTTCTGCTTTATCCTAAAAAAATGGTGCCGAAGCACCTATTC
>FR886291.1 GCA_000436535.1 Eubacterium sp. CAG:252 | reverse complement strand
GAAACACCTAATCCGAATTAACCAAACTGGGCGCACTTATCACGCCACATTTAAGAATTATATAACACAGAACCGAGTGTGTCAATGATAAAATATATTTTTATTATATAATTTTAGCAAGTTATCCACAATAAATCTGTTTTTGTCTTCTTTTATTCACACATTAAATTGCTGTATTCACATTAGGCAATTTTGCATCTAACACGACTCATTGCCTACGCACATTATATCATAATTTACTCTTTATCTGCCCCCTACACTCACGAACCTGCGCTATTGCGCTCTTCCGTCCTGCTTCGCATGACTGTTCGTTCTTTAAGCCGTCTGAAAAGTAAATGTCTGCTTCCTTTTCTTTTGCGCCTATTAAATCATCTTTCTTCATCCAGATACTCTATCTTCATAAGTGTAAGCCCCTGCGGTGGCGCTGTCTGACCTGCCTGTGTCCTGTCACAGGCTTCTAACATCTGTCTGATATATTCCGGCTCATATTTTCCTTTTCCAACCTGTATGAGCGTTCCTGCAATTATCCTTACCATATTATAAAGAAAACCGTTACCCGATATTGTTATATGTATCTCATCCTCTTCTTTATTAACATCAAGTGAGTAGACTGTCCTGACTGTTGACTCTGCATCAGTTCTTACACAGCAGAAGCTTTTAAAATCATGCTCCCCGATAAGATACTGTGCCGCCGTCTTCATCT
This sequence comes from Eubacterium sp. CAG:252, assembly GCA_000436535.1. Classification (GTDB taxonomy): domain Bacteria; phylum Bacillota; class Clostridia; order Lachnospirales; family Lachnospiraceae; genus Lachnospira. Next base: position 2,567 of record FR886291.1, on the reverse strand, counting down.
TTTCTATATCGATATTTCCAGCCACATTCCACGTATAATTTCTTTTCTGTGGAATACCGAATTGTGTGTTTAATATTCTGTAGCAGTAAGTTTTTTTCGTATCACAGTGTCTTGGATGAAAGTCCGCTGCCACCTCATCTGACTTCTGGATTATAACGTCATCCGGCAGGTATCTGTTAAGTGCATATGAAAACCTGTCTGCCGGAATTGTTGAATTCGTATCAAATACAGCCACATTTCCCATAGCATGCACACCTGCATCTGTGCGGCTTGCACCTATAACGTGTATATTCTCACCTGTAAGCTCATATATTGCTTCATCTAACACTTTTTCTATAGTTACGGCAACCGGCTGTATCTGCCAGCCTGAATAATTAGTTCCGTCATATGCCACCCTTAGTCTTATTCTTCGCATACTGCCCTCCATCTCTTTTTTATTTCATCTTTTCTACATTAATCAATACCCGATTATACAAAATAATCATTATATTAAAAGAACTGCTACATAAAGCACCATCTATATAATATGCGGCTTTTACACCATATCTCCATCTACATATCACATAAATAATTCTCTACGAAGCAGCCTTTTATTTTATTGTAATTTTTTATTTAACATTTTTAAAGTCAATCCAGTTCCCGATACATCTCTGAACATCTTACCACTACACAATCACCTTAATCGCAATCAACACCCCAAGATATGCAAACATACAAAGGTAAGCTATCTGGTCCCTCTTGGCATACCTGAGAGGTTTCATCTTGGTTCTGCCCTCTGAACCGTGGTAACATCTTGCCTCCATCGCCATGGCAAGGTCGTTGGCTCTTCTGAAAGCTGACACAAACAGTGGTACAAGAATAGGCACCATAGCTTTGGCTCTCTTTATAATATTGCCATTCTCAAAGTCAGCACCACGCGCCATCTGTGCTTTCATAATCTTGTCAGTTTCCTCAACAAGAATAGGGATGAACCTTAAAGCTATCGACATTATCATAGCTATCTCGTGTACCGGCACTTTGATGTGCTTGAGGAAGCCTAGTCCTTTTTCAAGGCCGTCTGTTAAGTTATTCGGCGTTGTTGTAAGTGTCATAAGGGAAGTTCCCAATATAAGGTATATAAGGCGTACAACCATAAATACAGCGGTTTTAAGACCCTCATACGTTATTGTCAGCTTCCATATCTTAATAAGCGTTTCGCCGGGTGTTAAGAACAGATTAAACACCGCACTGATTATGATAAGAATAACTATTGACTTAAGTCCTCTTATCATATATTTAAAAGGTATTTTTGATATTACTATGACGGCTGCAAGTGCTACAGTTATAAATGCATATATCCATATATTCATGCCTAAGAATAATGATATGATAAATATTAATGTACCCATAAGCTTAACTCTTGGGTCAAGTCTGTGTATAACTGAATCAGCCTGATAATATTGTCCTATTGTTATATCTCTAATCATATACTTTCCAATCCTGTGCCTGCGCACATTTCCTACATTTTAATGTTAAAATGTCTTAAAATACTATCTCTTGCCTCATCCACTGTAATCGCATCAGGATTGACATCCATCCCAGCCTTTACAAGGTCATTCATAATATAAGTTACCTGAGGGGCGGCAAGACCTATCTGTTCAAGCTCCTTATAGTGTGCAAATACATTCTGCGGTGTATCATCATACTTAAGGATACCATCATCCATAACCATAATTCTGCTCACATAGCGCGCAACATCCTCCATGCTGTGTGAAACAAGTATTACAGTTATTCCCGTTTCATCCCTCAGCGCCTTGATACAATCAAGAATAACATCTCTTCCCTTAGGGTCAAGACCTGCTGTAGGCTCATCAAGTATGAGCACATCCGGCTTCATTGCAAGCACTCCGGCTATTGCAACTCTTCTTTTCTGTCCGCCTGACAGGTCAAATGGTGACTGATAATACAGATTTTCGTCAAGTCCAACCAGTCTTAAGCTCTCAAATGCCCTTATCTCATATTCCTGCCTTGAAAGTCCCAGATTTTTAGGACCAAAGCACACATCCTTAAATATATCTGTTTCAAAAAGCTGGTGCTCAGGATACTGGAATACAAGTCCGACTCTTCTTCGCAGCTCTTTCATATCATATCCCTGCTCATATATATCCTTGCCATTATAATATATATGCCCCGATGTAGCCTTTAAAAGTCCATTCAGATGCTGTATAAATGTTGATTTTCCTGAACCTGTATGACCTATAAGTCCTATGAATTCTCCGTCCTCTATCGCACATGAAACATTATCAAGGGCTTTTCTTTCAAAGCCTGTGCCAATTTCATATACATAGCTAATCTTATCAACTATTATTGACATTTAGTTTCCTCATTTCCGTGTGTATGCCGCTTTCTTCTTATCTTATCAGACTTTATATTCTAATAAATCTTATGCGGTCACGCCACTTATTTTATTACTAATTGTTATCAAGTCTTTTTAATTCTTCCACAAGCTCTTCATTTCTAATAATGCCATCCTTAACTGGCAGACCTGCTTTCTTTAACTCATATGCAAGCTCTGTGACCTGTGGAAC
>FR886290.1:29219-30889 GCA_000436535.1 Eubacterium sp. CAG:252 | reverse complement strand
CCTTCTTAAGTTATTATCACTATGCATATTGATAATATATTTATAGCATATATGCGATATGAAGTCAAGTAATAAAATATATAATATACTTCTTTATCTATTAACATACCATTCAAACTTATATCTATAAATGAGCAAATACAGAAAAATGTACAAAATAATTTGCGTTTGTCTGTGTCTCAGATACATTCCAATAGATTATGAAAAAATTTGTTTTTCTGCCACGGATATAATTATGCAATATTTTTAATTTGCTCATTTATAGTTTATATAATAACAAGCTTTATAATCTTTACTGGTTAATCTGCGCTCTCACACTCTCCAGTGCTGCACTAATCTGTGTATCCTCATCGGCATCCTTGTCGTACTCAACAACCACGTCAGGAGTAACGCCTTTTCCATGTATATCCTGTCCCTTTGGTGTGAAATACTTGGCTATTGTGAACTTGATTGCACTTCCATCTGTGAGCGGCTTTACCGTCTGGACTATGCCCTTGCCGAAAGTCTGAGTTCCAACAATAACACCTTTGCCGTAATCCTGTATTGCTCCTGCAAATATTTCAGAAGCACTTGCACTGTTTCCATTGACAAGAACAGCCAGAGGCATATCAAGCTCCTCATTATCATTGTCGCTGTACTCTTTTCTATTGCCGTCCTTATCTTCTGTGTATACAATAAGTCCATTTGGAAGTATGTCTTTAAGCATACTGATAACGGTTGTTAAAAGTCCACCCGGATTATTTCTTATATCGATGATTATTCCTTTAGCACCTTCACTCTTAAGGTCTTCTATAGCTGCCTTAAACTGCTTTGCTGTAACATTTTCAAACTGTGAAACTGATATATAACCTATGTTATCCTCTGTGATAGCATAATTTACAGTCTGCACCTCAATTTCATCCCTGACAACTGTATAATCAGAGGTCGCACCATCTCTTACAATCTTAAGTCCAACCTGTGTGCCTTTCTCGCCCTTTACAAGCGCAACTGCTGACGAAAGGTCCATATCTGTAACATCTGTTCCATCTACCTGTATAATTCTGTCACCGCTTCTAAGACCTGCCTTATAACCTGCACCGCTTTCATATACATCCACAAGAAGAATTCCACCTTCACTACTAATCTGACACACTGCACCTATTCCGGAAAAAGTTCCATTTGTAGTTTCCGTAAGCTTCTTATATTCGTCTGCTGTATAATATACAGTATATTTATCACCATATGAGCTAAGATATGCTTTATATATGCTGTCTTTAGCCTTCTCATCGTCAACCTCTTCAAAGTAAAATGAGTCAAGCACCGAATCTATCGCATTAAGCTTAGCCTCCACTTCACTTCCTATACCGCTTTCATCTGTTACGGCATCCGACTGTATATACACATCGCCATTGATGCCTATATGAAGATATCCCTTTTTAAGACACACGTCAGCAACTGATAAAACAATCAGCACCATAGCTGAAAATGTTGCTATTATTCCTGTAAGAAGTCCTTTTCTGTAAAACCTTGAACCATATTTTCTCTCTTTATTATGCTCATCCACAATGTCCGCAATCTGCTGGTCATACTGTCCTCTTCCAGTCTGATTACTGCCATCCTGATTATTCACATTTTCTTCGTAGTGATGCCAGTCAGCTCTTATATTCTGGTTATTATTCTGAACTCCACTA
>FR886290.1:0-29190 GCA_000436535.1 Eubacterium sp. CAG:252 | reverse complement strand
AACTCCACTAATTCCATCACTTGTGGATAATCCACTTTCTTCCCTGTTATCGTTATCCATAATTCTCTCCATTTCTACGATTATTTTTTCATATATCAAAGCTTAAATCATGTAGGTCTGTCGCATTAAGAATTATTTAAAATATTCCATAATTTCATTATTATAAACCGCCCTCATTATATTAATTCCAATATGTGAAAAAATTATGACATATATTATAAAAACCGCAGGCACTACACTTCTCCCGCGGCTTTTATATATTTTCTAATATCCTTTACATTCTATATCAGCTGCAAAGCACCTACTTACTCAGATAATTCCAAGGATTAACAACCGAACCATTCAGTCTTACATCAAAGTGAAGATGTACACCGTCAGAATTACCAGTTGTTCCCATAAGCGCTATTGTCTGTCCCTTGGTTACATATGTTCCAACACTTACAAGAAGTGAGGATGCATGAAGATATCTTGTATACAATCCATTACCATGATATATCATAATATAGTTACCTGCTGATGAGCTGAACTGTGATATAACAACCTTTCCATCAGCCGCCGCATATATAGGGTCACCTGACACACCTCTTACAACAGCACCGATATCAATACCCTGGTGTGGAGATGTCCTTCCTTCTGTATCTCCATATGGTGATGTTATTCTTGTTGACACTGTAGGCCACTTAAAAGCTCCGCCGTCATAACTTGTGCTGCCGCTATTACTATTATTACCACTGTTATTATTGCTATTACTGCTATTGTTGCTGCTGTTGTTCTTTGAAGCATTTGCAGCAGCCTCTTCTGCCTTTATCTGTGCCTCTATGCTTGCAATCAGATTATCCTGAGCTTTCATATCAGCCTCAATCTTCTCCTTATAATCCTTCTGCTGCTGTGTATTCTTCTTAAGCGCCGCCATCTCGTTCTGCTTGGTTTCCTCAAGAAGTTCAAGCGAAGACTTCTTATCCTGGAGTTCATCCTGCTTTGCAACCAAAGTTTCCCTGTCCTGTTCAAGCTTTATCTTTGCATCTGTTATAAAGTTCACTGTATCATTGAACTTTTCAAGCATTTTCCTGTCATAATCAGAAATCTTTGTAATATACTCTGCTTTATTAAGCATATCACCCATACTCTCAGAGTTGAGCAGCAGTGCAAAATATGTCTCATCATTATGTTCATACATATACTGTATTCGAAGCTTCATTGCATCATACTGTTCATCAACATCATCTTCTGCTTCGGCAAGCTTTTCTTCTGTTTCAGTTATCTCTGTTTCTATCTGCTCTATCTGACCACTTACTTCATTCAACGACCTATTAACTGTTGACATCTGTGAATCCAACTGTGCAAGATATGTTTCCACATCATCACTCTGTGACTTAAGCTCATCAAGCTTCTTCTGTGTCTTATCATATTCACTCTGAAGGTCACTTTTCTTATTGTTAGCATCGCTAAGATTTTGTTTGCTGTCACCATATACATCATTATATGTGACAAAACAATATGGTACGACCATTGTCAGAAGCAGTAACAGGGTAACAACTCTTTTCACTAATGCTCTCCTCATACAATTCCTCCATAAAGCCATATGTTTATAAGATAACTCTTATAAAACAGGACCGCTGCCAAAGCTTTCCCTTCGCAACGATCCTATACCCTGCAAATATGCTAAAAACCACAACTCTTTAGTTGTCTTTAACATTATTTATTATACATTAGCATGCTTTCTTACAGCGAAGAAACTTCCTAATATACCAATACCAATACCGAGAAGAATTCCTACAGGAACCAGTATCCTGAATACATCATTTACCGGCATAAATGCAAGAATATTCTGAAGTATTGAAAACTTATTCATAACATAGTTAATAACATTTTCGTAGATAAATCTAAGGATAACCAGAGGTATAATAGAACCTATAATACCAATAGTAATACCTTCTACGAAGAATGGCGCATCAACGAACGCATCCGTAGCACCGATATACTTCATAATTGATATCTCTTCCTTACGCACAGTAATACCTATTACGATAGTATTAGTGATAAGGAATATAGATACTGCAAGAAGTATAACGATAATAGCTATTGCTACATAGCTGACAAGTCGTGCTGCACTTGCAAGTCCGCTTGCTGTTGCCTCTGACCTGTTTACCTGTCTTATACCGTCAAGATTTTCAAGGTATGTAACAAGAGTAGCCTGACTTGAAGCATCATTGAGATATATCTCATAAGATGATGAATTAGCAAGAGGATTATCATCCTTGAAGCCTTCTGCAAGCTGTGGATAATCCTTGAAATATTCAGCCTTATAATTCTCCCACGCCTCATCTGCTGAAGTATAGTGTATACGTGAAACCTCATTTCTCTGGCTTATCGTATCTCCAAGCTTCTTAATATCAGCATCTGTAAGGTTCTGGTCAAAGAATACTGTGACACAGACTTCATTCTCAGCCTTATGTATCATATACTGAAAGTTTGTTACAAGCGAATAGAATAATCCAAAAAGGAATATACACGCCGCTATAGTTGCTATTGACGCAAGAGAGAACAGTCTATTACGATAGATGTTCTTTAATCCGTCTTTAATATGATAAAATAACGATCTAATCTTCATAGAAATAACCACCCTTTTCCAAATCACTTATAATCTTGCCCTGACTCATTGTAATCGTTCTCTTTTTCATCTGCTGAACGATTTCCATATTGTGGGTAACTACAAGTACTGTAGTTCCCTGCTTATTAACAGCATCAAGAATTTTCATAATCTCATTAGAGTTAGTTGGATCAAGGTTACCTGTAGGCTCATCACATAAAAGTATAGATGGTCTGTTTATGAGAGCTCTTGCGATAGCCACTCTCTGCTGCTCACCACCTGATAACTCATTAGGATAAGACTTATACTTGTCAAGAAGGTTGACCATTGAAAGCATTTTAAGAACATTACTCTTAATCTTCTTAGTTGGCGCTTCTACGACCTTCTGTGCAAATGCTATATTCTCATAAATGTTTCTATCTGGTAAAAGACGGAAATCCTGAAATACAACACCTATATCTCTTCTTAAGTAAGGAAGCTTCTTTCTTGTAAGCTTATTAAGGTACTTCTTGTTTACATATATTTTACCTGATGTAGGGTCAAGTTCCTTAAGAAGAAGCTTGATAAGTGTCGACTTACCGGAACCACTCTTACCTACTATGAATACGAACTCGCCTTCCTGAATGTGAAGATTAATCCCATTCAGTGCAGGAACATCTGAACCAGATGCATACGTTTTCGTAACATCTTCCATAATTATCATTGTATATATTCCTCCAAACTGTACATATAACTAAATTCTGATATTATAACGACCACGATTAATGCTGGCTAAAACCGCCTGCTGCACATATTAATATGTATCCTTGCTTTCCATATACTTCATATACTTAACAACCATAAGCGCAATCTTAAATGTGATTGCATCATCAAATACCCTTAAGTCAAGACCTGTAGTCTTCTGAAGCTTATCAAGTCTGTATACAAGGGTATTTCTATGAATATATAACTGTCTAGATGTCTCCGAAACATTCAGACTGTTATCAAAAAACTTGTTAATTGTTGATAATGTTTCCTCATCAAGGTCGTCAGGCGACTTGCCGTCAAATATTTCCCTGATAAACATCTGACATAAAGGAAGTGGAAGCTGGTATATAAGTCTGCCTATGCCAAGTCTGTTGTAAGCAACAACATTCTTATCACTGTAGAATATCTTGCCTACATCAAGCGCCATATTAGCCTCCTTATATGACCTTGATACTTCTCTTATATCATTGACAATAGTACCATAAGCTATGTGTGCTGAACTCATAGCCTCTGTATTAAGCATATCTATAACAACCTCTGCTGTCTTGTCAAGGTCTTCATAAGTCTCACCCGGCTTAACCTCCCTGACAAGTATTATACTCTTCTCGTCAACTGCTGTTATGAAATCTCTTGGTCTTGAGACAAATAATGTCCTTATTATTTCAAGTGCATTTGTATCCTTTTCGTGCTTAGTTTCTATTATGTATACAACTCTCTTGACATCTGTTTCAATATGGAGCTTTTCTGCTCTTGTATACATATCAACCCTTAAAAGATTATCAAGAAGAAGATTTTTAATAAAGTTATCCTTATCAAATCTTTCCTTGTAGGCAACAAGAAGGTTCTGTATCTGGAATGCTGCAAGCTTTCCTAACATAAATACATCGTCACTTGTTCCCTTTGCTAATATTATATATTCAAGATTGCCATCTTCAACTACTTTGAAGAACTGGTATCCGTTGACTACCTGACTATCTGCTGGTGAATCTATAAATACAAGTGCATCGGCTGTACATTCGGCAACACTATCAAATGTCTTTGCCACAACCTTACCCTCTGCATCAATAACACATAAATCAACGCGTGATATTTCTTTTAATCCATCGACAGTTGTCTGTAAAATCTGATTTGAAATCATATCGTACTCCTATTCATATACCTGCGATTTTTCAAAGTTATATCCAATACTAAAGCCTATAACTATTCTTATCTTAATTTTAATTATATTCTCTACCTACATGCTAAAAATAATTTCTTAAGTCAGCAATTATATTTTTCTTAAGATTAACATTATATTCCTTTTTATGATTGGATTAATCATAACTTGACACTTACTATAATATTGTAAAGCAAAACGACAAAAAAAAAAAGAGGAAATGTATAGAAATTATACACTTCCTCTAAATTTTATAAATTCATTATAATTTAGAAACTGTAATTAGTGAGTAATTACGTTCTCTGTTTCCTTATCGAATACGTGAAGTCTTGCGATATCCATTGCAAATGTAACCTCATCACCAGGACGAGCTGTTGTTCTAGGACCAACCTTTGCTGTACATGTAACATCACCTATTTCATAGTGAAGGTTAACTTCTGAACCAAGTAACTCGTATACTCTGATTGTAGATGTGAACTTTGTATCTGGATGAGCTGCGATGAATTCTGGGTCATCCTTGATATCCTCTGGACGGATACCAACTACAACTGTCTTTCCAACATATCCACCATCAATAATCTTCTTGCTCTTATCTGCTGGAAGCTTGATAGTAACATCATCGCTCATCTTAAGAACTGCCTGTGAACCTTCCTGGCTGACTGCAGCATCAACAAGGTTCATCTGTGGAGAACCAATGAAACCAGCAACGAAAATGTTGTTAGGTGTATTGTAAAGGTTCTGAGGTGTATCTACCTGCTGGATGATACCATCCTTAAGAACTACGATTCTTGTACCAAGTGTCATAGCCTCTGTCTGGTCATGTGTAACGTAGATGATAGTTGTCTGTAATCTCTTATGTAACTTAGAAATCTCGACACGCATCTGAACTCTTAACTTAGCATCAAGGTTTGAAAGAGGCTCATCCATAAGGAATACCTTAGGGCTACGAACGATAGCACGTCCCATAGCAACTCTCTGTCTCTGACCACCTGAAAGAGCCTTTGGCTTACGGTCAAGTAAGTGCTCAATATCAAGAATCTTAGCAGCTTCATGAACTGACTTATCTATTTCAGCCTTTGGTACTTTTCTTAACTTAAGACCGAATGCCATGTTGTCATATACTGACATATGTGGGTATAACGCATAACTCTGGAATACCATAGCGATATCTCTATCCTTAGGCTCTACATCGTTAACGAGCTTGTCCCCAATCCATAATTCTCCTGAGCTGATTTCCTCAAGACCTGCAATCATACGAAGTGTTGTAGACTTACCACAACCTGAAGGTCCTACGAAAATGATGAATTCCTGATCTGCGATTTCAAGATTGAAATCCTTAACAGCTACGAATCCGTTTGGATATACTTTACAAACATTTTTAAGTGATAAACTTGCCATTGAAAACTTTCCTCCTAAAATATAAAAGAACGCATACGCGCTTTTGATATTCATTATTTTACACTAACAGGCTTTTCTTGGCTATATGGTAATTAGCCAAATATATTCTGTGCTTTTTTATCACTTTTACCATAATTCCGGCTTTCATAGATATTTTGCACAAAATTACGACTGCAATCTTCACTAACATCACCAAAAATATGCATATTTATGCCATTTTCAAGACCTTTTTATAATAAATCTTGCAGCAAATGTTGTTATAATTACGGCAAAAACAGCCCATATAGTTACCTTTATTCCGAATAAAAACACACCAGCTATTATTATCATTCCATCAATAACATTCATAATAGTTACTATTGACCATTTTCCATATCTGTAATAAAGAATACTTGCAAGCATATCTGTGCCGCCTGTCGTGCTTTCCGCCCTTAACACCATTCCAATGCCAGTTCCAGCACATAGTCCGCCTATGAGTGCCGCCCACGCATACACGCTTCCCGATATATCTGTCTTTGGAAGCACTGCCATAAACACCGTAAGAAGTGCATCTGCCAACAGTGTATCCTTTAAAAATGCCTTTCCACGCTCCTTATAGGCACATATAAATAGTGGAATATTAAGCGATATGTTTGTAAACCATATTGGTACGCCGCCGGACGGAATTATGTTGTTTATAAGATAGTATACAATATGCACACCTCCCTGCTGCATGCCATCAGGCACACTGCTTTCCTGTATTTTTACATATGAATAATCTTTTAAATATTCTGTCAGCCGTCTTACTATTATGCTTATGCCCGAAAAGCCTCCTGTAACCATTCCCACTGAGTCATATATAGTTTTATAAGCAACTGCCATAAGCAGCGTTCCGGTTATTATAAACATCCATTTCTTCATAAGAATATAATTCCCACAGCATGATGATTATATTCTTTTGGAGCGAAAATTTTATCCTATAATCTATAATCATATTCTTATTAAACTCTGCCTGAGAATTTTACTCCTTTGCTTCACAATTCATAGTTATAAGACTTATAATATCTTGGTCTAGACCCACCTATGAGCAAGCTCATGTGGGTTTAGACCTTTTGACCCTGGTATCTTTATAATATTATTGATTTTTTTACAATTAAAGGCTACAATCTTATTAAGAAACAGATTATATTAAACATTTTCATATAGATTACAAGGAGGTTTTATATGGATATAATGGATGTTGCTAATTTATCAATGAATCTTAACTCATCACGCGTTATCAATGATGTACAGGTTGCTGTTCTTAAGAAGTCGCTTGACACACTAGAAACAACTGGTGATGACCTTACTAAGATGATGGAGGCTTCTGTCACTCCTAATCTTGGACAGAATATTGATATAAGCATTTAATGATACCGTGGACAAAAGGTCATTCACCCACATGAGCTTGCTTATAGGCGGGGACTTTTGACCCCACATCTATTTAATAAAAAGGATGTTTCCATATATTCCTGTCTATTCTGCCAGATACTTATCTGACTCTGGGAATTGTGTAGAAACATCCTTTTTTTATTAATCATTGTGCTTATTATAAAGCAGTCTGATTAATCATAAATGAGGGGCAAAATACCTTTTGACCCTCATATCATAATATAATATAAAGCCGTAATTACGCCATTTCCATAATAATCATATACACAAGGCAGGCTGCAACAGATGCAACAGCCGGTGCTGTCAGAACATGATTACTACGAGCCGCCGTATCTGATAACACTTCACCATCACCTGACATATTATCTGCCGATAGCAATTCGCCATTACCAGAAGCACCTTCTGAACTGAAATTATTATAAGAACCTTTCTTATGTCCAATCCTAAAGCTCTCTCTTATAACTTCAAGCCTTCCATTTCTCTTAGCCATATTTCTTATGCAAAGCACTGCAAGCAGCATAAATACAGCACCGATAACAAACATCATAAAAATGCCTGCAAGCCTTGATGACATCGTAATGCTGGTTAACTCATCCTGCGTACCTGTCGCAGTATCATTAACCGCACTATATAGCCCTGAAAGCTTTAATATCTGATTTATTGTTATAGAATAACTGTTTACCACAAAATGTGCGATAACTGATGACCATATAGAGCCTGTAGCTTCAGCCATATATGCAAAAATAACGCCTGACACAAGTGCATACGCAAACTGGTTAATGTTTAGATGAAACATTCCAAACACAAGTCCACTCATAAGTGCTGCCTTAAGGACACCACATTTGCGGTAAGTTCCAAAAAACAGTCCCCTGAATATGAACTCCTCAACCAGAGGCGGTATGACCGCAATCAGAATAAGCTGTGCAATATATGGATATTCCAGAAGTCCCTGTGACGACTCCTGTATATAATTATCAGAAAAAAGCATAGTAAATGCATTAAGAAACAGCACCATAGGCAGAATAAGCACGCCCGTAAGCAATGACATAAAAATATCCTTTCCGCCTATGACCTTATACTGCATATCTCTTCTGATATTAATCTTCATAACCAGCATATATATAAGTACTATTATAAATGCCATAACCTCACTGATTACATATACAATCCAGTCCGGAAGTTCAATTCCAAGCTCTGGTGCTATTCCTATAAATATACCTGCGGCTATGTTTAATATGACATAAACTGCAAGAAATACCGGCAGAAACCAGTTAAGCTTTCTTACTTCCATGCGATAGCTTCCACTTCAAGTAATACGTCCTTTGGAAGTCTTGCAACTTCTACACATGAACGTGCTGGGAATGGTTCTTTGAAGTAGTTCTTATATATTTCGTTAATCTTTCCAAAGTCATTCATTTCCTTGATGAATACTGTTGTCTTTACGATATTCTCAACCTTAGAGCCAGAAGCTTCAACAAGATTGCTAAGATTCTGGAATGCCTGATTAGCCTGCGCCTCAACGCCGCCTTCTACTATTTCTCCTGTTGCAGGAATTACAGGGATAACTCCTGATGTATACACCATTCCATTAACCTCGATTGCCTGTGAATATGGTCCGATTGCACTAGGTGCCTTGTCTGTACTGATAACTTTCTGCATATAATTCTCCATTCTTAGCAATATATGTTCCGATATCTACTGATACCAATACAGCATATACTGCACATTTATTATTATTCAGATGTATAAAAAAACAACCAGTAATAATTGTATAACAATTACGCTGGTTGTTCAAGATATATATTTTTACTTCGCTATGATAGAATTCTCTGTTATCTCAACCTTGCCCTGCTTAAGAAGTCTTCCAACTGCCCTCTTAAATGCATTTTTACTCATATCAAAATGCTTCTTTATAATCTCAGGGTCTGCTTTATCGTTAAAGCCAAGGCTGCCGCCGCACTTAACTATTGCATCATATACCTTTACTGAGTCTTCATCCATCTGGATATATGCCTTCTGGTGCGTGCTTATTGTGAGCTTGCCATCTTCTCTTACCTTTGTGACACGTCCGTAAACGACATCACCAATCTTCATATCGTCTGAAATATCGTTACGTGTTATAAAACCATAGTAAGCATCATCTATGGCAACATATACTCCATGGTCTGGCTTGATACCGATAATAGTTCCGCTTACTGCACTTTCCTTTACATACTTGTCAGTTGTTGTGAGATACCTGCTGACCTTCATAGTAGCCGCAAGTCTGTTACTTCTGTCTATATAAAGAGCTACAAGATACTCATCACCCTCATTAACATGTGTTGTCTGTTCCTTATAAGGAAGTAATATGTTCTTCTCAAGTCCCCAGTCAAGAAATGCTCCTATGCTGCTCACTTCACATACCTTAAGTCTTGCAAGACCACCAAGCTGGATTTTAGGCTTATTTGTAGTGGCTATAAGTCTGTCACTTGAGTCCTTGTATACAAACACAGTAAGCGCATCACCTACTTCTACATCCTCTGGCACCTGCTTCTTAGGAAGTAACACCTTATCATCTTCTGTTCCAAGATATACACCAAAATCTGTTTTCTTAACAATGTTAAGACACTGAGTCTTTCCTAACTGTATCATCGAGTAGCTCCTTTCTATATTTCAACATAATCTGATATCTATGCAAAAAAAATCCCTCGCTTAATAGCGAGGGTCAGCTGGGCTTGAGGGATTCGAACCCCCGAAATGCTGGAATCAGAATCCAGTGCCTTACCACTTGGCGAAAGCCCAATGTTGTGTCACACCGTGACAACAAAATGAATTATATACTAAGGTTTGAAATAATGCAAGTGTTTTTTTGAAATTTTTTCAATTTTTTTCATTTTTCTTCAAAAACTTTAATACCAATATCTGTAAAGTGCCTGAAAATAGAGCTTTCAGGCAACTCACACTTTATATAACCAACGGATATTTTTAGTTATCCTATTACTTTATCTTCTCACTATTCTTACTGTACCGTCATTATCTGTTCCTAAGTTAGGTGAATCAACAAAGAACTTATACTTATCAAGAACTGCATCCTTCTTCATATCAGAAAGCGCCTTTCCTACATTAATATCTTCATAATCCCTGGTTGCACCCTCAAGATTAAACTTCTTTTCTTTCTTAAAGTCAAATGTAAAATCAGCCGGGTCTGAATATTTAGGTGCCTGATTAGCAGACAAGACATCGCTATCTGAGTCATTATTCGCCACATCAGTCCCTGCTGCCTGTGCATTAAGGCTGTCTGCTGACTCTATTGATGAAGCATTATCGGGATTATTATAAGTACTGACACTCTTTGTATCATAAGCTCCATAACCCGCATATCTTGAAACTAACATATCTGACACTCCTTTCTGTGCTATATAAACATTTTAATAATTCATTTTCTTTGCACTCATTAAATTAAGTATCGGTTTTTATGACTTAAGACTTAACTATTTTTCGACATTTTCTCTTATATATTTCAGCGTATCTTATATTTCTTAACATTCTGTTTTATTCTTATAACGTGATGTTGGGGTCAAAAGAGCATTCTCCCACTTATGAGCAATCTCATGTGATTTTAGACCTTTTGACCCTGGTATCATTATTTTTCCATAATAACCGGAAAGCCTTCTTTATAATCCTTTATTATAAATGGATGTTCGCTGGCATATTCATATATCTTATCGCCAATCCCTTCCTTTACAAGCTTGACCATATCCTCTGACGGAGTAGTGCCAAGTGCTGCACAGGTAGGTGTAAATGCTATGACAAGCTTCTCATCCTTTCTCATAATTCTTAAAGGCCATATCTTACAGTCAAAAGGCTTGTCCTCATCTGATAATATGCAGCCTTTGTGTACATCGAGATAGTCACACACTGCCTCCTCATTGGCATCCTCTGTCCTGTACTTATGCTCTAACTTCATCTGACCGCAGTCATCAAGCATCCTGAACTGCGATATTACATTATATTCATTATCGTGTGAAAGCTTCTCACATTCTTCTTTCGGGAAAAGCGGCGTTTCCCATAAGCTGCACCTTCTGAACGAACAGCAGAACCTGCAGTCTGCACACGATTTCTTTGATAGTACCTTTGAAAGCATTATAAACTCCTCTCCACTGCACTGTATTTTCTAAGCATTATTTTAGGGTGGTATGACTCCTTTGCCTTCCTTAATCCGGCAATATTAATGTCCTCTTCCCTGTTAATATATGGACATCCCTTAAGCGACTGTGCAAACATCTGGTTGATAGCTGCATATCCACCGTTAAATGCATACTCGCCAATACATTTTTCAAAATGGATATCAACTACATCTTTACTTATATAAGAAGCTATCGTCATAGCAACCGGAACATCATTAACATATATTATACCGCCTGATAACGACAACTCATCAAAGTTAAGCAGCGCCTCCCTGATAGCCGAATACTCGATAAGTACCGAATTGTCCTCATCATTTTTATGCTCATTATACCACATATCCTCAACCATTAAGGCATCCTCAGTATTGCCAGCGCCTATTTCACTGTAACGCAGTTCTTCATATGTCCTCTTAAACTTTGACACGTGGTTCTTCTTTTTATGATAAGCCCTTCCTGCAAGCGTTGAAAGCTCCGGCTGTCCGTATATATAGTCACTGTCGCCATCGTCCCTGCTGTATACAAGCTCACCCTCAAGCATCTCTTCAAGCACAGCCTTCTGCTCCTCTGTTATAAAGCAGAATTCAAGTTTTCTGTTGTTATCTATGGCATCCTGTTTTATAGCCTCAAGAGCCTTATCTATATTTCCTGCGCCAAGCGGAAATGTGTATCCATGCCTGCTGTTATGCCCTTCGTAGTATCTTATAAGACAGTCCTTATAAAATGCCACTCTAATATTATATTTAGATTGTAACAGATATATGCTAGCAAATGCTGCATCACTTCCCATATATCCAGCTTCCTCTACACATTTGCTTATCCATTCCCTGTCACCAAGCTGTGGTTTATTCCACACCAACATATATACCTCCTTCTTATTTTGCAATGCAAAAATCGAAAAAATGTATCTGAAATAATAACACAGACGATTTTTAATCTCAACATCTGACCCATAAACACATAATTAAATTTGTCTAAAATCACCCAATCACAGTTGATATATATTTATTATTATTCTAAAATAACAAATATATTTATATTTTAATCTTATGGAAAGGAGCGGTCCAAAAGACCACTATTATTATGAACAAAAAAAATATTATTCTGATTCTGATTGGAATCTTTTTTGTTTCACTCAGATTCAACATATCATTTGGACACATAACGATTGATATAGCTAACGACTGTATCGGCTTTCTTCTTATCATTCTTGGTGCAGTTCATATGATGAACCGCAATTCACTTTTTAAGAAAGCGGGGGTCGTATCCGTAATCGGTCTTATTGCATCGGTTATCGCACAGGCTATTAATTTCGTTGACTGGCAGGATGCTGCACAGACAATGAGTGCTATATCTATGGGTATAACTGTTATATTTGCAATATACTTCACTTATTATTTTACAGAAGCGCTTATTATGGACTCCAATGTACAGAACCAGTCGGCAGCCACAAGAAACTATCAGCTTATGTGGCTTGCTCTGTCAGCACCTGTATTCATCCATTTTATTGTGTTTGGTGCAGCCACTACAACAGCTTCAATCTTAGTTGAGGCAGTAGTACTTATATGTGTCATACACTATGATTTTTCTGTATACACTACAAGCAGACAGCTTTATAACTTTTAATATAATATTCACTTAAACGGAAGGAGTGTCAGTTACTATGAAAAAGCTCGAAATAATTATCAGACCAGAAAGACTTGATGACTTAAAGAACATTCTTAACAACAATGGGGCAAACGGACTTATGATTACTAATATTATGGGTTACGGCAGCCAGAAGGGTCACAAGCAGGTGTACAATGGTGTAGACTTTGGCGGCAACCTTCTGCCTAAGGTCAAGGTAGAATCTATTGTATCGGATGAAACTTATGAAAATATCATCGACCAGATTATAGAAGAAATCAATACAGGCGTATATGGTGATGGTAAGATATTTGTCTATGAAGTTGCTGATGCCATACGAATTCGTACAGGTGAACGTGGGGATGAGGCTCTTTAAAATGTTTTATTAAGAATACTGCTTTAAAATGTGTTCTAAAATATTACTGTATAAAATTTAAAATACTTTCGTATTTTGAACATATTTTCAATGCATTAGACTATAGAAAAAGCTTCACAACCGGTTGATAATGGCTGTGAAGCTTTTTCTATAGTCTATAATCAATATTTTCATTACAAAGATATATCTTTTTCATGTTTAAATATATATGCTTCATATATTTATATATATCCATCACTTACAATACTAATACAATAAAAAACTTGAATTAATTACTTTGTCTCAATCTCATTTTCAGATGCAGTAGCAACTTCCTGTCCAGACATTTTCTCAACTTCCGCTCCTGTAACAGTTTCCTGCGCAGCTACTTTCTCAACTTCTGTCACTGTGACAGCTGCCGGCTCAGTGTCAGCTTCAATTCCAGCCACTTCCTCTGACTTATTTTCTTCATCGAGCTTCTCAGCCGCAGCCTCCTGCTCCTCCCGTGCCCTCTGCTCATTAGTATTCTCAAGCGACTTGAATATTCTTGTGAATATATATGAGTCGATATAGATAAAAAGCGGAATTGTTACGATATAGGCTGTAAAATACTTAAAAGAAAAAAACATAAGTCCGTATGTTGCAACCATCATAATAATAGTCTGTGGAAGATGGTGGGTACAAAGAATAAGCGAATTCTTCAATACTGTAAATGCCTTGTCATCATATCTTGCAAGCACTGCGAATGAATATAACACAACGCCACCCCACACAACGAAACATCCAACTATTGCATACATAAATATATTACCTATCATAGAACCGCTTCCTGAAAATGCCCAGTAAGCACATGCCCTTAAATCAATGAATAACACTACACCTATTACTGCAAGCACAACCTCCATGATAAATCCCTGAACGAAATTAGTCTTAAATGACTTAAAGAAATCCTTGTATACATAATTCTCTTCATCCTTGACAAGCCTCATTCCTGAATAAAATGCAGCTGTAAGTGAAGCTCCTATAGTTATTACCGGAATACAGCATATAACTGTGATAAGTGCAAGTATAAGGAAATCTCCTGCTTTAGATAGTCCCCTGAACAACTTGCCGTCTAATCCAAAACCTTTCATAATATGTTACCTTTCCATATATAATCTTAGTGATATGATGTAAGGGGCAAAAATCCGTCTATACTTGCATAATAAGACTTTTGACCCTGGCATCAATGATATAAATGTTCCTGATAAAAAACCTTTTCCACATTCAAAGGAGCTTTTATACATCTGATACTTATATCTTTTTAATGTTAACTACAACAGATTATACTTACATATTGTATAAAAATCAAAGAAAATTTCATGTATATTCATTAAATGTTTATAAAAGCAGTTTTTTTTAGCCGTTTTCTATGATAAACTAACGTAAGTTTATTTAATTCGGAGGACTTATGGCACAGGGTAATTCTATCAATGATGAAATAAAAGAACAGAAAAAGAAATTCAAAGAGCTTTCATTTACTGAAAAACTCCAGTATATATGGGAATATTACAGGCTTATAATCGCTGCGGTTATCGCTGTTATTCTTATAGCCGCATCATTTATAAATGCATACATACGAAACAACTATGACACAGTATGCGCTATCGCAGTATGTGACGGCAAGCTAACAGGCTATGATTCAGATGACGACATTCTGACAAAAGGATTTACAGAATATCTTGGCATAGATGGAAAAAAGGAAAAAATTAACATCGACTACAGCTATACTCTTGAAGAAAAGCCTTTCGACCAGAACCCACAGATAAGCAAAGAAAAGATATATGTGCTTTCGCAGACACACAACCTTGACGGATACATGTCTGAATATGATGATATAGACCACTTCTGCTTTGATACAAGCTGCTTTTTCTATGACTTAAGGGAGCTTTTCTCTACAGAGGAACTTGAACAGCTTTCCGACTATATCATATATCACACCCACAATGATGGCGAAACTATTCCTGTTGCCGTTGATATATCCAAAGCTCCCGAGGTTACTAAGACTAACCTTACGATGGACCAGCCTTGTTACGGTATAGTTCAGTCAGCAAGTCATCCCGAAAATGCGGCTGACTTCATAAGATATGTGTTTGGAATGAATAAGTAATATATATTCATTCCATCTATATCTTTAGCATACTCACTAAAACCAAGCTTTTTTATAAGCCCTATCGATGGCTTATTGTCCTTATGTATACAGGCATAGAGCTCGTCTATGCCTAAGTATTCCTTAGCATAGCTTATTATTGCACTGCACACTTCATATGCTGTCCCTTTATTCTGATAATTTTTTCCTACAAGATAGCCGAGTTCCTGACAGTTACTGCCATCTATACTCCTGTTTTCTATTCCCATCCTTCCGACAAGTTCACCCGTACTTCTATCATATACAAGCCACAGACCATAATCAAAAAATCCATACATATTAGCTATATAGTTCCTGACGAATTCCCTCTCCTCATTTTCTTCATATAGCTGCTCAATGTACTCACAGTCTGACAGTGTCGCATATAATCCATACAATTCCTTAAGGTCGTCCTCACACTCTTCACGGACAATATAGCGCTCTGTTTCCAGTATCAATACTGGCACACCCATTTTTCTTGCAAATATATGCTCACAATATTCTTTGGTTATATCCTCAGAATTGTATACAATATACCTGGCATTTCCACTGTAATCCTCTCCAAGCCCGATATCTGCTGCCACATCAGAGATATAAGAATTATATCCATCACTTATAATTATATCTTTATCCGGCTCATACCCTGCCATATCATTAAATACAACATTATGGCTTTCTTTTATATTGTCTGTTATTGTACTTTTAATATAAGAATAATTCTTCTTTTTTTCGGATATGCATACATATACATTTCTTAATGCTGACTTATACTGCATATATTCTATGTGCCTTTCTTACTTCTTAATATAATAGCGGCAAATCTTATAATTGCCCACGCTTATGGAATAAAGTTTTTGCCCCATAGCCAAATATAATTACATCTTCATAATCATAACTATCAAATCCTTTGCAATAAACTTTGACCCCTTAACCACTGCAGCATTACTTAATATTCTAATGGTTTTATGGGGTGTACATAAATCATTGACTTTTACCAATGCCACCTTTAATATATACAATGATATGATGTATGTGTCAAAGACCTTTTCAGGCATCATATTTATAATTAAGATAATCTATTATATGGAGGTTTATTATGGCAAATCAGAATCCTGTTGTAACATTTACAATGGAAAATGGTGATGTGATGAAGGCTGAACTTTATCCAGATGTTGCACCTAATACAGTAAACAACTTTGTAAGTCTTGTAAAGAAGGGCTTCTATGACGGGCTTATATTCCACAGAATAATCGCCGGCTTTATGATTCAGGGTGGCGACCCTGATGGCACTGGTATGGGTGGTCCTGGCTACTCTATCAAGGGTGAATTCAACTACAATGGCTTTGACAACAGCCTTAAGCACTCAAGAGGCGTGCTTTCTATGGCCCGTGCGCAGCACCCAGACTCAGCTGGCTCACAGTTCTTCATTATGCATGCTAACGCTCCACATCTTGATGGACAGTATGCTGCTTTCGGTAAGCTTATTGAGGGCGAAGATGTATTAGACAAGATTGCTTCTGTTGATACAGATTATAGCGACAGACCAAGAAAGCCACAGGTTATGAAGACAGTAACTGTTGAAACTTTCGGTGTTGATTATGACGAACCTGAAACATTATAATAATGTCGGCAGAAATCGGTCATAAAGTTATTCGTGCATACACGGCTATACTTTTAAGCTTATGACCTGTCATTACACTAAAAATGTAATTAAAAATTGTCACATTTAAAAAATTCTGGATATGTACAAGCAATAATTATCAGCCTGCACATACCCAGAATTTTTATAATTACGGAAGTATTAAAATTGTAGTCCAATCAGAAATGTCCACCCGAACTGCCTGAGTTGCCACCTGAGCTTCCTCCACCAGAGCTGCTGCCTGAACTTGTTTGTATATGTCTTGTTGTTACAGTTGTATTAATAAATATATCACGTCTATCCGCAACATCATAATTGTGGTTCTTTGTATACTCTGTGCTTGAAACAGTCATCTTTGCCTTGGCACTGCTCATCATGGCAAGAACTGCAACAATAGCTATAACTGCTGATATACCAAGCTTTACAGGCATATAATATGTCATCTTTGATACTATGCTTGTATTAAGCTGTCTTTCTATTCCCTGAATATACTTCTTGCATCCTTTATAGTAATCACCATCTGATAACCTATTTTCTGCCGACTCTCTTATACTGTCTAACTTGCTTTGTGATATATCGCTCCTGGCTCTTCCTGATGTAACTATACGGTCAGCCCTTGAAGTCATATCTATTCCGTATACTACAGCATCACAGTTGCTGCCTGTGCCGTTGTAACCATACTGGCTTTCAAGTATTGACCTTAAATATGTGTCCATAGGACTGTAGTCAAGATTCTGGTTCATAGTTATAACTATGATATCCACCTGACACTTATCTGAGGCTTTCTTACACAGCTCACTAAGACTTTGTTCCTCTGATGTGCTTAATATACCTGCATCATCTATAACATAAGTCTTTCCTGTGCTTTCCTCAGCCATAACCTCCGAGGTCTTAAAAGACATTACACCTGCTGCAGTCATCATAAACATAATCAATGCAACACCAACTAAAGCTACTTTTCTTGCGCCTGCCAAAACCTTTGCCCTGTTGACAGACACTATACTTTCCAATGCATCCCTAACTATATTAATCATATAAACAACAGACCTCCAATCATAGTGATAATAAGAGTTATAACAAATATTGCCACACCATATATAGCAGCCTTTGCACCGCTTATAGGTCTGTCTGCCACTATCTTGCCTGTCTGACCGTTAAGATAGAAGTGAAACTCCTTATTCTTAAAACGGAAGTTAAGCATCCATACTGGAAAAAGCGCATATTCACTGCCCCCTGACCTCATACTTACATTATTACCTGTTATAGACACACTTGAATAACCTTTGATAGTATCTCTTGTAATATCAGTTATGTACCTGTCAGCTCTTTTCTTAGCTCTTTCTTCCATCTCACCTGCTGTATAGTTAAATCTTTCTGAAAGATAACCTGAAAGATATGGCATAGCAAAGTTCTCTATATCTTCATAGTTATAAGGTTCAAGCATATCCATCTCTTTATCCGGCATCTTCTCTGAGGCATCCGCTGGTATTCTGTTAAACTGCGCACGCACATCCCTGTATACATCAAAATGGTCTGTGTATGTGTACTCTGTATCACCCTTCCTTGTTGTCCTTACCTTATTGGCATGGGCATTCATCTGTGACCTTGCACTATAGCTGTACAACCAGAATGGCACATATACGCCACTTATCTTTTCTATCGTACTTGATGTCGATAATTCCTTAGGTGTTAATGGACCTTTTTTTAACCACTTCTTATATATATCCACCGCCTGATTTTTATTAATCTTAAAAGGTATTATTACCTGTGGCTTGAATTCGCCCTGCAGCCTGTCTTCAACCAGTGTAGGATTACCACAATAAGAACAAAATGTTGCTGATGTATATTCATCGGCTACAAGCTGTGCACCACAGCTCTGGCAGTTGTATATCTTCATATCAGGAACACTGCCTCTTTCGGCCTTAGGCGCCTCTTCTTTACTATCAACACCTGCAACTTCCTCCATCAGGGAAGCATATTCTTTCTCATAGGTCTTAACATCGATACTGGTCTGACACCTGCTGCACTTAAGCTTCTGTGTATCGCTGTCGAATTCCATAGCCGCGCCACAACCTGGGCACTTATATATAACTGGCATAATCCCCCTCCTATTATAATTATATTTTTTGGTAATTTTGACGTTCGTTCATAAAATGTTCATATTGCATTCAATAAGAATTAACATTATGAACATTCTTTCTTCACTTTTAGTCAATATACTTCAAATATAGACAAGAGCGAATGAAATAAATCATTATGATATAGCTTTAACAATCTTTTTATTCTTGTCTTGTTAATAATCAGCTTATTTACATTTATTTGTTCTTCATAAATATGAGTTGTTTTAAATATATTTGTATATTGCAACTCTCCTCCCTCTTTCAAAGCCACTCCATAACGGAGTGGCTTTTGTATTAGGCGCTGCTTAATCAGATAACAAAAAATGATGCAATTAAAACTACCAGTCCAGCAACCATCATAATAATACCATTCTTCTTATTCTTTTCATTAGTTGCCTTGTCAATATTCACACTATCTCTCTGGTCATAGAAAAGATTAAAATTCTTCTTTGCTGTAATATACTTGCTAAATCCCATAAATAACACAACAGCACCAATAACAAACATCATAAATCCAATAAAGGGAATGTATGAGTCACCTCTGTTTTCCTCCAGATTATAAAAATCCGCTTCCGCTGCTATAAACTGTAATGTATTAAGAATATATCCCATATTATTACCTCTCCTTTCCATCCTTTGCACATACCTTGCAATTAATATAGTAATATGTCAGAGTCAAAAGGCATTACCCAACCTGACTAATGTTTATGGATTGCGCCATCTGGATTTTTCATTTTCTAAATTATACTTCTTTTTAGTATTAATCACAACCAAAATATAGCCTTTTTGTATTATAAATCAACATTACGCACTTATTATATTGATTTTTCTAACTATTTCCTTTTCTTTTCAGTATATTTAATGTATAATAGATAAAAGAGTGGGCGGTAAAAACTGTACACATAATTAATTATCAGGAGGTTTGTATTTATGTTAGTTTCAGCAAAAGAAATGTTAGAGAAAGCCAGAGATGGCAAGTATGCTGTTGGACAGTTTAATATCAATAATCTTGAATGGACAAAGTCTATTCTTCTTACAGCACAGGAGATGAATTCACCTGTTATTCTTGGTGTTTCTTGTGGCGCTGGTAAATATATGACTGGTTTCAAGACAGTTGCAAGTATGGTAAGCGCTATGATTGATGACCTTAAGATTACAGTTCCTGTAGCTCTTCACCTTGACCACGGAACTTATGAAGCCTGCTTTGACTGTATCGATGCCGGTTTCTCTTCTATTATGTTTGATGGTTCACACTATTCTATCGATGAGAATGTAGAAAAGACTAAGGAATTAGTTGCTATCTGCAAGGAAAAAGGATTATCTCTTGAAGCAGAAGTTGGCTCAATCGGTGGTGAAGAAGACGGCGTTATCGGTATGGGTGAGTGTGCTGACCCTGATGAGTGCAAGGCTATCGCAGACCTTGGCGTAACTATGCTTGCTGCTGGTATCGGCAATATCCATGGAAAGTATCCAGCTAACTGGCCAGGCTTAAGCTTTGAAACACTTGCTGCCGTAAAGGAAAAAGTCGGCGATATGCCTTTAGTATTACATGGTGGTACAGGTATTCCAGAAGATATGATTAAGAAGGCTATATCTTTAGGTGTTGCCAAGATTAATGTTAATACAGAATGCCAGCTTGCTTTTGCTGCTGCAACAAGAAAGTATATAGAAGACGGCAAAGACCTTGAAGGTAAGGGATTTGACCCAAGAAAGCTCCTCGCTCCTGGATGCGAAGCTATTAAAGAAACTGTTCGCGAAAAGATTAACCTTTTCGGTTCTGCTGGAAAAGCCTGATTAGCACAGTAATAGGAGTACTATGAGCAACAACTACAATGATGATGATTTAAACGATTTTAATGATAATGATGATATATTAAAAGATGATGGCTTTATCGACAGTGACGATAATTCCCCAGATGAGGATTACATTGACGAGGATGATGCCGATGCTGTATTTGACCGCAATGAAAAAGCAAAGAAAAGGTCTGATATAATCCGCAGGATTATACTTGTTATATCCGTTGGTGTATTCATATTTGCAGCATACAATCTTATTAATATATTCCTTGCATACCATAAAGCAGATGTAATCTACGATAACATACAGCAGGATGTTCTTGATGAGGACTCCCACACAAAGGTTGTTATCGGTGAAGATGAGCAGGAGGTTGAAATTCCATTTACATACAACCATCAGGCTCTGCTTAACATCAATTCACAGGGTATAGGCTATATATATATTCCTTCGATTGACTGTAGACTTCCTATGGTTCAGGGTGATGATAATGACTATTATCTTACACACACATTTAACAAGGAATATAGTGCTAACGGATGCCTTTTTGAAGATTACAGAATTAACGGCGGATTATCTGCCAGCCAGATAATCATATATGGTCACAATATGAGAAACGGCGCTATGTTTGGCAAGCTGAAAAACTATCAGGATTATTCTTTCTGGAATAATTCCGGTAATGATGTATTATATATATATACAGGCAATGTTATCAAGGAATATAAGATATTCAGTTGTTATATAAGCGAAGCTATAAGTGATACATACACATTTAACTTCCCTACTCTTGAATCTATGAGAGATTATGCAGTTAATATGAAAGCCAAGTCTATGTATGACACCGGCGTTGATGTTTCCACGGCAACACAGGTAATCACATTGTCAACCTGTACAAATGATGGTGAACAGCGTTTTATCGTACATGGCATGTATGTTGGAGAAGCCTCATTAGAATAGGATTAATATAATAATCATTATATCTGATAATCAATCATTTAATTTTTTTAATATTTTTGTAAAAAGAACTTGCATTATTATCAGTAATGAGTTATTTTATTTACAGACAACGATTAGATAGTTATCACTAATCAAATAAGGTAGAACAAAGGCGTTCATGTTATACATATTAATATGTGTGTATATGTGAATGCCTTTTTTAGTTTTACTAATAGAATAATAATCTATGAAAAGGAAGGATGAAAAAGTTATGAGCGAAAAATTCAATGTAGCTGACATCTTCGGCGAAAATGTGTTCAATGACGCAGTTATGAAAGAACGTTTACCAAAAAACGTTTACAAAAATCTTAAATTAGCAATTGCAGGTGTTCAGGAATTAAATATTACTGATGCAGATGTTGTCGCTAATGCAATGAAGAATTGGGCTATCGAAAAAGGCGCAACTCATTACACACATTGGTTCCAGCCTTTGACAGGAACTACTGCTGAAAAGCATGATTCATTTATTTCAGCACCTAATGAAAACGGAAAGGTTCTTATGGAATTCTCTGGTAAAGAATTAATAAAGGGCGAGCCAGATGCTTCATCATTCCCTTCAGGTGGTCTTCGTGCTACATTCGAGGCAAGAGGATATACAGCATGGGATTGCACATCACCAGCCTTTGTTCGTGAAGGTGCACAGGGTGCAACACTTTGTATCCCTACTGCTTTCTGTTCTTATACAGGAGAAGCTCTTGATCAGAAGACACCTCTTCTTCGTTCAATGGATGCTGTTAACGAGCAGGCTTTAAGAATTGTAAGATTATTCGGTAATACAACATCTAAGAAGGTTACTCCTTCTGTAGGTGCTGAACAGGAATACTTTATAGTAGATAGAGAAAAATATCTTCAGAGAAAGGATCTTATCTTCTCTGGACGTACATTATTCGGTGCTATGCCACCAAAGGGACAGGAACTTGATGATCACTACTTCGGTTCTATCCGTGAAAGAATTGCTGCATTTATGAAGGATATCAACGAAGAATTATGGAAGCTCGGCGTATCTGCCAAGACACAGCATAATGAAGTTGCTCCAGCACAGCATGAATTAGCTCCTGTATATGCACAGTGCAATATTGCTACTGATAACAACCAGCTTATGATGGAGGTTATGAAGAAGGTTGCTTACAGACATGGTCTTGTATGCCTTCTCCACGAGAAGCCATTTGCCGGAGTTAATGGTTCTGGTAAGCACAACAACTGGTCAATCACAACTGATGATGGCATAAACCTTCTTGAGCCTGGTAAGACACCTCACGAAAACATCCAGTTCTTACTTGTACTCGGTGCTATTATGAAGGCTGTTGATACACACGCTGATCTTTTAAGAGAATCTGCTTCTGACGTTGGTAATGACCACAGACTTGGCGCTAACGAGGCACCTCCAGCTATTATCTCTATGTTCCTTGGTGAGCAGCTTGAGGATGTTGTTATGCAGCTTATTGATAAGGGTGATGCTACAAGCTCTATCCAGAAGGGTAAGTTAAAGACAGGTGCTTCTACACTTCCTGACCTTAACAAGGATGCTACTGATAGAAACAGAACTTCACCATTTGCATTTACTGGTAATAAGTTTGAATTCCGTATGGTAGGTTCATCAGATTCAATTGCTCCTGCTAACGTAGTTCTTAACACAATCGTTGCAGAAAGCTTTAAGGAAATCGCTGACCAGCTTGATGGAGTAGAAAACTTCGATATGGCTGTTCATGATCTTATCAAGAAGCTCTTTACTGACCATCACAGAATCGTATTTAATGGTAATGGTTACTCAGATGCATGGGTAGAAGAAGCTGAAAGAAGAGGTCTTCCAAATATCAGATCTATGGTTGATGCTATTCCTGCTCTTATTACTCCTAAGGCCGTTAAGCTTTTTGAAAGCTTTGGTGTATTTACAGAGGCTGAATTAAAGTCAAGAGCTGAGATTAAGTATGAAGCTTATGCAAAGGCTATCAATATTGAAGCCAAGACAATGATTGATATGGCTGGAAAGCAGATTATACCTTCAGTTATTTCTTACACAACAGAGCTTGCTAATTCAGTTCTTACTGTTAAAGATGCTGGTGCTGACGCTTCAGTTCAGGCTGACCTTCTTGCAGAGGTATCTGGTTACTTAAAGGATATGAAAGCTGCTTATACAAAGCTTATCGATGTTACAACTAAGGCTGCAGCTATCGATGATATTGTTGCACAGGCTACATATTTCAGAGATGAAGTTAAGACTACTATGGATGAGTTAAGAGCTCCTGCTGATAAGCTTGAAATGATTGTTGACAAGGAATTCTGGCCATTCCCAAGCTATGGAGATTTATTATTCGAGGTATAATTGTTATATAGTTACTATGCAATATAATGCCTGCATAGAGATTACATAATATAACAGGTAATATTCCTATACACTGCATTAAAAATTCCCCGATAGATTATGGTAATAACCGATATCTATCGGGGATTTTTATAGCTTTATGACGAATGGACGATAGAAATGAAAAAGGTCTTTTTCAGTAACTTTGTCATATATGGCTGCACTGGTCTTACTGAAAACTGGCTTATGTGCGGCAAAAAAGAAACCCCTGAAGAAATGGCAGCCCTCGTTACAAAGCTTGTTTCTACAGGAGTTAAGTCACTTTTATAATTAAATTACTGTGGGTAGTTAAGTCTTTCTGGCACTGGGTTATCAAGCACCTCTTCCTTGAACTTCTTCATATATATCTTGGCAAGTGTAAGGTTGTTGTCAAGATAGTTACCGCAATCGCGTGGTGAATATCCCGGTATTTCGCCCTCATATGAAAGTACATACTCAGCGCCTTCCCTTAACACATCAAGTATATCCTCTGACTTTAAGTCGCCTGCAAATATAACATAGAAACCTGTACGGCAGCCCATAGGTCCGAAGTATATAGTCTTGTCTGCCCACTCTTTATTATTTCTTAAAAATGTAGCCATAAGATGCTCTATTGAATGTATGCCCGCTGTATCCATAGGTGCCTCTACATTAGGTCTTGTAAATCTTAAGTCAAATGTTGTGAGTACAACATCTCCCTGATAATCCTTTCTTGATACATAAACACCTGTTAAAAGGTCAAGGTGATTAACTGTAAAACTTGCTATTTTATTCATAATAATCCTCATTTCTGCGCACATTTTTTATAATTAAATTGTGCCAGATGCGCCAGACACAATCTATATATATATTTATAATACTACTTTCATTATATAAGATGTTATTTTATATTTATAACACTACCACTACATATAAGATATTATTATTTTTATAAGACTACCATAATTATATAAAATGCTATTATTTTTATAGAACTAGCTTCTTTGATATAAAATGTTATTATTTTTTATAACATTACGATTATCATCTAAAAAATTATTGTTATAAATATATCTTATTGGGTATCTTTAATATAAACCATTCTTCTATTTTCACTTGTAACCTTTATAATAAGGCACTTGATACCCATTATAAACTTAGACAGTGTAGAATAGCCGTATTCTTTTACCTTAAAATCCGGATAATTAGTGTGTATCTTCTGACCAAGTGCTCCAAGCTCTACTCCGTTTTCACTTGACTTTACATAGCTGACAGCATACTCTGTCACCTTTTCTTTCATATTCTTGTCCTCTCTTAAGCGCACAAGAACAGTATTGTTAAACTTCTTAAGTTCGAGGCTGTTCATTTCCTCTAGAAATGTAGACAATGAGCTGTAACCATAGTTTCTTACGTCAAAGTCAGAATACTTTTTCTGTAGTCTGCTGCCTATTTCACCAAGTCCGGTCTGTCTTCCCTTGTTATCATTCTCCTGTATTATCTCTATTATAGCATTTTCTATCTTAGACTGCTTAATAATATTGCTGCTTGCCTTTTTCTTAGCTGGCTTGCTATCCGGCTCATCTTCATGCGCCTGCTCTCTTAACAGCTCAAGGTCTGTAAACACCGAACATGCTGCCCTGAAGGAACGTGGTGTCTTATTCTCTCCCATTCCAATAACATCCATACCAGACTCTCTTAACCTGCTTGCAAGCCTTGTGAAATCACCATCGGAAGACACTATACAGAAACCGTCAACATTATTGGTATACAGAATATCCATCGCATCTATTATAAGCGTTGAATCTGTTGCATTTTTTCCTACTGTGTTGCGAAACTGCTGGATAGGTGTTATAGAATTCTCCATAAGCTCCTTCTTCCACTTGTTCGCCTGCGTACTTGTCCAGTCTCCATATATTCTCTTATACGTTATAACACCGTACTTAGTCATCTCATCTAATATATCTGAAATATACTTTGAAGATATATTGTCTGAGTCTATAAGCACTGCGTATCTCTTATCATCCACTTTTTCTCTCCTTTCTACATTTATTGAAAAAACCAGACATTCATTACATCTGATGTCTTACTATCTTATATTCATCATTACTCTGATAATATGGACATTCCCTATACTCTGATGTCAGTAATCTTGCGTAATCATCCTCGTCCATATCTACATCACATACATATTCTTCTGTTTCTTCGTCATATATCATATTGTTACAATAATCACAGTTATAATGCGCTACTGCCATATTTTTAATCCTCTCTTTTACAACCTTATCTTTTACATCATTATATTACACTTTATATTCTTTTCTAATCAAATGTACTATAATTTTATTCATTTTCCTTATTGATTTATTTATAGATTACCTTTCAAATATATGCAGATTACCATCATCTATTAAATAACTTTTCTTTATTATTATCATCTATATATCGGATAATACAACCTGCATTTTATCCAGAATTATTATTTAAGCACCTCGTTCATACTGCCGGTTCTATAACCGTCAAGGTCAAGCGATACGTACTTAAAGCCTATATTATGCAGCTTCTCTGAAACAGCATTTCTTATATCCTTATCCATAAAACGGTCTATATCATCCGGTGATAATTCTATTCTTGCAATGCCCGACTGTAATCTTACCCTGAACTGTCCAAAGCCAAGACTTCTTATATACTTTTCTGCCTCATATACCATATTCAGCTTTTCGCCTGTTATCTTCTCTCCATATGCAAGTCTTGAGGCAAGACAGGCTGCCGATGGCATATTCCATGTAGGAAGACTTAACATATGTGATAACTGTCTTATCTCATTCTTTGTAAGTCCTGCTTCTTTCAAAGGACTTCTTACTCCCAGCTCTTTTATGGCACGCATACCCGGTCTGTAATCGCTGTCATCATCCACATTAGTTCCTTCTGCGACAACATTTATCCCCATATCAGCCACAATTTTTCCTACATTTGTAAATATAGCTTTCTTGCATATATAACATCTGTCCGGTGGATTAACATCTATTCCCGGTATTGAGAGCACATCGGCTTTATAAATAACGTGCTTTACTCCTTCACCCTCGCAGAATTTCTTTGCACCTAAAAGCTCATCATCTGTTACAAAAAGTGAGCTTATAGTCACTGCAACTGCATTTTCACCTAATACATCATGCGCCACCTTCATAAGAAATGTT
Source organism: Eubacterium sp. CAG:252 (assembly GCA_000436535.1). Lineage (GTDB taxonomy): Bacteria > Bacillota > Clostridia > Lachnospirales > Lachnospiraceae > Lachnospira. The sequence goes on along the minus strand of FR886290.1, from coordinate 1,514 downwards.
GAGTCCACGCCTCCTGAAAATGCAATAGCTAACTCCCCACATTCTTTAATAATCTTTTTTAAGTTCTCATACTTATTCTTTGTAGCATTGGTTATATTCTGTTCTGCCACTTATTTATTCTCCTGTTCATGTCTGATTTATTCAACATTTCATTATTCAGTAAATTATCTCTGTCTGATTTATTCAATATCATTATAATCATCAAGGAAGCTGTGTCTTTCTCCATGCTGCTTATATGCGATAACTGTATCAAGATTGACATTTTCAACACTTCTGAATATGTTCTTCTCGATGTACGGACTAACCTGTGTCAGGTCTTTTATAAGCTGCTTTATCTCTGCTCTCTTAGAACCTTTTCCTGTTCCTCCACACGAAGCACATCCTTCTGTGAAACGGCATGCACACTGTATGAACTGAAGATTATTATAATCCTTCCAGTGGATAATGTCAGCCTCTCTTATAAGATACATAGGTCTTATAAGTTCCATGCCCTCAAAGTTCGTGCTGTGAAGCTTTGGCATCATAGTCTGTATCTGCGCACCATACAGCATACCCATAAGAATAGTTTCTATGACATCATCATAATGATGGCCAAGTGCTATCTTGTTACAGCCCAGTTCCTTTGCCTTACTGTACAGATAACCCCTTCTCATTCTTGCGCACAGATAACATGGCGACTCTGTTATATCGACAACTGTATCAAATATTTCTGTTTTAAATACAGTTATAGGTATATCCAGAAGCTTTGCGTTGTTAAGAATAACATTATAATTAAGGTCATTATATCCCGGATTCATAACAAGAAATACAAGGTCAAAGTTGTTCTTCCCGTGCTTCTTCAACTCCTGAAACAGCTTTGCCATAAGCATTGAGTCTTTACCGCCTGATATACAGACAGCTATCTTATCACCATCCTGTATAAGGTCATATTCATTAAGCGCCTGTGTGAACTTTCTCCATATAGGCTTTCTGAACTTCTTAACTATGCTTCTTTCTATTTCCTTAACCCTGTCTGCTGCATCTTCGCTGCTTTCGTCTTTATCTTCCTCTATATACTTAGTAAACTTCCACTTAAGATACGCCACGAAACCACCATCAATGCTGTATGCTTCATATCCCATATCCTCAAGTGTGTCCTCAAGTTCTTCACTCTTCTGACCTGAATAACATAAAAGATATATTGGAACATCCTTTGAATATGTATTAATAAACTTTTCTCTTCCACCTGTATTATCTGCCTTAAGGTCTTTCATCATATCTTCCCAGAAATACCAGACAGCAGACTCCATAGTTTCCTTATCATATTCCTCTTTATCTCTCATATCTATAATAACTTTATCTCTTTTATCATCATAAAGCTGTTGTACTGTTCTCATTATAATCCTCATTTCTTATATGTCTGATTTTTTCAATTTTATCTTTTCAATCTATGATTTTTCAAGCTACAACTTATATATCTTTGAGCTTATATATTTTATGATATGAGGGTCAAAAGGTATTTTGCCCCTCATTTA
>FR886289.1:1858-2212 GCA_000436535.1 Eubacterium sp. CAG:252 | reverse complement strand
CTCCGCATTCCCGTAATCTGACTCCACCTCGAAATCCGCTAATTTACTAGCTTCGCATAGTAAATTGCTACTTTCTCGGTGTAGTGCAGGTCACTAAGGTATACATCGAATTGCATGCAAGCATGCATCGATGATACCTTTTGACCCTTTAATCATATAATATGACTGTTTATGGAAAATTATTCATATTTATTGTACTGATATCAGCTTCTGCTTAAATATTCTGTTCTTATAAATATATTCTTTAAAATTGATTACCACAAATATTCTGCCAGTATGCAGTGAGAACCAGAAACAGACATAAACCAGAGAACAATTATTACAAATAATGCATAGGACACACTTAAAATTCAA
>FR886289.1:0-1813 GCA_000436535.1 Eubacterium sp. CAG:252 | reverse complement strand
TATTAAATAAATAACCACACTCTAATATACTGACAAGTCACATTACTCAACAGTCAGACATAATATAAGCGGGTGCCTGTAGTGCCGGCAGTGTGAGATGCACTTGAAGTTTAACTGTGCTGAGTCTTAGACTTTTCCTTCAATCCCCAGCTATGCGGGTACAAGGATGTACCCGCAAACGAAGCCACGCCACGGATGGCGTGTCTGAGTGGTAGCGTACATAACCACTACATATATGAAAAGTCTTAGAGTCAGCCAGTTAAATCTTCTGGCATTGAACACCGCCTGCGCTATAAGCACCCGCTTATATTCTGTCGTCCGTTCGTCAACATGACAATCACCCCTGTCAGCTAACTTCTTGGTTATTCCATATCTTTCATCGTCCGTCTGTAATCACATTTCTAAGCTATTTTAAACCATTAACCTACTCTGCAACATTCCCCTCATTCTTTGCATGCGCCCCACGCGTAAGCATCCAGGCCGTCACAACCGCCACTGCCGGCACCGTCAGTATAACCCCGATACTTCCCGACACGCCCTGCATAATCTCAATCCCGATATTATAAGAATTAATAATCTGTCTGAACGGAAGATTATACGCATAATTAATAACCAGCTCACTCACCGCACTTCCGACAAATGCAAGAATAAGAGTATTTGACATAGTTCCCATCATATCACGTCCAACATTCATACCACTTTTAAACAACTCCAGACAGCCAAGCTGCGGTGCTTTGTCATGAATTTCACTTATTGCCGAAGAAACCGACATAGCAACATCCATAACCGCACCAAGAGAAGCTATGAGAATTCCTGAAAACAACAGCCCGCCTATCTGTATATTAGTTATCTGCCCTACATAAGCAAGCGTTTCAATGTTGGACACATTATATCCATCAATATCCGCTACACGTCCAAACAGCCACGCAGATAATCCGGCAAGAAGTACGCCTATGACTGTTCCCAATATTGCACATAAAGTTTTTACAGCAATGCCACTGATAAGATACATAGTAACTATTGTCGTTATAATTGTTATGATTACCGCAGCCCAGAATGGCGAAAAACCTCTGTATATAAGCGGTATATATATCATAAATATTGCCACGAACGTAAATACAAGACCAATCACCGACTTAACGCCATTCTTTCCACCTATAATACATATAAGCAGAAGAAATATTCCTACAAATGCAGCTACAGCCACTATTCTGTCCTTAGAATATACGGAAACATTTTTAGAGTCGCCCGATACACTCATATGCACAACCACTGAATCGCCCTTTTTACATACCGCACCGAACAGGTTGCCCTCAGCACTTGTGGCATTTACTATTTCTCCCTTATATTCACCGGATGTAAGCTGCACCTTTAACATCTGATATCCCACTCTCACGCCGTCAGGTGACAGATTATCCTCCACCACCTCTATTACCTTTGCATTCTCGTAAGAATAACCAAGCGTTGTGACTATCGGCTCTTTGTCTGTAACTCTTAATCGGTCTGCCGCAATTATAAATGCTGCTAAACATACCACAACAACTACAGCTCTGATAATTATATGTTTCTTATCTGACATTTTTATATTCCTTATATATAGCTTTTTTCAATATTACTTTGATAACTTCTTTTTCTTTCTGTCTACAAGTATCACACCTGCTGCACCCGCCATAGAAAGACCTGCTACTGTATACCATACGGCTGCTCTTGCTGTATCACCAGTCTTAACCTTGCTGTCAGAAGATGATGCACTGCCTGAATTAGTGTTATCTGTAGAACCGTTCTGGTTATTTCCTGTATTTCCGTTATCTGT
>FR886288.1 GCA_000436535.1 Eubacterium sp. CAG:252 | reverse complement strand
TGATACCTACGGATTGTTCCGTGCTACGCACTCCCACAATCCTTCCTATCTTTCCCTGCTTCTTCTATAACTCTCAAGATACACCAGAAGCACCGATATATCCGCTGGTGACACGCCCGATATTCTTGATGCCTGTCCTATTGAGCGTGGATTGAACTTATCAAGCTTCTGCATAGCTTCTTTTCTAAGTCCATTTATCTGATAATAATCAAGTCCATCAGGAATAATCTTCTTTTCAAGCTTCTTAAAGTGCTCCACCTGTCTTAACTGACGGCTTATATATCCCTCATATTTAAGATTAATATTTACCTGCTCCTTTACATCCTCTGGAAGCTCTGGTCTGTGCTTGTCAATAGGCGCAAGCACGTCATATGAAAGCTCTGGTCTTTTAATAAGCTCTGCAAGTGTCACACCTGTTATAAGCTCTGTACTTCCATTATCTGAAAGGACTTTCTGCACCTGCTCATTAGTTCCTATATTTACACTCTTAACACGCTCTATTTCCTCATCTATAAGCCTTATCTTAGTCTGAAGTCTTTCGTATCTTTCATCCGATATAAGTCCGACCTCATGTCCGTACTTTGTAAGTCTTATATCTGCATTATCCTGTCTTAATATAAGCCTGTATTCGGCTCTTGATGTCATCATTCTGTATGGTTCAAATGATTCCTTAGTAACAAGGTCATCTATAAGAACTCCGATATAGCTTTCTGAACGGTCAAGAATAAGAGGTTCTTTGCCCTTTACATACTGCGCTGCATTTATACCTGCGATAATTCCCTGGGCTGCTGCCTCCTCATAGCCTGAACTTCCGTTAAACTGTCCGCCAGCAAAAAGTCCCTTTATCTTCTTGAATTCAAGTGAAGACTTTAACTGTATTGCGCTTATACAGTCATACTCGATAGCGTATGCATTTCTTACTATCTTTACATTTTCAAGTCCGGGAACAGTCTTATACATCGCATACTGAACATCCTCAGGCATAGAACTGCTCATTCCGCCAAGATACATCTCGTTTGTATACAATCCTTCTGGTTCTATGAACACCTGATGTCTGTCCTTATCTGCAAATCTTACAACCTTATCCTCTATAGATGGACAGTATCTTGGACCTGTTCCCTGAATATCACCTGAATACAGCGGAGAACGGTCTATATTATCCATAATAATCTTATGTGTTTCCTCATTAGTGTATGTAAGCCAGCAGCTCACCTGCTCCTTCTGCACTGTTGCAGGGTCTGTTTCAAATGAAAATGGTACAACCTTTTTATCACCAAACTGCTCTGTCATCTTGCTGAAATCGACCGAACGCTTATCCACTCTTGCAGGAGTACCAGTTTTAAAACGTCTTACCTCTATTCCATTTGCAATAAGTGACTCTGTAAGGTGATTAGCTGACTGTAGTCCGTTAGGGCCTGTATGGTAGCTTACATCGCCATATATGCATCTTGCCTTAAGATATACACCTGTACATAAAACGACTGATTTTGCCTCATATACAGCGCCAGAAACGGTCTTTACACCGCCTATCACACCATCATTTACTATTATTTCTGACACCTCTGCCTGTCTTATGTGAAGATGGTCTGTGTTTTCAAGCACCTGTCTCATTCTTCTGCTGTAATCAGACTTGTCAGCCTGCGCACGCAGTGAATGTACAGCTGGTCCTTTTGATGCATTTAACATCTTTGACTGTATAAATGTGGCATCTATATTTTTACCCATCTCACCGCCAAGTGCATCTATTTCCCTTACAAGATGTCCCTTTGAGCTTCCTCCTATATTCGGATTACATGGCATCATCGCGATACTCTCTACACTTACTGTAAATATAATAGTTTCAAGTCCAAGTCTGGCACTTGCAAGCGCAGCCTCACAACCCGCATGTCCGGCACCAACAACTATAACATCATATGTTTCCTTTATATTAGGCATAACTTTTCCTTCCTGAATTAATTTTATAATTTAGAAATGCATTTTAAGTACAAACAAAACAACTTATTTTATGCATTTTTCTTTATTTGCTCATTTATAGTTATAAATTGACATTAATTTGTTATTGTTAAAATTTCTTTTAAAATCCAAAAATAAATACTTACAACTCATACTTTAGCATTATTTACAAGCTTTTATTTCTGCACATTTTAATAATATATTACTTACCCATACAGAACTTCTCAAATATCCTGTCGGCAAGGTCATCCTCAACCTCCTCACCTATGATAAGTCCAAGCTTTTCATAAGCATTCATAAGGTCGATGGTAAGAAAATCCTCACTCATCTGATTATCTATTCCTTCTTTAACAAGCTTAAGGCTGTCATAAGCCTCCCTTAAGAGATTTTTGTGTCTTAAGTTTGTTATATATATTTCCTCGTTTGTTGATATGTCACCATTAAAGAACATATCCTTTATCTCGCTCTCAAGACTGTCAATACCTGTTTCCTCCTTTGCTGATACAGATATTACATTACACGACAAATGCTTTAATACATCATCCTTCGTAACAACCTGCTCCATATCTGACTTATTAAGAAGAACAAGCACCTTTTTATTCATAATTAGGTCCATAATCTCATAATCATTATTATCAAGAGGTCTTGAGGAGTCGATTACATATATTATCAAATCTGCATCCGCTGCATACTGCTTTGCCTTATTAACACCAATGTTTTCCACATAGTCATCAGTCTTTCTTATACCCGCTGTATCTATGAGATTAAGTGTCACTCCAGACAGATTTATCTGCTCTTCAAGGACATCCCTTGTAGTTCCCTCTATGTCAGTAACTATCGCTCTTTCCTCCCTTGCAAGTGCATTAAGAAGGCTTGACTTTCCGGCATTGGTTTTACCCAGTATTACAGTCCTTATTCCGTCCCTCATAATACGTCCGTTGTCAGCGGTTTTCAACAACTTATCCACACTTTCCACACAGTTATCCACATCTTTGCACATTTTATCAACATTATCATTAATATCATAATGCTCGGGATCGTCAAGTGCGGACTCTATAAATGCTACATTATCCAGTATTATCTCTCTTATTTTCTTAATTTTTTCCGATAACTTTCCGCCAAGCTGTCCTACAGACGACTTAAGTGCATAATCATTTCTCGCATTTATTATATCAATAACTGCCTCTGCCTGTGACAGGTCTATACGTCCGTTAAGAAATGCCCTCTTAGTGAACTCTCCCGGTTCTGCCGGCCTGGCACCGTGCTTAATAACTGTATCCAGCACTTTCTTTGTGACAAGTATTCCCCCGTGGCAGTTTATTTCTATAACATCCTCTCTTGTATATGTATTAGGTGCCCTCATAACAGATACAAGTACTTCATCAATAACTTCATCGCCATCTTTTATCAATCCATAGTGGATAGTGTGGCTTTTAACATCACGTAATTTTTTATTATTCTTAGCTGTAAATACTTTATCTGCTATATCAACAGCATCAATGCCGCTAAGCCTTACTATACTTATTCCTCCACTTGACATAGTACTTGTTGATATTGCTGCTATTGTCTGCTCCATATACACTCTCCTGTTCTATATTCCATACATTAAAAAAGGCTGCTGTTGTAATAATACCACAGCAGCCTTTAACAAGCAAAATATCATTATGTTTTTTTACTTTATCTTACTTGTTTTCATTATAACTTCTATTGTCATTATAATTTCTGTTTTCGTTATAATTCTGTCTTGAATATCTGTTATTGCCACTCTTTTCCCTGTCAAGATATACAACTACGTGTCTGAATGGTTCTTCACCTTCACTCTTTGTAGATACGAATCTGTCATTCTGTAATGCTGAATGGATAATTCTTCTCTCATATGGATTCATAGGCTCAAGGGCAACTGAACGTCTGCTTCTCTTAACCTTATATGCAATATTCTTGGCAAGTGACTCAAGAGTATCCTTTCTTCTCTGTCTGTAATTCTCAGTATCAACCTTAATTCTTACATACTTTTCCTTACCCTTGTTGATTACAAGGCTTGTAAGATACTGGATTGAATCAAGTGTCTGTCCTCTTTTTCCGATAAGAAGACCCATATTCTCACCAAGAAGTTCTACATTAACGCACTCATCCTCACCATCAAATGTAACCTTAATTTCTACTGGAATATCCATAGCTTCAAACATATCACCAAGGAAATTAGTAATTCTTGATTCTATTTCCTCGTTGGATAAAACTGCCTTAGGCGTTGCCTTTGCTGGCTCTGCTGCTTTAACTTCCTTATTTTCTGGTTCATGTGTGCTGCCTACAGGCTTCTTCTCTAAATTCTTAGCCTGCTCTTTTACAGCAGCTTCCTTTTTTACATATTCTTTCTTAGGAGCTTCCTTTTTAACTTCTGCTGCTTCCCTGATGACTTCCTTTTCCTTCTTTTCAAATGCCTTGAATTCCGCATCTACAGAACCAACACCTGACTTAATTCTTGCCTTAATCTTAGCTGGCTTTGTGAATAAACCTAATAAACCTGTACTTCCTTTTTCAATAACTTCATATTCAATATTGTCACTAGATGTTTCAAGCTTGAGGCAGGCATTTGTGATTGCTTCATCTACTGACTTTCCTGTAACTTCAATATACTCCATGTGTTTACCCTCACTTATATTAAAATCAATATTCTTTGCTTATATTTAGTTCTTCTTACCACCGTTTTTGCTGCTCTTTTCATTATACTTAGCTACCATTCCAGCTTTTTCTGCAAGACTTCCTGGCTTTGCTGTCTTATAATACTGTGCAGACTCTTTTATTTCCTGTACCTTCTTTTCGTTCTCTGCCTTTATCTGCTCTAAAGACTTAACAGCTTTTTCCCTGTTAACATTCTTTGTTGAAACTTTGGCATTCTTAGCTATTGTTTCAGGTGGAAGCCCCTTCTTTGCTCGCTTTGCATTACGTTTTTCAAGGTTCTTCTTAACGATTGCATCTGCACCTATCTTGTCATAGTATCTGTTGATAAATACTGTGATAATTGTCTGGATTACAGATGTAGCTATCCAGTAAAGACCAAGACCGGCTGGAACTGATATAGCGATAAATGCTGACATTAATGGGAATATATACATAGTCATTCTCATTGATGCTGCCATCGGATTATCGTCATCAACCTGTGTATTGCCCTGTGATACCTTTACACTTATGAACTGTGATAAACCTGCAAGTACTGGTATAAGAAATGCTACTGTAAGACCAAAACCTGGCTCCTGTGACATATTCACACCTAAAAATGTATTCATATGTTCAAGACTTGCATGGCTGTTTGCTATAACATCACTGAAGGCTGGAAATGCATCTTTTAACTTGTCCCAGTTTTCTGCACTGAACTTATTGATTTCTGTTATTGCTGTATTAACATTAGTCCAGTCAACATTTTCACCAAACTGCTTCATAGTATCTGCATATCCATCAACTGCCATTATTCCACCATTGTCAGTAAGGAATGCTATAAAAAGGTTCTTTAACTGCGAAATGTAAAGTGGAATAAATCTGAATACCTGATAAAGTGCTAAGAGGATAGGCATCTGGATAATCATCTGTACGCATCCACCCATCTGTGAAACGCCATACTTTTCATATACAGCCTTAGTTTCCTCCTGCATTTTCATCATTGCATTCTGGTCATTTCTTTTATCCTTATACTTCTCATTAATAGCCTTTATCTCAGGGCTCATTACTGAGTTGAGCTTTGCAAGCTTCTGCTGCTTGATACTTAAAGGAAGCATACAAAGCTTGACAATAATTGTAAATAAAACGATTGCAATAGCTACATTTCCTATGTGTAAGAAGCTTAATGCTTCAAAGAGAAGGTTAAAAATATAACCTAACAATCTTGCTATTGGCATGATAATTGCATTAAACAAATTAAACCTCCTGGTTATTAATGTAATCTTTTTCTTTTATACTTTCCTATGGGAACCGGGTCGAAACCACCCTTATGGAATGGATTACATCTTAGTATTCTTTTAAATGCCAACCATCCACCTAATATAACTCCATACATATCAATAGCTTCTATGGCATACTGGGAACAGCTTGGGACATAATTACAGTAACTTCTTCCCTTATAAGGTGATAATGCCACTTTATAAAATCTTATAAGCCCGATAACTATCTTTTTTCCCATATTTTCTACTTCCCTGCGCATATTATAATTATTCACTTTATTCTATATATACCTTATGGAGTTTTAATAAATGAATCATTGAATTACTTGTTTCTGCATAACCCTTATCTCTAAGACCAGCCTTGACAACAACTACTACGTCTATGCCATCGGGTATATGACTTGTATTAAGACGGAATGCCTCCCTTACAAGTCTTGCCAGTCTGTGTCGGACAATACTATTCCCGACTTTCTTACTCACAGATACACCGAGTCTTTTTGTATCCGTTCCATTCTTAGCTATATACATGACAAGCTCCCTGTTTGCATAGGACTTTCTTTTTGTATATACCCTTTTAAAATCTTCATTACTCTTTAATGTTTCAAAATCCTTGTACTTCATGATAGTCCACCATATATTCTCATTATTTAATCATTGTTATTCCCGGTTATTATAACCTTAACCTGCACATACGAAAAAAGCAGATGAATACTGACGTACTCATCTGCCGTAAAATCAATTAAGCTGAAAGTCTCTTTCTTCCCTTTGCTCTTCTTGCTGCTAAAACTTTTCTTCCACCTGGAGTACTCATTCTTGATCTAAAACCATGAACCTTAGATCTCTGTCTTGTCTTAGGCTGAAATGTCATCTTCATAATCTATGCACCTCCTTCACTACCATTATTATATATGGTAAGAATATTCTTTAAGTTTCAATGTGCTAAAGCACTTTTTTTCAAAACATCGTTCTAATTATAGTCATTTACACTATTAAAGTCAAGTAAAAGTTAACATAAGTTATTAATACACAGCTAATCCACATCTATCCACACGTTATACAAAGTTATCAACATATTGTGCATAACTTGTGCATAACTTTTATGTTTATTGTGATTAATTGTGTGTTTTTTCCCCAGAGTTCGCATATATTCTACATTTTATATGTTTATATTTTATCCACACTATTATGGATAACTCTGTTTATAACAAAGATTTTTTAGGTTATCCACAATCTTATTGAAAAAAATCCACAAATGCTTTATTATATAAAAGGAATGTTTTTTATCATTCTAATACAGCCAGAAAGGCAATTATTATGGAAGAATTAATTAAAAGCTGGGATAAAATCCTTAAAATATTTAAAGAGGAATATGATATACAGGATATTTCCTTTAATACATTTATTAAACCGCTGGAAATATATTCGGTTGAAGATAATATAATTACTTTATTAGTATCTAAGGGACGTATGGGTGTCTCCCTTATAGAAAAGAAGTATCGCGAATTTCTTGAAATAACTGTCTGTGAGGTTATGGATGATAAATACACGATTAGACTTATATCTGATGAAGATATTGAACATGAGGAAAAGATTAAGAAAGAAAAGATAAAAGCAGCACCACCTAAGTCAGATAACAGCAATTCAAACAACCTTTCTCTTAATCTTAATCCTAATTATACATTTGATACATTTGTCGTTGGTAACAACAACAGTCTTGCACATGCAGCTTCGGTAGCTGTTGCAGAATCACCTGGTGAAGTATACAATCCGCTCTTTATATATGGAGGTGTTGGACTTGGTAAGACACATCTTATGCAGGCCATAGCACACTTTATTATAGAAAACAATCCTAATAAGAAGGTTTTGTATGTTACCAGTGAAACATTTACCAACGAACTTATTGATGCTATCCGTAATAAAGAGAACGCAGAGAAGGGTAATGCGGCATTCAGAAACCGTTACCGAAACATTGATGTGCTTCTTATCGATGATATTCAGTTTATAATAGGAAAGGAGTCAACTCAGGAGGAGTTCTTCCATACATTTAATTCGCTGTATCAGGACAGAAAGCAGATTGTTATATCTTCTGATAAGCCACCTAAGGAAATGGAAACTCTTTCTGAACGTCTTCGTACGAGATTCGAGATGGGTCTTCCTGTGGATATACAGATTCCTACATACGAAACAAAGATGGCTATTATAAAAAGAAAGGCTGAATTATCTGAGCTTGATATTCCTTATGAAGTACAGGACTATGTTGCAACACACATCAAATCAAGTATAAGGGAGCTTGAGGGTGCTCTCACCAAGCTTTCAGCATTTTCTAAGTTATCGCACACTGATATTACTGTGGAGTTCGCTGAACAGACGCTTAAAGACCTTATATCTCCGGATGCCAAGAAGGAGATTACACCTGAACTTATCATTCAGACTGTAGCGGACCACTTTAATGTAAAGTACGATGATATTATCTCTTCAAAGCGTAATGCGAACATTGTTCATCCAAGACAGATTGCCATGTATCTGTGCCGTCAGATGACGACAGCACCGCTTCAGGCAGTTGGTAAAGCTCTTGGTAACAGAGACCATACGACAGTTATCCACGGAGCTGAAAAGATTGCCAAAGAAGTTGTCCAGAATGAATCAGTACGCAATACTATTGATATTATCATCAAAAAGATCAATCCTTCGTGATCTTATACACATTGATTAACTGGTTTTTCAACAGTTATCCACAAAGTTATCAACAGATTGTGGATTTTTCCACATTGCATTTAGTATAATCTGTTTATAATATGTGCTTTTTATGTTAATTAACATTTATAACTTTTTTGGTGCATTTACCACTAAGTTTTTTATCAACAATTTTTTAGAATTTTTAACAGGATAATCAGTTCATTTTAACTGGATTATCCTTTTAGCTAAGACTGATATTTACTGGGCTGAAACGACTTTTTAACATATTAACAGCCCCTACTATAACTACTACTGAATTATATTTATTTATATATGTGTTTGGGGAAGTTCTTCGAACACCGAAAGGAGTTTTAAACAATTATGAAACTTGTATTTTCAAAAAGCGAACTTAGCAAAGCTGTAGGTATTGTAATGAAAGCTGTACCTACACGTACCACTATGAATATTTTAGAGTGCATATTAATTGATGCTACTACTAATGTAATCAAGTTTACTAGTAATGACATGGAACTTGGTATAGAAACTATAGTAGAGGGCGAGATCATAGAAAAAGGTAAAGTAGCTATTGAAGCAAAGCTTTTCTCTGAGATCGTAAGAAGGTTTCCTGACAATGAAGTTACTATTTCAACTGATTCTAACTATACCTCTTTAATTACATGTGAAAAGAGTAAGATCAACATTGCAGGTAAGTCTGGTGAAGATTTTTCCTTCTTACCAATTATTGATAAAGATAAGATGATTACTATTTCACAATTTAATCTCAAAGAGATAATTAACCAAACTATTTTTTCTACAGCGCCTAATGATAATAATAAAATGATGACAGGAGAACTGTTTGAAGTATCTGACAATACTCTTAAGGTTGTAGGTCTTGATGGTCATAGGATCGCTATAAGAAGTATACAACTGGAAGGAAGAGCTGACGATGTAAAGGCAGTTGTTCCAGGTAAGACTTTACAGGAAATAAGTAAGCTCATGTCTACTGATGCAGAAAATATGGTAAACATATACTTTACTAATAATCATATATTATTTGAATTCGATAATACTATAGTTGTATCACGACTTATTGAAGGAGAATATTTTAAGATTAACCAGATGTTATCAAGTGATTATGAAACAAAGGTTGTTATTAATAAAAAAGAATTTATAGGTTCTATAGACAGAGCTAATCTTCTTATTACTGAGAGTGAAAAGAAGCCTATCATCATTAATATTACAGATGGTTCATTAGAAGTAACAGTTAATTCTTCTAAGGGTAAGTTTAATGAAGATATTAACATAAAGAAAGAGGGTAAGGACCTTATGATAGGCTTTAACCCTAAGTTCCTTATGGATGCATTAAGAGTTATAGATGATGAAAATGTTGACATATATCTTGTTAATCCTAAAGCACCTTGCTTTATAAGAGATGCCAGCCAGTCATATATATATCTTATACTTCCAGTAAACTTTACTGCATAATGTAGTGTGCGTAGAAAAAAGAAAGCGGCTGCAAAGCAGACATTTACTTTTTTTAGACAGTAACGAATAGTAATGCGAAAAAGGACTAAAAACGTATTAACGCGAATTCGTGAGTAAAAAGATGTTTAAATAATATATTATTTGTATTTATATGGAGATTATATGGAAGAATTAACTATAAGAAATGGTGACGAGTTCATCAAGTTAGGTCAGGCTATTAAAGCTGTAGGTTTTGTTGAGTCCGGAGTGGAGGCTAAAGATGTTATCCAGAGTGGACTTGTTAAGGTAAACGGAGTTGTTGAAACACAGCGTGGAAAGAAGCTTGTGGGTGGTGAAGTCATTGAGTTTAATGGCAGTAAGCTTACTATCAAGCGTTAATAACAATAAATTTTGGCAGGTGAAACAGTGGTTATTGAATCTCTAGATTTAAAAAATTACCGTAATTATGATATTCTTGATATGAATTTCGATAAAAATGTCAATATTATATACGGTGATAATGCACAGGGTAAGACTAATATCCTTGAATCTATCTATATGTGTGCTACTTCAAGGTCACACCGTGGAAGCAAGGACAAGGAAATAATAAGATTCGGAGAGTCAGAATCACATATAAAGGCAAATGTACTAAAAAATAATATTAATTACCGCATAGATATGCATCTTAAGGGTAATAAAGCAAAGGGGATTGCCATTAATGGGATACCAATAAAAAAGGCAGTTGACCTCTTTGGTATAATACAGATAGTACTGTTTTCACCTGAGGATCTTAATATCATTAAAAATGGTCCATCGGAAAGGCGAAGATTTATGGATATGGAGTTAAGCCAGCTTAACAAAATATATCTCAGTAATCTTGTCAATTATAATAAAGTGCTGGTACAGCGCAATAAGCTTCTTAAGGAATTATCTTTTAATATGTCAGATGAACTTTTAGCGACTCTTGATATATGGGATATGCAGCTTGTGCGTTTTGGCAGCAGCATAATAGATGGAAGAATTAAGTTTGTAGAAGAGCTTAATAATATTATAAGCAGTATTCATTCTAATCTTACAGGTGGTAAGGAAAGTCTTAGTGTTAAGTATGAACCTTATACAACAGTGGAAGGCTTTGAGAATATGGTACAGTCATCAAGAGATAAGGACATAAGATATAAGACTACAGGGACAGGTCCCCATAAGGACGACCTTGTGTTTTATATTAATGGACAGGATGTAAGAAAGTATGGCTCGCAGGGGCAGCAGAGGACAACTGCGCTCTCTCTTAAGTTATCAGAGATAGAGCTTGTAAAGAAGCTTACCGGTAATAATCCGATACTGCTTTTAGATGATGTGCTTTCAGAGCTTGACAGCAGCAGGCAGAATTATCTGCTTAACAGTATAGGTGATATTCAGACAATTATCACATGTACAGGATTGGATGAATTTATTAATAACAGAATTAATATTAATAAAGTTTTCAAAGTAACTAATGGAACAGTAAGTCACGTACAATGCGGTGATGCTGCCGCAGAAATGAGGTAATATGGCAGAGCAGAATTATGGTGGAGATCAGATTCAGATATTAAAGGGTCTTGAAGCTGTTAGAAAAAGACCAGGTATGTATATAGGCAGTACATCTGGAAGAGGTTTACATCATCTTGTTTATGAGATAGTAGATAATGCAGTTGATGAGGCACTTGCAGGTTACTGTAATGTTATTAAGGTATTCATCAATAAGGATAATTCAATAACAGTTACAGATAATGGACGAGGTGTACCTGTAGATATTAATCATGAAACAGGAAAGCCTGCCATTGAAGTCGTGTATACAATGTTACATGCCGGTGGTAAGTTCGGCGGTGGAGGATACAAGGTATCCGGCGGACTTCACGGTGTAGGCGCTTCAGTTGTAAATGCATTATCCGAATGGATGGAAGTTGAAGTAAAAAGAAATGGACATATCTACGAGCAGCGTTACGAAAGAGGTGACGTATGCTATGCATTAAAGACAGTAGGCGATTGTCCTGTAGAACAGACAGGAACTAAAGTAACATTTTTACCTGATAAAGAGATATTTCAGGAAACAACTGTATTTGAGTACGATATATTAAAGCACAGATTAAGAGAAATGGCGTTCCTGACAAAGGGAATTAAAATTATTCTTACTGACTTAAGAGAAGGTCAGGAAAAGGAAGAAACATTCCACTATGAGGGTGGTATAAGAGAGTTCGTTGAGTATATAAACAAGAGCAAGGAGCCACTTTACAGTAAGGTGATATACTGTGAAGGTGTTAAGGATAATGTCCAGGTAGAAGTGGCATTCCAGCACAATGATGGATTTAATGAGGTTGTAGACTCATTTGTTAATAACATAAAGACTCCAGAGGGCGGAACTCACCTTGCAGGCTTTAGAAATGCAATGACTAAGACGTTTAACGATTATGCAAGAAAGAACAAAATTCTTAAAGAGAGTGAGCAGAGTCTTTCAGGTGATGATATAAGAGAAGGTCTTACAGCAATAGTAAGTGTAAAGATAGAAGACCCTCAGTTTGAGGGACAGACTAAGCAGAAGCTTGGAAACACAGTTGCAAGAAGTGCTGTTGACAGCATAGTATCAGAGCAGCTTCAGATATTCCTTGAGCAGAATCCTTCTGTTGCAAAGGCTATATGTGAGAAGTCTTTACTTGCACAAAGAGCAAGGGAGGCTGCAAGAAAGGCAAGAGACCTTACAAGAAGAAAGACAGCACTTGAGAGTACTTCTCTTCCGGGAAAGCTTGCAGACTGCACTGACAAAAATCCTGAAAACTGCGAAATATACATCGTTGAGGGAGATTCAGCCGGTGGTTCAGCTAAGACTGCAAGAAGCCGTGCAACACAGGCGATACTTCCACTTCGTGGTAAGATTCTTAACGTAGAGAAGGCAAGACTTGACAGAATTCTTGGAAATGAAGAAATAAAGGCGATGATTACAGCATTTGGTACTGGTATTCATGAGGATTTTGATATAAGCAAGTTAAGATATCACAAGATAATCATTATGACTGATGCCGATGTTGATGGTGCGCATATTGCAACATTACTTCTTACATTCTTCTACAGATTTATGCCAGACCTTATAAAGCAGGGGCATGTATATCTTGCACAGCCACCTCTTTACAAGGTTGAGAAGAATAAGAAGGTATGGTATGCCTACAGTGATGATGAACTTAATAAGATTATGACAGAGATAGGCAGAGACCAGAATAACAAGGTACAGCGATATAAGGGTCTTGGTGAAATGGATGCAGAACAGCTCTGGGATACTACTATGGACCCACATAAGAGAGTACTTTTACGTGTTGATATGAAGGAAGATGATGAAGCAGAGCTTGATGTTACATTTTCAACACTTATGGGTGATAAGGTTGAGCCAAGACGTGAATTCATCGAAAGTAATGCAAAGTATGTAAGAAATCTTGATATTTAGTAGAATTATCATCAGATAAATGGTTATTAAATCTGTATGATATAAATGCAGATATGATTTTCAGATACATATGAAATAGCAATGAATATAGAGTCTGCATGTAATAATGCAGCAAAGAAAGGAATTAATCAAATGGATGAACATATCTTTGATAAAGTTCAGGAAGTAGATATGCAGAAGACTATGAAGGATTATTACATAGACTATGCAATGAGCGTTATCGCATCAAGAGCATTGCCAGATGTAAGAGATGGTCTTAAGCCGGTTCAGAGAAGAATTCTGTATTCTATGGTTGAGCTTAACAATGGTCCGGACAAACCACATAGAAAGTGTGCCCGTATCGTAGGTGATACAATGGGTAAGTATCATCCCCATGGAGATTCATCTATCTATGAGGCACTTGTAAAGCTTGCACAGGACTTCAATACGAGATATCCACTTGTTGACGGACATGGCAATTTTGGTTCGGTTGATGGAGATGGTGCAGCAGCCATGCGATATACTGAGGCAAGACTTAGCAAAATATCGACAGAGATGACAGCAGACCTTAATAAAAATACTGTTGATTTTATACCAAACTTTGATGAAACAGAGAAGGAACCTACAGTTCTTCCATCAAGATATCCTAATCTGTTAGTCAATGGTACATCGGGTATAGCAGTAGGTATGGCAACTAATATTCCACCTCACAACTTAAGAGAAGTTATAGGTGCAGTTGTTAAGATTATAGATAACAGGATAAATGAAGATAGGGATACTACTCTTGAAGAAATATTAGAAATAGTAAAAGGCCCTGATTTTCCAACCGGTGGTACAATAATCGGAAAGACAGCTATAGAAGAGGCGTACAGAACAGGAAGAGCCAAGATAAGAGTAAGAGCTGTTACTAATATTGAGCCTATGGCTAATGGAAAGAACAGAATAGTTGTAACGGAACTCCCTTATATGGTAAACAAGGCAAGACTTATCGAGAAGATTGCCGAGCTTGTAAGGGACAAGAGAATAGATGGAATTACTGACTTAAGAGATGAGTCAGACAGGGAAGGTATGCGTATAGCGATAGAGCTAAGAAGAGATGTTAATCCAAACATCATACTTAACCAGCTTTATAAGCATACACAGCTTCAGGATACATTTGGCGTGATAATGCTTGCACTTGTTGATAACCAGCCAAAGGTTCTTAATCTTTACGAAATGCTTAAGTACTATCTTATGCATCAGGAGGATGTAGTAACAAGAAGAACTAAGTACGACTTAAACAAGGCAGAAGAAAGAGCACACAT
>FR886287.1 GCA_000436535.1 Eubacterium sp. CAG:252 | reverse complement strand
CCATATCTGAATGGATGTCCAGATATGGGGCGGTTTCCTATAGCTATGTACAATAAAATTATAGAAAAGTATAGGCGAGGTTATTATATGCTCTTAAGCATATAATCGTATACTAATCCATGTTTACATTAAGATGTCTTGGAAGACCATCAACCATGATTGGTGAGAGTTCAGCCTGAATCAATGGTCTGATATAGTGAATAAGGTCTTCTGTAACGAAATCATCCTCTGTAATCCACTCAAGTGGAACCTTCTTTTCGATGTTAGCAATCTGATGAACATCATGAGTTTCAGTAATGCACATATATGGGTCATCAGAAACTCTCTTAAGTACTACAACCTTACCGGTTTCACCTTCAAATGCAGCCTTAACAGCAGCACCACCAACGTTGAAAGCTTCTGTGATATCTGTACGTGATGTCATATGTGCTGCACAACGCTGAAGTGTAGATAATTCGATAGCTCTTGTCTTGATACCAAGTTCAGAACCCACTTTGTTAGCAAGGAACTTAGCAGAACCAGCTAACTGCTTATGACCGAAAGCATCAACAAACTCTACATGCTCTGAAAGTTCGAATACATATCTTCCGTCCATAACCTTGATACCTTCTGAAACAGCGATAACCATTGAACGACCCTTAGAAGCTATCTCCTTAACTCTTTCAAGGAAGTGGTCGATATCAAATACCTTCTCTGGAAGATAAATAAGGTCTACGCCTTCACAGTCTTCGCCTCTTGCAAGTGCAGAAGCTGCTGTAAGCCATCCGGCATTACGTCCCATAATCTCAACGATAGTAACTGTTGGATAATCATAAACAAGACCATCACGTATAATCTCTTTCATAGTAGCGGCAATAAACTTGGCAGCACTACCAAAGCCAGGAGTATGGTCTGTAACTGCAAGGTCGTTGTCGATAGTCTTAGGAACACCCATAAACTTTATGTCGCTTCCGATAAGGAGTGCATAATCAGAAAGCTTCTTGATAGTATCCATTGAATCGTTACCACCAATATAGAAGAAGTAAGATATATTGAGTTCTCTAAGGATTTCGAAAATCTTCTCATAAGTTTCTCTGTCATCTGAGATTTCAGGAAGCTTATAACGACATGAACCTAAGTAAGAAGAAGGTGTTCTTTTTAAAAGGTCAATATCGATATCAGTCTTAATCTTCTCTGAAAGGTCTACATACTGCTTATCAAGAAGCCCTTTAATTCCGTGAAGCATACCATATACCTTATTAGCTCCTCTGTCCTTTGCTGTCTTAAATACACCTGCAAGACTTGAATTGATTACGGAAGTTGGTCCACCAGACTGTCCTACGATAACATTTCCTAACATAAATGTCCTCCAATTAAAATAATAAATAATAATAAAAATATGAATCAGAATCCCTCGTGACTTCCAATTCATTATGAATATTTTATTAAAATAATATTAACATAATTAAGCCAATGATACAACTGAAATGCGTTGATAAATTGAAGAAATTCATTAATTTGTTAAAGTTAAAGCACATATGAAAATAATTTGAAGAATACTTCGATATATAGTAGAAACTTTCAAAAAATTTGTAGTATACTGTGTGTAAGCCAAGCCGTGCCAGACGAAAGAATAAAGGAGCGCTTGTGCTGGCACAAAGCGCTTATTTATTCTTTTGTCTGATAGGGCGCAGCCCGACAGTTCAAGAAAGCGACAGCTTTCTTGAACCTGCACGGTGAATTAGCGGAAGTTAAAAAAGCTAGCAAAGCGCAAATATTGCAGAAGAAAGCCAATCAGACAAAACAATAAAAAAGAAGACAAGGAGTAATACAATATGAGTAAACAGACATGGAAACCCGGAAATATGCTATACCCAGTTCCAGCAGTTATGGTAAGCTGCCAGAGAGGTGACGAAAAGCCCAATATTATAACAGTTGCGTGGGCAGGAACAATATGTTCCGACCCTGCGATGGTGTCAATATCGGTGAGAAAAGAAAGATACAGCCATAATATAATAAAAGAGTCAGGTGAATTTGTCATAAACCTCACAACTAAAAGACTGTGTCGTGCAACCGACTATTGCGGTGTGAGGTCAGGAAAGGACACAGATAAGTTTGCAGATATGCACCTGACACCGGAAAAGTCAGTCAAGATAAACGCACCGGCTATCAAAGAAAGCCCTGTCAATATCGAATGTAAAGTAAAGGACATCATAGAACTTGGAAGCCATGATATGTTTATAGCAGAGGTAGTGGCAGTTAATGTCGATGAATCACTGCTTGATAAGAAGGGAACTCTTCATCTTGAAAAGGCCGAACTTGTGTCATATTCACATGGTCAGTACTATGCATTGGGCGAACATCTTGGACGTTTCGGATACTCAGTAAAAAAGAAATAATAGACTGAATATTTGTATTTATAAAATATATATAAAACCTTTTTAAAGTACTGAAAAATGCTTTACAAATAAATGTATGCGTGGTAGTATAAATTTGTTACAAAAATGTTACAGAATTATTACGGGGATTAATTCTGTTATTGATACAATATATTGGAGGAACGTATGACACGCATCACAAGATATGGTAGAAAGATAAGAACTACATTTATCTCAACTATGTTTGCGGCTTGTCTTGCAATCGTGGTTGGTATTCCATTTGTTTCCAAAAAGATGCTTAACAATGAGGTTGGATATTACAGCATATCTATTCAAGGTACACCTGTTGGGGCAGCCAATACAGAGGAAGAGGTTAATGTTGCGCTGGCGAATGCGAGATTACAGTTAAGTCAGCAGCTTGATGATTATGTATATATGGACTGCGATGTCCAGATTGACAGGGAAAACAGGGCGATAGCACAAAGAATGTCAGAAAAGGAGCTTGAGAGTTCTATATACAGCCAGCTATTTGATTGTATAGTTAATGTAGAAGACCAGCTTGCATACACAGTAAGAATAGGTGATTATACAGTCAATCTTTCATCCAAACAGGAAGTAGAGGAGTTATTTACAAAGCTTATACAGCCATATAACAGGGCAAGTGAGTTTGAGCCTGTTATTAAGGCAGACCCGGCAGCAGACGGAACATATATGGTAGCTATAGAGAAGAATGAAGAGACTACAGTTCAGGATACACAGATAGTTGCCTCATTCTTTGAAGACAGTGAAAGTTCTAATGGTGAGAGCAAGAAGACACCTGACGAAATTCAGGCTATAGGTTTTGCACAGGATATATCAGTCAATGCAGTATATGCAGATAAAGTTGAACTATCAACAGTGCAGGATGCATATAATGATATAACAAAGGAAAGTCAGACTAATACTTATTATATTGTTAAAGAAGGAGATACTCTTTCACAGATAGCAAAAGACCATGATATGTCTTTAGATGACCTGTTAAAGCTCAATAAGGATTATGACGAGGATACAGTTGTAGTTCCAGGAAATGAGCTTGTTATAACAGTGCCCAAGTCAGATATAACAGTTATTACTACAAAGCAGCTTTCATATGAGGAAGATTATCAGGCAGAGCCGCAGTATATGGATGATAATAACAACTATAGAGGAACTAATTATGTACTTAGTGAGGGTACTACAGGTCATCGTTCAGTAGTTGCCACGGTTACTTATGAGAATGGCAAGGAAGTTGACAGACAGATAACTAAGGAAAATGTTACAGTAGAGTCTAAGCCGGCAAGAATAGCGGTAGGAACACTTACTCCTCCCGCATATATTAAGCCAATTAATGGTGGAACATTTTCATCAGGATATGGTTTAAGGGATGGAGAAATGCATTATGGTGTGGACTGGTCATGCAGCATAGGAACTTCTGTAAAAGCAGCAAGAGATGGTGTTGTAACAAGAGCAGGATGGTATTCAGGTTATGGATATTGTGTAGATATACAACATGAGGATGGCAGTATCACAAGGTATGGGCATAACAGTCAGATTACTGTAAATGAAGGACAGCAGGTAAAGCAAGGTGAACAGGTAGCTCTTAGTGGAAGTACAGGTGACAGTACAACGCCACATGTGCATTTTGAAATATGGATAGATGGCAGAAGAGTTAATCCACTTGATTATGTGAACAAGAATTAAGGATGCTTATGAATTAGGGGCGTGGATATGCAATCCATGCCCTGTTTTTAACTGAATATCGTTGACATAATAAAAAGGTATGATATAATCATAAAGATATTGATTTGAATATCAACATTATTTATAATAATCAATTATGAGTATACATTGGTAATATATTTTTGAGTATTGATGATTACTTATGATACATTTGGAATATAATGATATATATGATGTTGGTGCCAAAAGCCACCAGCTATGATGCAGTATATATAGCTGCTATGTATATAATATTTAATATAGACACTATATATGATATCAGCGGCAAAAGTTGTTTGGAATATATGATTGGACTTTGTGGCAGGATATCATAATATAATGTGAGTGCCAGAAGCGAATCTGGAGGCTCACATTATAATAAGATTGAGAAACTAAAGTGATAGATATAATTAAGTAAGTGATAATTGAGGTGCGAAGTATGGAACAGTATGTTGTCAAAGGTGGAGTGCCACTTTGTGGAGAAGTGTCCATAGGTGGAGCTAAGAATGCAGCACTTGGTATTCTGGCAGCAGCGATTATGACAGATGAGACAGTAACAATAGAGAATGTGCCTAACGTAAGGGATACAAGAGTATTGCTTCAGGCAATTGAGGGAATAGGCGCAAAAGTAAAGTATGTATATAATAATACAGTTCAGATAAATGGTGGCTCTATATGTGACCTTAATGTAGAGTATGAGTATATAAGAAAAATAAGGGCTTCTTATTATCTTCTTGGAGCACTTCTTGGAAAGTATAACGAGTCCAATGTTGCACTTCCAGGTGGATGTAATATAGGAAGCAGACCGATAGACCAGCATCTTAAGGGATTTAAGGCTCTTGGTGCAAAGGTAGAGATAGACCACGGAGTTGTGAGTGCCAAGGCGGAAAAGCTTGTTGGCGGACACATATATTTTGATGTAGTAACAGTAGGTGCCACGATTAATCTTATGATGGCTTCATGTATGGCAGAGGGAGAAACTATCCTTGAAAATGCAGCTAAGGAGCCTCATATTGTTGACGTTGCCAACTTCCTTAATGCTATGGGCGCTAATATAAAAGGAGCTGGTACAGATGTTATAAGAATAAAGGGAGTACCAAGACTGCATGGATGTTCATATTCTATCATTCCTGACCAGATAGAGGCAGGTACATTTATGATGGCAGCAGCAGCTACACATGGCGATATTGTTATAAAGGATGTTATACCTAAGCATCTTGAGTCTATAACGGCAAAGCTTAATGAGATGGGATGCGAGCTTATAGAGGGTGACGACTGGATAAGAGTTATAGCACAGGGAGAGGTTGGAAGTACTAATGTCAAGACACTTCCATACCCAGGTTTCCCAACAGATATGCAGCCACAGATAGCAGTTGCGCTTGCGCTTGCCAAGGGTTCAAGTATGGTAACTGAGAGCATATTTGAAAACAGATTCAAGTATGTAGATGAGCTTAACCGGATGGGAGCTAAGATTAAAGTTGAAGGTAATACAGCCTATATAGAGGGCGTGGAGCATTTTACATCAGCACAGCTTTCAGCTCCCGACTTAAGAGCTGGAGCAGCGTTAGTTATTGCAGCACTTGCGGCTGACGGTATATCAGAGATAGATGATATAGAGTATATCCAGAGAGGATATGAGGACTTTGAAGGTAAGCTTTCAGCACTTGGCGCGGTTATTGCAAAGGTTGACTCAGAAAGGGAGCTTCAGAAGTTTAAGTTAAAGATAGGCTAATGAATGTGCATCTATATGAGTTGCAAGATATAGCTATTAACAAGAATGTATATTAAAAATGCATATTTAATAAGATAAGGACTGCGGAGATTATATATATTTAGTATTATGATTAAGGCTGGATGTTAGACAGCTTGCTTTATAATATTGAATATATAATGATTTTCGCAGTTTTTATATATTTTTATCTTTTTTTTACAAATATTATGTTAAAATGTGTTAAAATTAAATAAGTTAACTGATATAAGTAAAGATGATTAAAGAGTCAAAATACCATTTGATCCTCATATCATATATATGTACAGAACAAGACATATTTTGGCATAGATGTATCAGAATAAGAAAAATTCAATAAAAAATATGTGAATACGCAGGAATGGAGAGTATATGAAGTTAAAAGATAAGCTGAAAGTTTCGTTCTGCGTTATGGTTGTACTTCCGGCGCTTATGCTTTGTGTGCTTGTTGTAGGTATATTTAAGATACAGTCAGACAGCATATGCAAGGCATATAACGTAGAGGGCGATACGGTACTGCTGTACTTTTACTCACCTATGACGTTGTTTGGAAGTATTACTGATGATGTGTATGAACAGATAAAAGAGCAGGCAGAGGATAATCCAACCTCATTTAACAACAGGGCATATCTTGAGTCTTTAGGTAACACTCTGGATGAAAGACTGTCAAAGCTTGTTGTAAGAAAGAATAATAATGTGACATATAACTCAACTCAGTATTCTAACACAGAACTTGCCAGAATTCTGCCAGAATATGAAACAGATGAGAATAATGTTACAGATGTTGCTACATATAAAGGTGGTGCATATCACAGTCTTATAAAGCAGGTTGATTTTTCTGATGATTTAGGTAACATTTACAGTGTATCGATTATTACATCGGTTAAGCAGAGCGTGCCACAGATAAAGCAGATGTTATGGCAGCTTGCTTTTATTATAATAGTGATACTTGTAGTTACAAGCCTTATACTGAACCTGTGGATATACAGTTCTATTATAAAGCCGGTTAATAAGCTGAAGCTTGCAACAGACAATATTAAAGAAGGTAACTTTGACTTTGAGATGCCGAAGGTTCCTAATAACGAGATTGGAGATGTATGTAAAGATTTTGAGGAAATGAGGCTTATCCTTAAGAAGTCTTCAGAGGATAAAATACAGTCCGATAAGGAAGAAAAAGAGCTTATAAGAAATATTTCGCACGACTTAAAGACGCCACTTACAGCTATTAAGGGTTATGTGGAGGGCTTAAGGGACGGAGTTGCAGATACTCCGGAAAAGCAGGCAAAGTATGTTAAGACGATAGCTAACAAGGTTAATGACATGGATAAGCTTATTGATGAGCTTACGATATATTCAAGACTTGATGCCAACAGGATATTGTATACATTTATAAAGCTTAACATATCTGATTACTTTGATGACTGCTGTGATGAGATAGGAACAGAGCTTGATGCAGCAGGCATAGAGCTTAACTACAGAAACCACATAACAGAGCCGGCTATAATTGTAGCAGACCCTGAACAGTTAAAGAGAGTTATCAATAACATAATCAGTAATTCTGTCAAGTATATGGCAGAAGGAAGAAAGGGAAAGATAGATATAGACCTTTATGATGAGGGTGATTACATCCATATTGTTATGGCGGATAACGGAAAGGGTATAGCGGGCAAGGATATTTCAAGAATATTTGAAAGATTTTACAGAACTGATGAATCCCGCAATTCTAAGCAGGGTGGTAGCGGAATAGGACTTGCCATAGTAAAGAAGATAGTAGAAGACCATAAAGGCAAGATATGGGCAGAGAGTGTCGAGGGCGAAGGAACCACGATGCATCTGAACTTCCTTAAGTATAAGGAAAATGAACATCAGAATTAAGTAAATATTAAAATAAAACCATGAAAGGGAAATGTATATGAGTAAAGTATTAATAGTTGAAGATGAAGAAGCAATCGCAGATATTGAAAAGGATTATCTTGAGTTAAGCGGTTTTACTGTAACTACATGTAAGGATGGAACAAGCGGTCTTGCAGAGGCACTTGACGGGGATTATGACATATATATTCTTGATGTTATGCTTCCTGGCATAGATGGCTTTGAGATATGCAAGAAAATAAGAGAAGTTAAGAACACACCTATTATTATGGTATCTGCAAAGAAAGAGGATATCGATAAGATAAGAGGCCTTGGAGTTGGTGCTGATGATTATATGACTAAGCCTTTCAGTCCAAGTGAGCTTGTTGCAAGAGTGAAGGCACACCTCTCAAGATATGAAAGACTTGTAAACAGCGCGCAGCCTGAAAATGATATTATCGAGATACGTGGTATCAAGATAGATAAGACTGCAAGAAGAGTATTTGTAAATGGCGAGGAGAAAGTATTTACAACGAAGGAATTTGACCTTCTTACTTTCTTAGCAGAGCATCCTAATCATGTATACACAAAGGAAGAGCTGTTCAAGGAAATCTGGGATATGGATTCTATCGGTGACATAGCTACAGTTACAGTCCATATCAAGAAGATAAGAGAGAAGATTGAACTTGATACAAGCAAGCCTCAGTATATTGAAACGATATGGGGCGTTGGGTATCGGTTTAAGTTGTAAGATAGAGCGTTTTGATAAAATATGAAAAAATTATTGGAAGTAATGAAAGCTGACAAGTGGATGACTGCTATTGTGATAGTTACGCTTGTTATTATTATATTAGGTTGGTCAGGAATGCTTTGTTTAGGGCGTGTTCAGGGTAATTCAATGATGCCTTCATTTCTTGATGGCGATTATATTATTTTATCTAAATGGGTTACACCTAAAGACAAAGATGTAATTATACTTGACACATCAAAGATACCTGAATTTGAGCATGATGTACCTGAAATAATTAAAAGATATTATGCTGACAAGTCAACAGATGGATATTATGTATTAGGTGATAATACTGATGCATCTTATGACAGCAGATATTTTGGCGAAACTCCTAAAGATGCTTTTGTAGGAGTAGTTTTATTTAAGTTCAGGATGTATCATTTTGGAAACCGTTAACTAACAGATAGTCATGTTCACGCGCGAGATTTGTGCCTGCGCACACTTGACACAAACCCGTTATGCGCGAAAAAGTGCGCAGAAATGAGGATTATTATGATTATAGAGAAGAAATATTTTGATGCAGAAGAAATTAAGAAAGCCAATGCAATGAATGACAAGACAATGGCACCATTAAGAAAGATACGTCTTGCAACAACAGACAGTAATAAGTATTATGCAAGAGCCGTGCTTGTGGCTGACAAAGAGAATATACTTACCGGAGAGCTTTTTTTCCGTCCTGATTATCAGGAGTCGGGCGAAGGACTTGCATATAGTGAGGTTGTTATTAAAGAAACAGCAGATGTAGAAGAATATTTCAAATGTCTTATTAAGTTTGAGGGTTATGAGGTACTTTCAGAAGAATATGGTGAAGACCGTATGATGATGCAGTATGAGCAGTTAAGCCTTCAGGCAAATAAGCTTCTTTTTCTTGAAAGCAGGGAGGAGTAGATATGACAGATATGCAGGATGATGTGTTTAAGACACCGGTAAACAAGATAAGGCTGTTTGAGCATGGGGCCCCGGGTTCGCAGAACCTTAAGCTTACAAGAAAATATTACACTGAAGATATGCCTGATGGAAGAGTAAAGCATATAGTGCAGAATATTACAGATCCGGATATTATTCCTTATACACCTGATGGTATTGGTAACAGTACAGATGGAGAGAGGATTCCGGCAGTATTGATTATTCCAGGAGGTGCGTTCAGACGCCTTGTATACAACTTTGAAGGTGAAGATGTTGCAAAGTGGCTTAATAGTATGGGAATAGCTGCATTTGTTCTTGAATGCAGACTTCCATCAGATGAACATGATAATGCAGAGGATGTTCCACTTATAGATGCTATGCGCGCAATGAGAGTTATAAGAGGAAGGGCGCAGGAATTCGGTATAGATGAAGCCAAGATAGGCGTTATGGGCTTTTCAGCAGGAGGCTTTATGGCAGCGTTGTTATCAACAGCGTATGAAAGCGATGTGTATGCAGATTATAAGTATAAGGATGAATATGATGAACTATCAGCAAGACCAGATTTTGCTGTTTGTTCATATCCAGTTATAAGTATTGACGATTGTATTGAAGCAGGCAAAAGATATATGTCTGAAGAACAGGTGCTTGAAAGAATCAGTGACAGTAAGGCAAAGATATTGCATAAGTATAATCCGGATAAGCTTGTAAGACCAGATATGCCGCCAGTATTTATATGTGAAACAGATGATGACAGAATAACATTGTCTGAGAACAGTGTGGGCTTTTATATGGCAGCAAGAAAAGCCGGGGTAAGTGCTGAACTTCACATATTCAGAACAGGTGGACATGGTTATGGCTGCGGTGATGATTCTGCACAGACTGGTGAGTGGAAAGTGCTTTTTACAAAGTGGATTAAGAGTATTGGAATTATTAGTTAAGATGGATATAGTATACGAGGATAAAGATAAGATTATATTAAACAAGCCGGCGGGACAACTGTCGCAGAGCGGAAAGTCGTTTGAGATGGATCTTGTAAGTGAAGTTCTTACATATAGAAAAAGCAAGGGTGAAGAAGCTTACGCAGCTATAATAAACAGACTTGACCGTCCTGTATCTGGGCTTGTGCTTATGGCTAAGAATAAGAAAGAGGCGGCTAGGCTTTCTGCACTTATGCAGAAGGAGTCGCTTTGTAAACATTATCAGGTGCTTGTTTGTGGAAAACCAGAGGCATCCGGGGGTGAGCTTGTTGATAATCTTTTAAAGGATGCTAAGAATAATGAGTCGTCAGTTGTTCCTAAAGGAAAGACAGGTGCAAAGGAGGCACGTCTTTTTTATAAGCTGTTATCATATGACGAGGAAACGGACATAGCAAGACTTGATATTCATCTTATAACAGGAAGACATCATCAGATAAGAGTACAGCTTTCATCAAGAAATATGCCAGTCATTGGCGATGGAAAGTATGGTGGTGAACGTGCTTTGCAGGCAGTAAGGCAGCTAAAGGGCACACGCCTTAAGAGAGGCTGTATCGCACTGTGCGCTGTCAGCCTTACAGTTGACGGCAGGACATATGAAGTGTCACCGGGATTTTAGGATATTTAAAATAAAAAGTACTTTAAATGTATATGCTTAACACCTCTGTGGAATACTTCTACGGAGGTGATTATTTTATGTGCCGGTATGGGAATAATGGTTATGGTGATAATGAAACTGCCAATAATGAATATGGCAGGAAGCTTAAGTATCTTGTTGGGATAATTATAATAACGCTTGCAGTGTACGTGAGCTTTAAATACCTGCTTGTATATGTCTGGCCTTTTGTGTTAGGTGTTCTTGTCGCGCTTATTGTAGAAAAACAGGTCAATAGTATATCAGGCTGGATATATAAAGGCGTAAGAAAGAACAAAGATAGAACAAGGAAAGATAAAGGTGGAATAGAAGGCAGTGATAATAGTGGTAGAAATAATGATATAAATAAATGTCCTGATGACAGAAATCATTATAATAAAAATAATATAAATCAGAATGATAAAAGTAGAAATAATGCATATAAAAACGGCATGTATCAGAATAATGCCAGGTCTTATAATGAGCATAAAAGTAACGATAAGAAAAATAAAAAACATCCCGAGCACCGAATAAAAAGCATTATAGCAACAATTATCATGTCTGTTATTACAATTATTATAGTAGTGCTTCTTATACTCGCAGTTATAACGGGTGCGAATGAGGTCAGCAGCTTTCTTAAAAACTGGGATTATAATACGATAGGAATAAGGCAGCAGACAGCAAGAATATGTCTTCAGACGGACGAATTCCTTGGGCTTGAGGGAGGCTGCTGTCTGGACATGCTCATAATGTGTGGGCGTAAGGTGGCAGGTATAATGCCTGAAAAAATATTTCATATATCAGTTCCAGTTATAAAAAATGTAGTTATAGTTGCAGGCGGACTTGTAGTAGGCTTTATATCGGTCATATATCTGTCGGCGGATATGAATGAAGTGAGATTGCAGGTGCGTAAAAGCGTATTTGTGGAAGAGATATATATGCTGTGGGGTGAAGTGAAGCGGCTTATCAACATTTACTTTAAAGTAGAATTAAGAATTATGCTTATAAATTCGCTTATAAGTATGGCAGCATTTTTTATAATAAGAAGTCCTTATGCGGTAGTGCTTGGAATTATTGTGGGTATAGTTGATGCGCTACCTGTGTTCGGAACGGGAACTATACTTATTCCGTGGGCTGTGTTTAATGTGATTATGAGAAACTACTGGGCGGCAGGAGTATTGCTTGTGGCATACGTGATAACATATTTTGTAAGAGAGATTATGGAGTCAAAGTGTATGGGTGACAGACTAGGAATATCACCATTTGCAATGCTGGTTATTATATTTGTTGGACTGCTTGCCTATGGGATACCTGGATTTATTACAGGACCGGTGAGTTATGTCATAATAAAAGCTTTAGTGGGAAGGCTCAGAGATATTATGTGGCATCGAAAATGAAGGGGAATTTCACTGACATTATCTAAAACTTTTATTTCCAGGTAATAATACTAGAATGCAAATTTTGATTGTAGAGTGGGAAAAAGTTTCCAACAGGCTTTTGGTGGATAATTAAAATTTCCGTTTTGGTTAGTTATGGATTATAATAAATGCCTTGAAAATAATCGGTGGAAATGTTAGACTATTACAGATTATGTGAGTTTGTAATGTATAATTAACGGTCATTGATAATTAGTTGACTTTATGGCATAATTACAAGCTTACGGCACATTTAACAGGAAGCGCGCACAGCGCAGGAATGAGGTATATTTATGGCAGAGGATAAGAAGTTAGTAGAAGCGATTACTTCCATGGATGTAGACTTTGCACAGTGGTACACAGATGTATGCAAGAAGGCAGAGCTTATGTCATATTCAAGCGTTAAGGGATGTATGATATTCAAGCCGGCTGGATATGCAATCTGGGAGAATATAAAAAATGAGATGGACAGAAGATTTAAGGAAACAGGTGTTGAGAATGTATACCTTCCTATGTTTATTCCAGAAAGTCTTCTTGAAAAGGAAAAGGATCATGTAGAAGGATTTGCACCAGAGGTAGCGTGGGTAACTTACGGCGGACTCAATCCACTTCAGGAGAGAATGTGTGTAAGACCAACATCTGAGACACTTTTCTGTGATTTCTACAAGGATGAGATACAGTCTTACAGAGATTTACCAAAGGTATATAACCAGTGGTGTTCAGTTGTAAGATGGGAGAAGGAAACGAGACCTTTCCTTCGTTCAAGAGAGTTCTTATGGCAGGAAGGACATACAGCACACGCAACAGCAGAGGATGCAGAGGCACGTACACAGCAGATGCTTAACCTTTATGCAGACTTCTGTGAAGAGGTACTTGCTATTCCAGTTATCAAGGGACGTAAGACAGATAAGGAGAAGTTTGCAGGTGCAGAGGCTACATACACTATTGAAGCACTTATGCATGATGGCAAGGCACTCCAGTCAGGAACAAGCCACAACTTTGGTGATGGATTTGCAAAGGCATTCGGTATACAGTATACAGACAAAGATAACAAGCTTAAGTATGTTCACCAGACATCATGGGGAACAACAACAAGACTTATCGGCGCTGTTATCATGACACACGGTGATAATTCAGGACTTGTACTTCCACCTAAGGTTGCACCAGTTCAGGTTGACATCATACCTATCATGCAGAAGAAGGAAGGCGTGCTTGATAAGGCTTATGAAGTAAGAGATGCTATAAAGGCAGCAGGCCTCAGAGTCAAGGTTGATGATTCTGATAAGAACCCAGGCTGGAAGTTCTCAGAGCAGGAAATGCGTGGTATCCCGGTAAGAGTTGAGATGGGACCAAGAGATATCGAAGCTAATCAGGCTATCGTTGTACGCCGTGATACAAGAGAAAAGATTACAGTAGCTATAGATGAGCTTGCAGTTAAGCTTCCAGAGATACTTGATACTATCCAGAAGGATATGCTTGAGAGAGCAAGAGCTCACAGAGATGCACATACATATGTTGCAACTAACTATGATGAGTTCAAGGAAACAGCAGCTAACAAGCCAGGATTTATTAAGGCTATGTGGTGTGGTGAGCAGGCTTGTGAGGACAAGATTAAGGAAGAAACAACTTGTACATCAAGATGTATGCCATTTGCACAGGAGCAGTTGAGTGATGTGTGCGTATGCTGTGGCAAGCCAGCTAAGAAGATGGTTTACTGGGGTAAGGCATATTAATCTGAGTTGATGAGATGAGTTATAGCTATTTTTATAATGGTGCTATAACGCAGAACTATAATATATAAGATAATGGCTTAAAAAGCTGGATTAGGTTATAAATATTATAGATACAATAAAAGCAGAGAAATACACTGGAGGAAGGTGTGTTTTTCTGCTTTTTATTACGTTAATTCCCCTCATATTTCCACACAAGGGGTTAAGGAATATCCGTAAGCAACCGATACATTAATCATAAAGAAATAAAAGCAAAGAATAAAGTAATGATAAAAGCATAGCTTTATGATAGAAAGAGAGGCGGTTAGTATGCGTATAGATGCTTATAATGCTGTCAGCCAGGTGTATAAGACAAGTGCTTATGCCAAGGATAAAAGTATTGCAGTAAAGAAGACTGAGAAGGATAAGTACGAATTATCAGATACAGCCAAGGTATACAATACAGCCAGAACAGCAGTTAATGAAGCTTCAGATGTAAGACTTGATAAGGTCAACGACATCAAGGCACGTATGTCAGCCGGAACATATAATATAAGTTCAGAGGCAGTAGCGGATAAGATGCTTGAAAGCATTTCAACATTAACATTTTAATATAACAGGATATAGAAGATAAGAGATATACATACAAGATATAGGATGTATATTAACATTACACGCAGACGGAGGGAGCAGAATGGCAAGCTTAATAGATTGTTTAATCGAAGATCTTACTAATGAGAATGATGGATATGAGAAGCTCCTTGACTTATCTAATGATAAGACATCTGCGATAGTCAGCGGAAATGTTGAGAAGCTTCAGGAGATATTCATAAGGGAGCAGAAGCTCATAGAAGAGATAGATGTATATGAAAATAAAAGACAGGAAGATGTCAGGGATATATGCAATGTGCTAAGACTTCCATATGAAGAGATAAGAGTTGAACATATAGTCCAGATACTTGAGAAAAAAGCGAAAGAGCATGATGCTCTTCAGGACATATATCTTAAGCTTAAAAGAACACTTAACCAGCTGACGGCGGTTAATGAGAATAATAAGCTGTTACTTAAAGAGTCTATGGATATGATTCAGTTTGAATTAGATCTGGCTAAGAATGCGGTGTTAAAGCCACAGACAGGTAACTATGGAAGAACAGCTTATGAGGAAGCGGAGATTACTGGTGCAACGGGTTTTGATGCCAAGCAGTAGTTGATAAGCTTGAAAGAATAAGATAAGTGACATATGCAAGTGGTGTATATAAGGATATATAGAGGCAGTTAAAAGCTTGCAGCAGAATATAAGCATAATCTGAGGAAAAGGATTGATACAGATTAAGGCTTGTAATACTAATAAAGGTAATAAGCTATATTTACATATGCTTTTTGGAGCAGATTAAGAATAGCTATCAAATAAATAAAAGATAATATAAGAATCACATTTTCAAAGGAATGAATTGGGATACTTAAGCAATTATTGGAATTAATGTTTAGGATCGTTCTTTGAGGATGTGATTTTTAAAGTGGAGGAACTATGGCAAACGGAATGGCATCGCTGATGGTTGGCTCCTCAGGACTGAGGTCAGCACAGACAGCACTTAATACAACAGCACATAACCTTTCCAATGTAAATACGCAAGGGTATACAAGACAACAGGTAACATTTACAGATACGACATATGCTAATGTATTCAGCAGCAGTATCGTGCCTGGCAAGTACGGACTTGGTGTAGATATAGGAGCAATAAGCCGTGTAAGGAATGATTTTATAGACAGGTCATATAGAACTGAGTATTCAAGACTGGGCTTTTATGAAAGTCAGGCAAATGCAGTGTATGAAGTGGAAGACTGGTTTGGTGAGATGCAGGGAGTTACATACCAGCAGCACATAACAGACCTTTATAACTCAATAAATGAGCTTACAAAAAACCCAACAAGTACAATAGCAAGATCCTCTCTTATACAGAATGCAACAGCATTTATAGACAGATCGCAGGCTATATATTCAGGACTTAAAGATTATCAGATAACGCTGAACACAGAAGTCAGCAGTATGGTAGATAAGATTAATGAACTTGGACAGAAGATATATAGTCTTAATAAGAGTATATCAAAGGTCGAGGCAGGAGGAGTTGAGCGTGCCAATGATCTTAGAGATACAAGAGACCTTGCACTTGATGAACTGAGCCAGTACCTTGATATCGACTATTATGAAACAACAGATGGACAGATTATCATATCAGCTGAGAATATTCCGTTTGTATCAAAGAGCGAAGTAAATACTATGGATGTAAGACAGGAAGGTCAGTATGGACTGCTTATACCAGAGTGGCCAGCATATGAAAAGGATGTGTTCAGCTTTGAAAAAGCAGCATCCAATGCCAACAATAATGATAAAGGAAAGCTTAAAGGACTTCTTGTTGCAAGAGGAACTATAGATGTGAATTATCAGGATGTTCCTGTTATGCCGGATAAGTCAGATTATGACCTTACAACAGCAGAGGGTATGGCGCAGTATAACAGTGCTATGGATGATTACCAGAAACAGCAGGATTACTACAATAAGTATATAGAGCCTTCAGCTATCCTTAGTGCTATAGCAGGCTTTGATAAGCTTGTAAATGGTATAGTGACAGCCCTGAATGATGTTTTATGTCCTGAAAAGGAAGTCGAAACAACAACAGAGATGACAGATGATGAGGGTAATCCTCTTCAGGCAGATAAGTATGTATATAATGCTTCACAGTATGGACGACTTTATGACAGATTCGGTAATGTTGTTGAGGGAACTGACAATGGAGATGGAACTTATAGTTATACATCGGGAGAAAAGCTGTATATAGATGAACAGCATACAACAGCAGAAGATATAGACAGCATGACATATCTTATTCTTGATATGGACAAGGCTGGCTTTGGTACAGATGAAGATGAAACTGTAGGTGTTGAACTTTTTAAGAGAAAAGGTACAGAAAGATACATAAAGATTACAGGTGAAGATGGCACAACAACATATGTAAGAAATAACCTGAATGCAATAGGTTATGAAATAGATTATACACTTGGCAATCTTTTAGTTAATCCTGAAGCTTCACAGAATGTTGGAAAGATACCTCTTTCAACCATTCATGGAAAAGAAGACTTTGCAAAGGCAAACGAACTTATAGATACATTCAGCAACAAGTTCGCCTCACTTAATCCACAGGACTACGCAAAGGCGGATTTTAATACTTTTTATAATGATTTCATAGGTGAGTTTGCTACGATGGGCAGCGTACTTACAAAGTTCGTCAATAACCAGACAACTATGGTAAACGGCTATGATAATCAGAGATTACAGACATCAGGTGTATCATCAGATGAAGAACTTCAGAAGATGATTAAGTATCAGCATGCATATAATGCAGCATCAAGATATGTAAATGTTGTCAGTGAGATGATGGAGCATTTGTTAACATCATTAGGAGCCTGATGATAATATGTTGCAGAGGTAAAGGGTCAGAAGATCATTTTGTGTCTGCACGACAGACTTAACTGAAGAAGTAATAAAAGGCTATTATATATGAAAAGCTGCGAAAAAACGGCAGAA
This sequence comes from Eubacterium sp. CAG:252, assembly GCA_000436535.1. Classification (GTDB taxonomy): domain Bacteria; phylum Bacillota; class Clostridia; order Lachnospirales; family Lachnospiraceae; genus Lachnospira. Next base: position 9,901 of record FR886287.1, on the reverse strand, counting down.
TGGAGAAAAAGATATGGCATCTACATTTTTTGGCTTATCAATATCATACAAAGGATTACAGGCAGCGCAGACATCTATAACGACTGCGGCACATAACCTGTCTAATATAAATACTAATGGATATACAAAGCAGACAGCGGTTCTTCAGGCTTCAGATGCTTTAAGAACATTTTCAACATATGGAACTATAGGTTCTGGTGTTAACGTTGTTGAGATTAATCAGACAAGAGACAGTTACTACGACCAGAAGTACAGAAATAATATGTCTAATTATGGACAGTATGAATCTAAGAATAACTATATGACACAGATAGAAGATTATCTGAATGAATTCATACTTAATGGTTTCTCAAAGGAATACAGTAACTTCTTCTCAGCAGTAAACCAGCTTACTATAACACCAGGTGATGAGTCGGCAAAGAACCAGCTTATCAATAATGCAAAGAGTATGTCAGATTATTTTAACACTCTTTCAACTAACTTAAGAAATGTGCAGACAGATGCTAACAATGAGATAAAGGATACTGTAGATCACATCAATACACTTGCACAGAATATAACAGCGCTTAACAAGCAGATTAATCAGATAGAAGCATGCTATGGTGATGCTAACGACTTAAGAGACCAGAGAAACGCACTTGTTGATGACCTTTCAAAGTATATTGATATAACAACAAGTGAGGAGCCAATAGAAAACGGACTTACATCATTCCAGATAACTGTAAATGGACAGTCACTTGTTCATAACTATAATTATAAGAAACTTCAGGTTGTTGCCAGAGAAACTCCTAGAAATGATAGTGATGCAGCCGGATTATATGATGTACAGTGGACAGATGGCAATCCATTTAATATATACAGTTCATCACTTGGTGGACAGCTTAAGGCTCTTGTTGATATAAGAGATGGCTGTAATGGCGAGATAGAGTCAGTGGCAACTAATGAAGATGGTTCCTATAAGCTTGATAAAGACGGCAATATTATTACAGAAACTAATCCTCAGGTTGAAGATAATGTTAATTACAAAGGTATTCCTTACTATCAGACACAGCTTAACCAGTTTATACAGACATTTTCTGAAGCTGTTAACCAGATATTTAAGAGTGGATATGTGTCAGATGCCAGTACAGAGGATGAGGCTAATAAAGGTATTCCACTTTTTGTTGTTGGTGGAAGCTCAGGAAAGCTTACAGCATCAACAGTAACAGTAAACAGTGAACTCCTTGAGGATTCTAATAAGCTTGCAACTAAGACAGAGGTAAGTGATGGAGAAGGTAATGCGAGCATTATGGAAAAGCTTAATGCACTACAGTCACAGAAAATATTTGATGGTGGTACAGGAGCTTACTTCCTTGAAAGTATTGTCAGTGATATGTCTATAGATGCAGGAAAAGCTAAGTCTTTTCTGTCTAACTACAACAATATGAAGACAACTATCCAGAACCAGCGACTTTCAGTTATGGGTGTTGATACGGATGAAGAGGCAATGGATATTATGAAGTTCCAGCAGGCATATAATCTTAACTCAAAGATGATGTCAGTTATGAACCAGATATATGACAAGCTTATCAACCAGACAGGATTATAATAAATGAAGCTGAGAGGATATATTCAGTAACAATGGACAGATACGCTATTATAACAGCAGTAAATATGGAGGCTGTGATAAATTATAGCGTAATAAACATGATGTTTATTGCAGAATAAAATTATAAACTAACAGTATATCAACATGAGAGGTGGAATATATGAGAGTTACTAACCAGATGATGATAAACAGCTCTATAGCCAACATTCAGGCTAATAAGAGCCAGATTAATACAATGGATACACAGTTATCTACACAGAAGAAGATAAATAAGCCTTCTGACGACCCTATTATAGCCATACGAGCATTAAGATTAAGAAGCAGTCTTGACCAGGTAACACAGTATGTAGGAAAAAATATACCTGATGCTTCATCATGGCTTTCAGTTACACAGGATGCACTTGACCAGGGCTATGATATAGTTTACCAGTTATATGGCTACTGCAATCAGGGCGCTTCAGATTCTTATTCATCTTCTGAACGTAATACTATTATAGAATCGCTTGATGAGTTAAAGAATTCTTATTATATACAGGGAGATGTCGACTACGCCGGAAGATATGTATTTACGGGGTATGCTACAGATAAGCCGCTTACATACCAGTCAGATGCGGCGGCAGCAGATGTGGATTATACTATTACACAGAAGTTTGACAGGGAAGGCATATCTGAAAAGAAGGTATACACTAATGCATATACTAATGAAGATATCATTAACCTTAATGTAAAAAAGGATGCCAACGGCAACATAATAACACCTAATGTTACAACAGTTCACAGGGTGCAGCTTGCTTATTCAGAAGTGGATGAAGATGGAACATTTAAGATTACAGATGCAAGTGGCAATGTTGCAACAGTGACAAAGAATGATGATGGAACTGCTAATGTAAGTGTTGTTGACAGTCAGGGCAATGCGATAGCTTCGCTTGATGATGGAAGCGGTAATCCTGTTAATATAACATTTACATCTGATGACAACTATGTGCCGGGTGATGATGAGATAACTATCAACACACAGCTTGGAGAAGTGCTTCTTGGTGAAAATGTATACAACAATACATACACTAACAACTCATTTTCAGTACAGTATGATAAGTCTAACTTCAAGAAGGGCGATGTTAACCCAACTATGTACTTTGACTGCGTAGACAATGTTACTGGCATAGTATATCAGAAAAAAGATGAAGATATTGAATACAATGTCAATTTTACACAGAAGTTAAAGGTTAATACACAGGCAAGTGAAAGCTTTAATATATATCTTGGAAGAAATGTAGATGATATTATGGCGGCTGTTCAGAATACCATAGACATTGAGAATCAGATTAAAAAAGTTGAGAGCATGAAAAATGAGGAAAGATATTCTAGTACAGAAGACCAGAAGGCTCTCGATGACATACTTGAGGGACTTAACAAGCAGAACGACCTTGCAAAGGACCAGATGACAAAGGCATTTGAGAAGGGTATCGGACAGATGCAGGGCTATCAGGAACAGATATCGAATGCAAAGGCCGATGTAGGTAACAGAATACATAGACTTGACCTTACAAAGTCAAGACTTACAGAGCAGAAGACTAACTTTACAAGTCTTAAGTCAGAAAATGAAGATATCGACCTTGAGGAGGTAGTTGTAAACTATACAGCAGCACAGCTTGTATACAATGCAGCGCTTTCTGCGGCAAGTAAGGTTGTACAGCAGACATTGCTGGATTTTATAGGTTAAAATGTGTGTAAGCAACGAGCAGTGCCAGACAAAAGCCTGATAAAGAACAGCGCTTGCACAAAGTTATTTGTAAGGCTTTTGCCTGATAGGACGAACGACCGACAGTTAAAGAAAGCAGTTAGCTTTCTTTGACTTGTACGGCGGAGTAGAAAACTGTTTCACAAAAACAAGGAGGCAAATATACCTCTCCTCACCAGAGGGGTTCGGATTTTTGCTTCGCAAAAACAAGGAGGTATATATGCAGGTTAACACTAAGTGGTTTGGGACTGTAGATATTGATGATAATAAGATAATTACATTTGACCTTGGAATAATAGGCTTCGAGTATTGTAAGCAATTCACACTGATATATGATGTGGATAAGGGCGATGAGGCTGCTATTATGTGGCTTCAGTCACTTGATGAGTCGGCTCTGGCACTTCCGGTTATGAAGCCTGAGTATATCATGAAGGGATATGACCCTGTAGTTGAGGATGAAGTTCTTAATAACCTTGGTGGAGATATTAAGAACGCTAACCTCGCAGTATTCTGTACAGTTACAGTACCAGAAGACCTTACTAAGATGACAATTAATCTTAAGGCACCTATTATAGTCAATGCGGACACATTAAAGGGTGTACAGCTTATAGCTGACAATGAAGATTATGCTGTCAAATATCCTATATACAATATACTTAAGGAAAGGCAGGGTGAGTAGTATGCTGGCGTTATCAAGAAAAAAAGATGAAGCAATCATCATCAATGATGATATAGAGATTACTGTTATCGAGATAAAAGGCGATCAGGTAAAGCTTGGAATTACTGCTCCAAAGTCTGTTCCTATATATAGAAAAGAAGTATATGTGCAGATAAAGGATGCTAATAAAGAAGCAGCCTCACAGAATATAGATGTGGCTGCACTTAATAACTTGTTTAAGAAGCAGGATAAACAGGAAAAATAAAAAGATAGATAAGCACAAAAAGCAGATGGACTTTTGTGCTTATTATTTTATAAAACGATGTTAGGACACAAAGGTGTTTTGCTCTTAACTGATGTATCAGGATTACTATATTGCCACGCAATTCATGCAATTCTATACGCTATAAAAATATTTGCTTAGGAAAGGCTTAATATGGCACTGGATAATAAATTAAATATCACAGATTCTACAGAGCTTGCAAGAATGGAAGAAAAGGTAAGTAAGAAAAAAGCTGCTCAGCTGTTTGAAAATGGATATCTGGATAAGTATGAAGCTGGAACATTCAAGATGCTTTCAGCAATCCATAGGTATTTGTTTGAAGAGATATATGATTTTGCAGGAGAGATAAGAACTGTAAATATTTCAAAAGGAAATTTTCGATTTGCACCAGTCATGTATTTAAAGGCTGCTCTTGAAAATGTGGAGAAAATGCCGCAATCAACATTTGATGAAATAGTAGAGAAATATGTCGAAATGAATATAGCTCATCCGTTCCGTGAGGGGAATGGACGAAGCACCAGAATATGGCTGGACTTAATGCTTAAAAAAGAGCTGAATATGGTTGTAGACTGGAGCAGTGTTGACAAAGAAGATTATCTCATGGCAATGGAAAGAAGCCCGGTTAAAGATATAGAAATAAAATACATTTTAAAAAAGGCATTGACAGATAAAGTTGATGATCGCGAAGTATATATGAAGGGCATAGACCACAGCTATTATTATGAAGGCTATGCAATATATAAGGCAGAGGAACTATAAGATATAGAGAGGCAATAGTCAGAGATAAATATTTTTTGATGCTAACATCTTTAAAGGCAGGTATTATATTTTTACATGTATTGCCGATATAAGAAATAGAAACTAATGACCAGTATGCAAAGAAAAGGATTTCTTGGCAAGGCATAAGGTTTGATATATTACGACGATTGTATGGGTGATGTGGAAAAGCTGTCACTCGTATATGTATACGCACACGGAGGTGAAAGATAATGGGAATTGAGAAGATAAGTGGCCAGGCAGCTTATCAGAGCCAGGCAACGCAGGCTGCACAGGTTAACAAGGTTAGTGCAGCACCAGAAACTAATAATTCACAGGATTCAGTAAACAGCGCAGCACATATAGCTGCAGTTATGCAGGTGAGTACATCACAGAAAGCTAATGCAGACAGCAACAGCAGTAACAATGGCAACAGTGGTGCGGAATCAAGCTTTAAGCAGCAGGAAGAACAGAAAGAAGCTTCTATGCAGAAGCTTAAAGATATCCAGAAGGTTATCAATCATAATACAGTAGCAGAGTTCGGATACAACGAGCCAACTAACCGTATTACGATTAAGATTAAGGATAAGGATACAGATGAAGTTATCAAGGAGATACCATCAGAAAAGGCACTTGAGATGCTTGCTAAGGCATGGGAGCTTGCGGGTATCATGGTGGACGAGAAGAGATAACGACCGAATGGGAAAGGAAGGATAATATGCCAATCAGATTATCAGGTATGGTTTCAGGTATGGATACAGAGACACTTGTATCTGCACTTGTATCAGGATATAAGCTAAAAAAAGATAATCTTGTCAAAGCACAGACAAAGCTTTCATGGAAGCAGGAAAAATGGAAGACTATGAATACAAGTATATATAGCTTCTATAGTGGAAAGCTGTCAGCAGGAAGATTATCTAACGCATACAGCCTTAAGAAGTCAACAGTATCTAATTCAACAGTAGCTACAGTAACAGCAAGCTCAAGTGCGGTTGCAGGTACACAGAGCCTTAAGGTAAAGAAGCTTGCATCATCAGGTTATCTTACTGGTGGTACAGTGAAGGATGGCAAAGCTAATATTACAGGTTCATCTAAGTTGTCTGACATAACAGGAAGCACATCACAGGGAAGTGTTACTCTCTCAGTGGATGGTAAGAGTACTACTATAGAACTGACAGAGGATATGACTGTTAACCAGTTCGTTGTAAAGTTAAAGGATGCTGGTGTACAGGCTAGCTTTGATGAGAATAACCAGAGGTTCTTTATTAGTTCGAAGACGTCAGGGGAAAAAGGTGATTTTACACTTGTGGCGAATGATACGGATGGTATGAGTTCGCTTCAGCAACTTGGATTATATACATCAAAGTCAACTGTAGATGGTGCTGAAGTTAATTCACCAGAAATAGCTGAGTATGAAAAGTGGGCAGGTTATTATAATTCGGATGGTACATATGCTCAAAAATTACAAGATATAATTGATTCAGCATATGAAAGTCAGAAAACTGATTTTGATACTGTTGCTAAGGAAATGTTAGATAAATATAATCAGACAGTTGCCAAAATTAAAGCATTTGATATAAAGTTCAATCCTGATAATGATACTTTTGAAACAAAGTATGGTGATACAGCGTTGAAGCAGGCTGAAGGAATGCTGAATCATAATAAAGAGGAACTTTCGAAAAATTATGAGGATAAATATCAAACTGACGGAAAATTCGATATAAATCTTATAAAGGATGAAGAAGAAAAGAAGAAGTATAATGAGTTGAAATCAGCAACGGACAGCTTGAGTAAGGAAATAGAAGACTATAAAACTGCAAATGATACAGATAAATCATTATATGAAAAATATGTTAATATAAATACTGATGCGGAAGGTAATGAAACTGTAACAGCCGTAAGTAGTACAGAAACAGGCGATAAAAAAGCAGCTATAGATGCAGAAGTTAAAAATAGAAATGAAAAAATAAAGAATGATATTACTAGTCAATATCAAAATAAAGCAAAAAATAGTTATGAAATGTACAATAAGATGTCATCATATGCATCGTCAAACGGAGCGGTAAGAATATCAGGTCAGGATTCTGAGATAGAACTTAATGGTGCTAAATTCACTAGCAATACAAGTACATTCTCTATCAATGGTCTTACAATTCAGGCCACAGCAAAAACAAATGGCGATGAATCAGTTACCATAACAACGGACACAGATGTAGATGCTATATATAAGTCTATTAAGGACATGTTCACAGAGTACAACAAGCTTATCAAGTCTATGGATGAGGCTTATAACGCAGACAGCTCTAAGGGATATGAACCTTTAACAGATGAAGAAAAGGATGCTATGTCTGATACAGAGGTTGAGAAGTGGGAGACAAAGATTAAGGATTCGCTTCTTAGAAAAGATGATACACTAAACAGTGTTGCCAATACATTAAAGAATGATATGGCGTCATCATTTATTATTAATGGCAAGAGCTATGCGCTGTCAAGCTTTGGTATATCAACACTCGGATATTTCGCATCAGGCGAGAACGAAAAGGGTGTGTACCATATAGATGGTGATAAAGATGATACAACTACATCAGGAAACGAAGATAAGCTAAGAGCAGCTATTGCAAGTGATCCTGAGACAGTAGTTTCGTTCTTCTCACAGTTATGTACCAAGTTATATACAGATCTTGGTAACAAGATGGCATCATCATCTGTAAGCAGTGCATACACGATTTACAATGATAAGCAGATGAATACACAGTATTCAGAATACAACACAAAGATAAGTGATGCTGAATCAAAGGTATCAACATGGGAAGATTACTACTATAGTAAGTTCTCAGCTATGGAGTCAGCACTTGCTAAGCTCAATTCGCAGTCATCTTCTATGTCGGGACTTTTTGGAAGCTGATAATATCGATAAAAGCTTTGGGGACAAATATATTTGAACCTTAACATCATATATAAAAATATACATGAAAATATAAGTAAATATATAATAATATTATTGAATTTATTGGTAATTAATGTATAATATTACCTAGAATGATTCGTTTATGTTACATTGTGTTGCATTGCATATAATTTAACATATCACATGTAATAAACATAAGTATTATATGTAATGCACACAATATTGATAAATACAAGGATGTATGAACATCAGGAGAGGATAAGTTATGATATATAATCAGAATATGGCTCAACAGTATAATCGCAATAAGGTATTAACTGCATCACCAGCAGAACTTACGCTTTTACTTTATGAGGGAGCTATTAAGTTTTGTAATATAGCAGCAGTTGCGATAGAGAAGAATGATATGGAAAAGGCTCACACGAATATTGTTAAGGCAGAGATGATTATAGAAGAATTTCAGGCAACACTTAACCATAAGTATCCTGTAGCAGAAGATTTTGATAAGCTTTATAAGTATATATATGGATTATTAGTTGATGCCAATATGAGAAAAGACTTAGAGATTCTTGAGCAGGCGACTAATGAGTTAAGAGGTATGCGTGATACCTGGAAAGAAGTTATGAAGCGCGCAGGAAGTAAGTAATTATCCGGTGTAAGCTTGCTTATAACAGCAGTTATAGATTTCAAAGTTGAGGATGCATATGGAAACAAAGAATTATCTTCAGATAATGATAGATAGTCTTGAAAAGAAGAAAAAAGTCTTACAAGATATAGTTGATTATAATATTCAACAGGAGAATATTCTTCAGGAAAAAGAATTTGATGGCGATATATTTCAGAAGAATATGGAAGAAAAGTCAGCGTGTATAGATATTCTGAATTCACTGGATGAAGGATTTCAGTCGGTATATGACAGAGTCAGGGATGATATCCAGATGTATAAGCAGAACTATAAGAATGACATACAAAGACTTCAGGAGCTTATCAGGGAAGTATCGTCATTAAGTGCAACTATACAGGCACAGGAATCAAGGAACAAGGTACAGATAGAAAGAAAGTTTCGTCAGCTCAGAGAGGAAACAAAGACTGCCAAGCGCAGTGTGAGTATGGCTAATAAGTATTATCAGAATATGAGCAGAGTAAGTAATGAACCTCAGTTTATGGATAAGAAAAAATAGCCTGATATTTTTTATAAATTAGTTTATATTAGGACTAAAGTTAATGACTGAATGTCCGATATAATAAATAACAGGAGATAATCCTGAAACAAAATTAATGGGTGGCAAGGAAGCCACCAAGAATTCAAGGAGGAAACTATTATGGTAGTACAACACAATCTTTCAGCAATGAACACTAACAGACAGATGGGCACTATTACAAGCTCATTACAGAAGTCTACAGAAAAGTTATCATCAGGTTATAGAATTAACAGAGCTGGTGATGATGCAGCTGGTCTTTCAATTTCAGAAAAGATGAGAAGCCAGATTAGAGGTCTTAACAAAGCTTCATCTAATGCACAGGATGGTATTTCACTTATTCAGGTAGCTGAAGGTGCTCTTAATGAGACACATTCTATTCTTCAGAGAATGAATGAACTTGCTACACAGGCAGCCAGTGATACTAATACATCAGTTGATAGAACAGCTATCTCAGCAGAGATGGATCAGTTAACATCTGAAATCAACAGAATTCAGTCAACAACACAGTTCAATACAATGAATCTTCTTGATGGCTCATTCAAAGGTGATCTTCAGGTTGGATCATTAAAGGGACAGACAATCAGCATTTCTATATCAAAGATGAATGCTGCTTCTATCGGTGTATCTGGTCTTAAGGTAACTAGTAATGCATTAGCTGGTACAGCTATGAGCAGTATTCAGAAGGCTATTGAGTCAGTATCTACACAGAGATCTAAGCTTGGTGCTATTCAGAACAGACTTGAGCACACAATCAACAACCTTGAT
>FR886286.1 GCA_000436535.1 Eubacterium sp. CAG:252 | reverse complement strand
CGGTTCATACCCGTGGTGTCGTGGGTTCAAATCCCTCTCTCGCTACTTTTTTTATGTCTAAAAATCTCTCTGTATCCCCATAAACACTGAAAGAAAGGAGAAATTTCTTATAAAATCTGCTAAAACAAAAAGACAGCTCCTACATCTTATCACAGACATAAAAGCTATCTTTCTATTATTATCAATCTCTTTCTGCAGAAAACAATATATCACCTTATATAAACCGATGTGCCTATTTTCTCGCCCATATTAACCTTAGTCTCATACCCAGCTACTGTATTTACCAGTATATCATCATCCGGTATGATTGCATCCTTTTTAAATATAAGCACTACTGTTGAACCGCCATATTCAAAATAACCTTTTTCAGCCCCCTTTTTAGTCCTGCACTTTCCCATATTATTGACAATTCTGCCAACCAGGAGGGCTCCAACTTCCATCACTATAACATCTCCAAAGTTTTCTGTCCTATGTACACAATATTCTCTCGTATTTTCCTTGTATATAGGATATACATCATTTGCTATTGGATTGACTGTATGAAATACTCCATTAATATGCCTTTCATGGCTTTTAATCCCATCGTCTATAAAATGAAATCTATGATAATCATCCACACACAGTCTGAATATTCCTATATATCCACCCTCATATTTTTTTGCAAGCTTCCCATCTCTTAAAAGCTCCTTAAGTGTATATATTGTATTCTTTATAAGAAATGATGACTTTTCATCTATAAAATACATACTCAGCCTTGCATCACAAGGACTTATAAGAGAAGTTTTATTCATATCAATTCGTCTGTTCTGTGGCTTTATTTTTCTTGTAAAAAAATCATTGAAGGACAAATAATCCTTATATGTGCTTTTCTCATATAAAGACATATCAATATTATTTGCTTTTATAAACAACGGTATTAACAATCTTGAACTGCGCATATCAAGTATTGTTTTACAAGCTTCTGACAACCATGGTTTTATCAGAAAGGACGTTATCACCCTGCCAGCTTTAGTTGCATACATATATTTTATCAGCTTATCCTGTGCATCATCTTTGCCAACCATCTTTCTATGTCTGTCAACAGCCTGCATACTTTCTTACCTCCCCATCACTTAGCATAATCTACCAAACTACATTTACACCACTATTCATAAACAGTCCAAAAGCTATGTCTCACAGCTTTTAACAAAGCCTTTCTGCATTAATCAGCTCATTCTCCACATAAGCCAATGTGTTGTAAACATATATATAACAGCCATAGCAACTACAAACACAAGCACTGACAGCATAAGATTGTTTGGTTTTTTGAATTTAAAGTTTGTTACAAACAATAATGCTGTGATAAACACTACCACCTTCAGTACTATAAGAAACACGTTATCCGGAAATGCTGGTCTTAACATATATAATATAGGTAAAATAACCGATATCGATGTAATAGGCATCCCCTGGTAGTACTTTCTGTTTTCAGACGTTTCATTCTGTCTTATCTGTTCCTTAACATTATAAAATGCCAGTCTTATAAGTCCAGCCAGTCCATATATCATAAGGCAGACAAGCCCGATAACATCTGTTATGCCGATTTTATAGCATATTACGATTGGCAATATACCAAAACATACTATATCGCACAGTGAATCTATCTGTATGCCAAAACATTTTTCTTCATCCGTTCGGTTTTTTTTAGTTCTCGCTATCTTACCATCAAACATATCACACAAACCCGATAATGCAAGACACACTATTGCTCTTTTAAAATGCCCATCCATGCACAAAGTTATTCCATACACAGATATCATCATACTTATATATGTAAGTACAACTGTATAATCATAAAAACCAATCATTTGTATTCCTCTTTTTCTATCTATAATCAACGTCAAAGTCATCCGCTCCAACTATTTCTTTCTTAGTAAAGCGCCCTATATATATATGCGCAAACATTGTAAATACTGCACTGACAAAAAGCTCTGTATAAAAGCTTACTGATCTGCTAAGCACCAGACCTGCCGTAATAAGATTACTTCCAAAAACAGGAAGATATATTACCCTGAAAAGTGCCTCACTTATGCCCATACCTCCCGGTAGCGGAAGCATATCGACCGAAAGAGATATAACTGCCTGTAGCATAACAACCGTATACATGCCAGTTCCTTTTAGACCAAACGATCTGTATATAAAATATGTTGTAAAAAAATACGCTGTCCTTTGCAATATAGTAATAACAAATACCTTAACCACAACTAAAACATGCTTCTTTAAATATGCTGCAGTTCTTCTATACACTTCCATGGCATCGTTTAATCTGTCCATCCTTTGATTATCACTCTTCATAATATGAAGCTTTTCAAGCACACGGATAACCACACTGCATATGTTAGTTGCTAATCTGTTATTAAAAACCAGAACCAGCATCGCTGCTATACATATTATATTAAGGATTATTCCAAGATAAAACACAAAACGTATTCCATCCAGCCTTTCATTTATAAATGTTCTGTCAAACAGCATAAGCCATACTCCTACAGCTACAAGTACAGCTTTATATGTAATAGTTATAATCATAAGTATAACTGTAGCAAATGGTATAGGAATCCTGTTCCTTTTCATGTAATATACCTGCATAGGCTGTCCGCCCGAAGCAGATGGTGTAATACAGCTAAAGAAAAAACCTGCACATGAATATAAAAAGCAGGTGAATCTACGTGTCCTTATACCAAATGTTCCAAAAAGATAATGTATAATATGGGATTCACCATATATAAATAACACAATAAAAACCACAGACAGTACAACCCATACTGGATCTGCCATCTGCATTTTTGCCCACACCTCTGAAAGACTGTCGCCAGAGCCATGAAACACATAATATATCGTTATCATGAACAGTATAATCAGAAACATACCATTAAATATATTTTTCTTATTTCTCTTCAATACATTTTTCACTTACTTGCTTCCTTTACACCATTCATAATATTGAGCAGAAATCTGTATACTCCTGTCTTGTTAACAACCAGCCAGCACACCTCAGATATTGCAACTGCTGATATGACATCGGCAATAACATGTTGTTTGGTCACAAGTGTGGAAATAAATACCATAACAGCTATCACTGCTGCCATATTCTTAAAACTGGCCGGATATTCTTTAATATTTCTCACACCGATATAGCAATTCCAGCTTACAAGACAATGAATCGATGGAAACAGATTATCAGGTGCATCAATCTCATATAAAAACCTCAAAACACATGAAAATATATCTTCTCCTGTGATATCTGGCCTGATATTATAAGTAGGAATAACTACAAATAATACAGCACAACATGTACGTGTTATAATATCAAATGTAACAAATCTTGCACATTCATATCTACCAACACGTACACTTGCTATATAATATATAATCCAGGATATATAACATCCGAAATACACCACAACAAATACAGGAATAACCGGTGTTGCCCTGTCTATAGGAAGTGTCATATCAAAATGCTTCATATCTGCATTAATACACCTTGTTCCCCAGTACACAAGCATATTCCATGAAAAGCATGCAATAAGCGGTATTATGGCATATCCAGATATTATTCTGTTAATGTGATTAAATATTTTTTTAATATTTGTTCTGGCTAAATTTTTCAAATGTTATATACCCTTTAATGTAATTTTCTGTTATTAAACGTTAATCTGTGCTGTAAGACCAAGGTTATCTGCATTTGCATCAAGTATAGGCTTTATAACATCTGCTAAGTACTCTTCTACCTGCTCCTTAGAACGTCCTACATACTTGATAGGGTCAAGCTTAGCCTGAAGCTCTTCTAATGTAACTCCAAACATAGGGTCTGCCGCAATAAGCTCAAGAAGATTATTGTCAAGACCTTCCTCCTTAACTCTCTTTCCAGCAACCATAGAAAGCTCTCTTATTCTTTCATGAAGCTCCTGTCTGTCGCCACCTGCCTTTACAGCATCCATCATAATATTTTCTGTAGCCATAAATGGAAGCTCAGCCATCATATGCTTAATAATAACCTTATCATATACAACAAGTCCATCTACTACATTAAGATAGAGGTCAAGAATACCATCTACTGCAAGGAAGCCTTCTGGTACAGAAAGTCTCTTGTTTGCAGAGTCATCAAGTGTTCTTTCAAACCACTGTGTGCTTGATACAATAGCTGGATTAAGTGCATCACACATAACATAATCAGCAAGTGAAGCCATACGCTCACTTCTCATAGGATTTCTCTTATATGCCATAGCTGATGAACCTATCTGTGACTTTTCAAATGGTTCCTCAACCTCCTTAAGATGCTGTAATAATCTTATATCATTAGAGAACTTGTGTGCTGATGCCGCAATACCAGCAAGGATATTAAGAACTCTTGTATCAACCTTACGTGAGTAAGTCTGTCCTGATACAGGAACGCACTTGTCAAAGCCCATCTTCTCTGCAATCTTTTTATCAATCTGGCGGATTTTGTCCTGGTCACCATTGAAAAGTTCAAGGAAAGATGCCTGTGTTCCAGTTGTTCCCTTACATCCAAGAAGCTTCATTGTTGATAATACATAATCAAGGTCCTCAAGGTCCATAACCAGCTCATTCATCCAGAGTGTGGCTCTTTTTCCTACTGTTGTAGGCTGTGCTGGCTGGAAATGTGTGAAAGCCAGTGTTGGCTGTGCCTTATATTTATCTGCAAACTTAGAAAGCTCATTGATAACATTAACAAGCTTCTTACGAACAAGCTTTAAGCCTTCTGTCATAATTATGATATCTGTATTATCTCCTACATAGCAGGATGTTGCTCCAAGGTGAATGATACCCTTAGCCTTAGGGCACTGAAGTCCATAAGCATACACATGTGACATAACATCATGACGAACTTCCTTTTCCCTCTTCTTAGCATCTTCGTAATTAATATCATCCTGATGTGCCTTAAGCTCATCAATCTGCTCCTGTGTAATAGGAAGTCCTAATTCCGCCTCTGTTTCAGCTAAAGCAATCCATAACTTTCTCCATGTCTTAAACTTCATATCTGGAGAGAAAATGTACTGCATCTCCTTACTTGCATATCTCTCAGCAAGTGGTGTCTGATATCTGTCGTTCATTCCTGCAATCCGCCTTTCTTTAATTGTCCTGATTTTTATAAAGTCAGGTATCATAAACCTTAATACCTGTATATTTATGGCACTTTATTCTAATATAAATTCCTGTGTCAAAATGTATTCTTACTTCAATACACTAAAGCATCATAAAAGCACCATAGTGAGATTGTATCATATATACTCTGTTCATTCAATATTGTGCCTACTAACTTATAGTAAACTTCTCCATAATATGTACCATAGTCTGTACCTGTGCTGCCTGCTCTTCACTTACTGCCGCTGTTTCCTCGGAAGCTGCCGAGTTATTATCTACAATCTCTAACACATGTGAGATATTTTCATCAATCTTGTAAACATTCTTAGCTTCCTGCTGTAAATCATCTGCCATACGACTCATTCTGTCAGTTGCATCCTTTGCTCCCTCCATAACTCCTGCCATATTGGCAACAGCCTCATCTGCGATAGTAATTCCTTTTTCTACTGCCTTTATAGTATTCTCTATAAGCGCCGTTGTTTCACCGGCAGCATTTGTAGACTGCTCTGCAAGATTCTTTACCTGTTCTGCAACAACCGCAAACCCCCTTCCTGCTTCTCCTGCCCTCGCTGCCTCTATTGAAGCATTAAGCGATAATAGATTAGTCTGGCTTGCTATATCCTCAATAGCACCAATTATATTATGTATTTCTTCTGAACACTTGCTTATTTCACTGATAGCTTCCTTTAACTCCTGCATCTTTGTATTGCTGTCATCAAGCACCTTTCCGGCAGCCTGTGATACCTGAGCAGTTTCCTTTGCCTCCTCAGTCTTCTGCTCCATGCTCTTTGCCATCTCGTTAATCATATTGGATACATCTGATACTTTACCAGACTGTACTGTACATCCCTCTGCAAGGTCTATAGCCGCCTTTGCAAGCTGTGAGGAACCAGCATCTATCTCTCCTGCTGCATTCTGTATTGTGTTTAATGCTTCCTTTGTACTTGCTATAATCTGCTCCATTGAATTCTTTATCTCAACAAATTCACCTACATAATCTTCCTTAAGTTCAACCATATAATTGCCGCTGCCCATCTTGGCAAGTACATCTGAAAGCTCACTTATCATCTTTCTGAAGTTATCATTCATAAATAATATAGACTTAACCATATTACCAACCTCAGAATTATCCGGCTGTATATCCAGCTTATTATCAAACTCACCTCTTGCGAGTATCTGCATCTGCTCTGATACCTTAACTATAGGAACTAATAGTTCTCTTCTTGCAAAGTTCATAGCTGCTACAACTTTTCTTACTATCGCTCCAAAAGATACTATCAACGCAAACAGACATATATACTTGATAATATTTATATTTCTCTTATTCTGAGCTCTTCTTGATAAAATATTATTAATACTGGTATCTGTTGCTGTTGTAATCTCCTGTACTGTCTGCTCATATGAATTACCAAACACTGCTTCTGTGGCCTTTTGTGTATTGCCATTCTTGACCTGCTGCATAGCCTCTTCCTCAAGAGGTACAAGACCATCTGAAAGCCCTGATATATGTTCAAGCTGTGACCACTCATCATCAGTCAGGTTACACTTTTTAAGTCCTTCCCATGCTATATCTCTATTCTTATCCTCGTTTAACTCTTTCATATAAGCATTATAATATGTAATATCACCTGTTACAGCATATGACTGCACTGCTGATGTAAGTGTCTTAGAACCTAATCTGTACTGGTTAAGATACTTTGTACAGCTAAGCTGCTTATCCTGAACCATCGAATATTGAATATTACTTGCTATAAACAATAAGAAACATACAACTCCGACTATAACAAATACATATGTCTGCTTCACTATTCTTTTAAGCATTGCTGCCTGTCCGTTTTTAAACTGCACGCCGGCAGTCGCACTTTTCCCGCCTTTGGCACTTGTGTCATTTGGGGACATATTCATGCTGTCCTGCTCATTACCACTCATAATTTTCCTCCGTTACTTCCTGCCATGTAAAATATTCTATGTAATATAAAAACATTCACAAAATATATTTTACATATATGCATTAAATATTTTCTGATAGTAACTTACCTCAGAATTAATCTTAAGTGAAAACAATCCCACATATATAATTGTCACACAAAATCATCAATATAATTATATTACCAAAAAACTATAATTACAATACCTAATCTTTCTTAATCTTACCAGACTCCACATTTGGCTTTATAAAATTATTAAATGCATAATCCCACAGCTTTTCCGAACCATCTTTTGTACATTCATTTCTTTTTAAAATCTGGCTTAGGTGAACACCTTTTTCTTCCCAGCTTCTACCCTCTGAAGCATTATTAAGAAGCGTTGGCTGTACATTATCAAGTGTTCTTGCAAATCTTGCCTCTGGAGTCTTTCTCTCCTCGAATTCATCCCACAGACCACGCATATACTCTGCCTGATCATCCGGCAGTAAGCCAAATATCCTGTCAGCCGCAGCCAGCTCACGCTCGCGCTGTGTCTTCTTTGCCTCTTCATCATATGCATAAGTATCTCCGGCATCTATTTCTACAATATCGTGTATAAGAAGCATTGTCATAGTCTTTAAGACATCTATCTTCTCATTAGAATACTCGCTTAACAAAACAGCCATAATAGCCATATGCCATGCGTGTTCCGCATCATTTTCCTTCCTTGAAGCATCTGAAAGATATGTCTGTCTTCCTATAAGCTTTTCCTTATCTATTTCCTCTATAAACTTCATCTGTTTTATAAGTCTGTCTTCTTTACTCTCCATATCAATTGTTCTCCTAAAAACATATACAAATATATGTATTTTTCCTTTCTTAATTTTTATTTATTGCAACTGGTTTTATGGACTTTCTGCATTACTCAATCACAATCATCAAGGTTCTTCCCTATAGATTGCAGTGTTATATAATTGCAAAATGCATTGTCACTTATATGTCGCACATATGTTTATTACCAGCAGGACTATATATGCAATTACAAAATCCCCAATTATTCATACATCGTAGCTATATTTACACATCTTTAACCATATCAAAAAAGGAGGGTTATCCCCTCCTCTTTAATACATCTTTATCAGCCCATCTCTCCACGTATATCAATTGTTGGTGGTTCAATAGGATAGTTACCTGTAAAGCAGGCATCACAGAAGCCTGTCTGATTACATATCATCTCACTAAGCTTGTCTGTTTCAAGGTATCCAAGTGAATCTGCACCGATTTCATCACATATCTGTTCTACAGTTCTTCCTGATGCAATAAGCTGGTCTTCTGATGGAATATCTGTACCAAAGTAACAAGGATGAAGGAATGCAGGTGAGCTTATTCTTACATGAACTTCTTTAGCTCCTGCCTGTCTTAAAAGGTTAATAATTCTGCTGCTTGTTGTTCCTCTTACGATTGAATCATCAATCATAATAACTCTCTTTCCCGCAACAACTTCCTTTAACACATTAAGCTTAACCTTAACACTCGATTCTCTCTGTTCCTGCTTTGGTTTTATAAATGTTCTTCCTACATAATTATTCTTTATAAATGCGTTACCGTATGGTATTCCTGATTCCATGGAATATCCAAGTGCCGCCGGATTACCTGATTCAGGAACACCAACAACAAGGTCTGCATCTACTGGGTGAGTCTTTGCTAATATACGTCCTGCATTTACACGTGACTCATATACCCCCATACCATCTATCTTACTGTCTGGTCTTGCAAAATATATGTATTCAAATATACATCTTGCTGTATTCTTCTGACATAATGAAGTATCTGACTTGATACCATCCTTTGTGATAGTAACAATCTCACCTGGAAGTACATCTCTTATGAATTCAGCACCTACTGTATCAAGAGCACAGGTTTCTGATGATAAGAAATATGCATTATCTCTCTTACCTATGCAGAGTGGCTTAAAACCAAATGGATCCCTCGCACCGATAAGCTTTCTTGGGCTCATTACGATAAGTGAATAAGCACCCTTTATCTTTTTCATAGCATTTTTAACAGCATCTTCTACTGTTCCTGTATTAAGTCTTTCCCTTGCTATTAAATATGCTATAACTTCCGAGTCTATAGTCGTCTGGAAAATAGCGCCTGTATATGAAAGTTCTTCCCTTAACTCTACAGCATTGAGAAGATTTCCATTGTGCGCCATACCAAGAGTTCCCTTAACATAATTAAGAACAAGCGGCTGTGCATTTTCTCTTGTTGAACTTCCTGCTGTTGAATAACGCACATGTCCAACACCTATATTTCCCTTTAACTTCTCAAGAGAGTCTGGATTAAAAACCTCATTCACAAGCCCCATGTCCTTATGGGAAAGCACCTTACCCTTAGGACCTTCTGTATCACTTACCGCAATACCACAGCTCTCCTGACCTCTGTGCTGGAGTGCAAATAATCCGTAATATATGGTTGATGCCACATCTACGCCATCAAAATCATATACACCAAACACCCCACATTCTTCATGAAGCTTTCTGTCATCTATATAACTATCGTTCATAATTACCTCTGTCTTATTAATTATTATCAGCTCTGTATTTCGTCTGACTGTCCCGCTATGCCTTAGACTAAGCATCAGTCTGACAATTAATCATGTATTCATCATAAAATGATAATCTATATACTATAAATGAGCAGACAAAGAAAAGTTCATAAAATAAATATTTTTGTCTGTACCACATATGCATTTCAATATATTACGCAAAATATATCCTAATGCTGACATAATTGTACAATATTTTAAATCTGCTCATCTATAGCTATATATCTATGTAACGACAGTATTAGAAATCTTCGCCAGTAAGGAGCTTATAAGCTTCCTTGTACTTATCAACTGTCTTCTCAATAATATCATCTGGAAGAAGGTAATCGCTGTCTGGATTAGCAAGAAGCCAGTTTCTTACAAACTGCTTGTCATAAGATGGCTGTCCCTGTCCCTTCTTATATCCTTCCAATGGCCAGAAACGTGAGCTGTCTGGTGTAAGCATTTCATCACCGATAACAACTTCTCCGTTCTCATCAAGACCGAATTCAAACTTAGTATCAGCAATAATAATTCCCTTGCTTAATGCATATTCTGCGCACTTCTTGTAAAGAGCAATAGTTGCATCCTTAATCTTTGTTGCATACTCTAAGCCTTTTCCTGGGAACTTCTTCTCTAATACTTCAATACTCTGCTCAAATGAAATATTTTCATCATGGTCACCAATCTCAGCCTTTGTACTTGGTGTGTAAATTGGTTCAGGAAGCTTTTCTGACTCTTCAAGTCCTTCTGGAAGCTTAATTCCACAGACTGTACCATTCTTCTGATAGCTTGCCCAGCCGCTTCCTGTTATATATCCTCTAACGATGCACTCGATTGGAAGCATAGTTAACTTCTTACACATCATACTTCTTCTTGCATACTTTTCATTTTGGAAGAATTCTGGCATATCCTTAACATCAACAGAAATCATATGATTAGGAATAACATCCTTAGTATAATCAAACCAGAACTTAGACATCTGTGTAAGAATAGCACCCTTATCTGTAACCTTATTCTTTAAAATATGGTCGAATGCTGATATACGGTCAGTAGCTGCAATAACAAGCTTATCTCCAATATCATATACTTCTCTGACTTTTCCTTCATAAAGTAACTCAAACTTTTCCATGATCGCGTCCATCCTTTTAAATGTTTATTTTTATGTGTTGTGTATATTCAGTTTATAAATATATGAGTAATATAATGAACATTCAAATATGTCAAATTTGTTACTTATATCATTCATTATTCATAAACAGAATATATTGGTATACAACTGTACCCAACAGAAAAAATTATATAACAGCATACATTCAAAATCAATAGACAAACTTGCATATTATTGCACAAGATAGTATCATTATAAAAAAGAAATATATATACATTTCACAATAATCCGGGGAATATTCTAATTTTTGCAGTTTTACCAGAATATATTCTGTACATATAAAAGTATATAATAAGTGCGATATGATAATCACATCATATTCGGTACATATGAATTCATATAATAATCGCGATATGTTAATCACATCATATTCGGTACTTTTAAATGCATATAATAATCACGATATGTTAATCACATCATATTCG
>FR886285.1 GCA_000436535.1 Eubacterium sp. CAG:252 | reverse complement strand
GTATCAAAATAATTGAAGCCCTGCTCTATAAATGTATCTACCATCTTTTTTGTCTGTTCGATATCAACAGCTTTACCATTCTCTACCATCGGCAGCCTCATACAGCCGAAACCAAAATTCTTCTTTACTTCATCAAAATACATATTCGTATACCTCCCAAGTTCATCTTAAAAGTATTATACCTTTTTATTTACACTTACTAAAGGGGATACGACAAATATTACATATTATTTTTCCTTTATTTTTTATTATTTAACAATTATATATTTTTCTTATTTCTCATTAAAGATGTAGAATTGACTATGACAAATACTGAACCCGCATTGTGTACAAGTGCACCTATAACTGGATTAAGAATTCCTATCATTGCAAATATTATAGCTGCTAAATTCAATATCATTGAAAATGAAAGATTAAATGCTGTTCATTAATGTCTATAAATTTATCAAGTGTTTTATTGATGCCATTGGTAATATTAGTAACTGTATTAAGCTTCTGCTTTTGTATCTGTCCAATCAATTCAATTTTATCATCAATAGTATTTACTTTCGACCACACATCATCTATACTTGCAGCTTTACTATTTTGTTTAACAATCTCAAATATTTCATTAATCTTTGAATATGTCCTATCATAATCCTGTTGTTGCAGCGAACTTTGTATATTATATGCTTTAAACTGCCCTGCGAGATTATTAATAAGTTTCTCCTGATTAGCCAGCTTTTCATTGCTCTGCTCTACGGCGGCTATTAAATCACATATAACTTCTTTTAACTCATTGGAATTGTCTGTTACCGCGGTTTCTCCATTAT
>FR886284.1 GCA_000436535.1 Eubacterium sp. CAG:252 | reverse complement strand
TAAATGAGGGGCAAAATACCTTTTGACCCTCATATCATTATATGTATAAAACAGCAGAGTCTGCAATCATATGGATTGGCTGGACAGGGGCGGGTGCTGTGTGTATTAAAATGCGTACAAGTCTATTGCTTAATAAGTTAAAGTGTGTTATAATTTTAACAAACTTAACAGAGATATAGAATAATGTACGGAACAATTAAAACAATAGCTATGAACGGAGGGAAACTTATGAGCAAATGGGTTTACAGATTTTCAGAAGGTGATGCTTCAATGAGGGCATTATTAGGAGGAAAGGGAGCTAATCTGGCAGAGATGACAGGTCTTGGTATGCCGATACCACAGGGCTTTACTGTTACTACAGAGGCTTGTACCAACTACTATGATAATGACCAGACAATATCAGAGGAGATACAGGGTCAGATATTTGAGGCACTTGCATGGTTAGAGGAGTACAATGGCAAGAAGTTCGGAGATAACAGCGACCCGCTTCTTGTATCAGTAAGGTCAGGTGCAAGGGCATCTATGCCGGGTATGATGGATACAATACTTAACCTTGGACTTAATGATGTTGCAGTTGAAGGCTTTGCAGCTAAGACAGGCAATCCACGATTTGCATATGACTCATATAGAAGATTTATCCAGATGTTTTCAGACGTAGTTATGGAAGTATCAAAGTCTGAATTTGAAAAGATTATAGACGAAGTAAAGGCTGCTAAGGGTGTTAAGTATGATACAGAGCTTACAGCAGAGGATATGAAGGAGCTTATCACAAGATTTAAGGCTTTCTATAAGGAGTCAAAGGGTGAAGAGTTCCCACAGGACCCTAAGGTACAGCTTATGGAGGCTGTAAAGGCGGTATTCCGTTCATGGAATAACCCAAGAGCCATTGTATACAGAAGAATGAACGATATTCCGGGAAGCTGGGGAACAGCAGTTAATGTACAGACAATGGTATTTGGTAATAAGGGCGAAACATCAGGAACAGGTGTTGCATTTACAAGAAATCCATCAACCGGTGCAAAGGGAATATATGGCGAATATCTTATCAATGCACAGGGCGAGGATGTAGTTGCAGGTGTACGTACACCACAGCCTATCACACAGCTTGAAAAGGACCTTCCAGAGTGCTATGCAGAGTTTATGGACCTTGCCATGAAGCTTGAAAAGCACTATAAAGATATGCAGGATATGGAGTTTACTATTGAAGAAGGAAAGCTTTACTTCTTACAGACACGTAATGGTAAGAGAACAGCACAGGCAGCTATACAGATAGCATGTGACCTTGTTGATGAGGGTATGATTACTCCACAAGAAGCTGTTATGAGAATAGATGCAAAGTCGCTTGACCAGTTACTCCATCCTATGTTTGATGCAGAGGCACTTAAGAGCGGCGAGGTGATAGGAGAAGCACTTCCAGCATCTCCGGGTGCGGCAGCAGGTAAAGTTGTATTTACAGCCGATGAAGCCAAGGAGCTTGGTAAGGGTGGCAAAGGTGAGAGAGTTATTCTTGTAAGACTTGAAACATCACCTGAGGATATAGAAGGTATGCACGCTGCACAGGGCATACTTACAGTGCGTGGCGGTATGACATCACATGCAGCCGTTGTTGCAAGAGGTATGGGTACATGCTGTGTATCTGGCTGCGGTGCCATCAATATAGATGAAGAAGCAAAGGTATTTACACTTGGTGGATATACATTCAGGGAGGGAGATTACATTTCTCTGGATGGTTCAACAGGTAAGATATATAAAGGTGATATAAAGACAGTTGCAGCAACTATAAGCGGCAACTTTGAGAGACTTATGGGCTGGGCTGATGAATATAGAAAGCTTGGTGTAAGAACTAATGCAGATACTCCGGCAGATACAAAGAAAGCTGTTGAGTTAGGTGCAGAAGGTATAGGACTTTGCAGAACAGAGCATATGTTCTTTGGCGAGGACAGAATTCCTAAGTTCAGAAGAATGATACTTTCTGATACAGTAGAGCAGAGGGTTGAGGCGCTTAAGCCTATCGGAGAATTCCAGAAGGCTGACTTTAAGGCGATGTATGAAGCTCTTGAAGGAAGACCAATGACTGTAAGATATCTTGACCCACCTCTTCATGAATTTGTGCCTACAGATGAAGAAGATATAAAGGCACTTGCCGAGGATATGGGAATTACTGTTGAGGAAGTTAAAGCTAAGTGCGATGCACTTCATGAATTTAATCCAATGATGGGACATAGGGGATGCCGTCTTTCAGTAACTTATCCAGAAATAGCTAAAATGCAGACAAGAGCTGTCATGGAGGCTGCCATAGAAGTATCAAGGGAGAAAGGTTACACTATCACTCCTGAGATTATGATACCTCTTGTTGGTGAGAAGAAAGAGTTAAAGTATGTTAAAGATATTGTTATAGAGGAAGCAGAAGCTGTCAAGAAAGAGATGAATTCAGAAATCAAGTATAAGATAGGTACTATGATAGAAATTCCAAGAGCTGCCCTTCTTGCAAATGAAGTGGCAGAGGAGGCAGAGTTCTTCTCATTTGGTACGAATGACCTTACACAGATGACATTTGGTTTCTCAAGAGATGATGCAGGAAAGTTCCTTGACTCATACTATAAGAGTATGATATATGAGTCAGACCCATTTGCAAGACTTGACCAGAATGGTGTCGGACAGCTTGTTAAGATGGCAGTTGAAAAGGGCCGCAAGACACGTCCAGAGCTTAAGTGCGGTATATGTGGTGAGCATGGTGGCGACCCATCAAGTATAGAGTTCTGCCACAAGGCTGGACTTGACTATGTAAGCTGCTCTCCATTCAGAGTACCTATAGCAAGACTTGCCGCTGCGCAGGCTGCATTATCTAATCCAGACATTGATAAGGAAGGTAAGGATGATGGAATAGCTGCTGATATTGATGTGGAAGAGATAAAGGAGAAAGCTAAGAAAGCAGCAACTGAGGCAGCTAAGGTTGGCAAGGAAGTTGCTAAAGAGGCTTCACGTATAGGCAAGGAAGCAGCCAAAGTAGGCAAAGAGGTTGCCAAAGCCGGAGTCGCAGGAATAAAGGCTGGGGTGGCTGAGGCTAAGAAGTCTTATAATGAGAATAAGAAGTAGTGTAGTGATGTCATAAGAAAGTGAGTGACGAACGGACGACGTAAGACCCGTCAGGTATTTTACTAATAAAGCTTTATGCACCAGAAAGTTAATTTGCTATTTCTAATACTTTCCATATAGATATTGTGTGCGGACGATACCGCTCAGACGTGCCATCCTTGGCACGGC
>FR886283.1:3738-24189 GCA_000436535.1 Eubacterium sp. CAG:252 | reverse complement strand
CAAATACACCTTCTACCTCTGCCCATAATAAGCATTATCCCCATGCTTTCTATAATAATGCTTATCCTGAAGCTCCTGCGGTGCTGGCTGTACCTGTGGGTTGATAATTTCTGTCCTGTATGCCATCTTTGCGCACTCCTCCAGCACTACGGCATTGTGTACTGCTTCTTTAGCATCCTTTCCCCATGTAAATGGTCCGTGATTTTTGCACAACACCGCTGGTACTGCCTCTACGTCTTTTCCCATACGTCTGAATTCAGACACTATAAGCTTTCCTGTATTTTTCTCATATGCCTCATCTATCTCTTCTTTAGTAAGACATCTAAGGCAGGGAACTTCTCCATATATGTAATCTGCATGAGTTGTTCCATAACATGGAATACTTCTTCCTGACTGCGCCCAGCTTGTAGCGTATGATGAGTGTGTATGCACAATTCCGCCTATCCTGTCAAATGCTTTATACAACTCAATATGTGTTGCCGTATCAGAAGAAGGATTATACTTCCCTTCTATCTTATTACCATCAAGGTCCATAATAACCATATCCTCAGGCTTTAACAGGTCGTACTCAACTCCGCTTGGCTTTATTGCAAAATATCCTGTTTCTCTGTCTATTTCGCTCACATTTCCCCATGTAAATGTTACAAGTCCATACTTTGGAAGCTGCATATTAGCTTCATATACTCTTTGTTTTAACTCTTCTAACATAGCTTAATTCCTTAATATAATGACATAATTTCCTTAAACTTCCTGACATTTTCTGCCGCATCATCCTTAAACACTGCCGAACCTGCGACAACAACATTAACTCCAGCTTCAAGGACTGATGCAAGATTGCCAATATTGATACCACCATCAATCTCTATATCAACATTTTCAAGACCTTTGTCAGTAAGAAGCTTCTTTACTTCCTTTACCTTATCTATTGACTCCGGTATAAACTTCTGTCCTCCAAAGCCCGGATGAACACTCATAACCAAAACCATATCAACCATTGAAAGATAAGGCTCTATAGCTTTCACCGGTGTTTCAGGATTAAGGGTAATAGCCGGCTTAACGCCGCACTCCCTGATTTTCTTAAGAGTTGCTGCAACGTCCTGACACGCCTCAACGTGAACTGTTATTATATCAGCGCCACACCTTACGAATTCCTCTATATATCTTACCGGCTCATCTATCATAAGATGCACATCAAACACTTTATCAGTACATTCCCTTATAGACTTTATAACCGGATTGCCAAAAGAAAAGCTTGGCACAAAGCTTCCATCCATAACATCAAGATGGATGTATTCTGCTCCAGCCTCATCAACTGCCTTTATATCCTTCTCAAGATTTTTAAAATCTGCTGCCAGTAACGATGGCGATAATATCATCATAATACAATTTCCTCACTAATCTGCTTATTTATATCTGTGCATATCTACAAAAACTTTAAATATCAGTACTTTTTCTGATTTTTTATCTCTTCATATATCTCAATATAGCTTGTATAGCGCCTTTGGCTTATAATGCCGTCCTTTACGGCATCCTTAACCGAACAGTCAGGCTCATTAATATGCACACAGCCGTTAAACCTGCATGTACCCTCATATTCTTCAAATTCATTGAAGTAAAATCTTACCTGCTCCTTTTCAAGCTCAGGAAGATTAAGCGAGGTGAAGCCCGGCGTATCGCATATATACGTGCTTCCTGTGACATTGAATATCTCTGAATGTCTTGTTGTATGACGTCCTCTTCCTATTCTGCTGACATCCCCAGTCTTGCTTATCTCACCTTCTATCTCCTGCCTGTCTGGAAGTATAAGGTTCGTAAGCGAAGACTTTCCAACACCTGATGGACCTGCAAGTATTGTTGTCTTATCTTTAAGTGTGTCCATAACCTCAGTTATGCCCTTATTGTCGTAGGTACTTATAAATATAACCTTGCAGCCACATTTTTCATATATCTTTTTAAGTTCTTCTATATCACCTTCACTGACAAGGTCTGTCTTGTTAAATACAACAACTGTTGGGACATCCTGATAATCCATCATAAGTATAAACCTATCTAACAGATTGTAGTTAGGCTCTGGCGATTTCACTGCAAATATAACCATAGCCTGGTCTATATTCGCCGATGCCGGTCTTATAAGCTCATTCTTTCTTTCAAGTATATCGCTTATATTGCCTTTTTTATTATCCTCATCAATAATGTCTATCAAAACATTATCTCCAACCAGAGGTTTTATCTTTTTATTTCTGAAAACACCTTTTGCCTTACATTCATATATACCACGGGATTCTACATGTACATAGTAGAACCCCGCTATTCCTTTAATTATTTTTCCCTGCATATTCTGCCGTATCCATCTGTTTAATTATATTAATTGCCTGTTTTATTTGCTGCTGTTGTTGTCATTTCAGTTGCTTTAGTCGTCTGCTGTGTAGTGCTTGACTGCTGATAATGACTCACATATATAGTAATAGTTGTTCCTGAAGGAACTGAATCTCCTGCTGAATAAGGTGTCTGTGATGTAACTGTTCCATACTCTGCTTTTGATGATGTTTCATACTTTACTGTAACCTTAAGGTTAGCTGAATCAAGTGTCTGGCTTGCAAGGCTTTCTGACATACCAAGTACATTAGGTACTGTTACATTAGTAACCTTCTTTCCACGGCTCACTGATATAGTTACAGTTGAACCTTCTGATACACTTCCTGATGGGCTGTACTTTATTACATTACCTGCATCTACTGTATCACTGTACTCATAGTCTACAGAAACCACAAGATTAGCTGCCTCAATAAGCTCCCTGGCCTCCTGCTCACTTCTGCCCTTTACATTAGGCACTGATACTTCTTTATTCTCTTTACCAGAACTTATTGTAAGAACTATCTGCGAGTTCTTTTCTACCTTTGAACCTCCAACATTACCCTGACTTATAACGCAATCCTCTGCAACTGTATCTGAACTCTGTGTTACTGCCTTGTATCCAAGACCGAGCTTGTTAAGTGCCTTAATAGCATCTTCCTTTGTCATGCCGACAACATTAGGAACCTCTACCATATCAGATGAGTTCTTATTATTAGATAAACTTGCTGTTGTTTCCTCAACAGATGCTCTATTATTCTTTGCTGTACTCTTACCATTTCCAACAAGCTTTATTACTACAAATATAGTAATCATAAGAATTATGACTGCTATACCTATTCCTATACATTTCATAACAAGCTCAAGCTTATCATTTCTCTCATCATCTATATCATCATCATCAGAATCACTGTCTAACAGTTCATCATCAGACTCATTGTCAGCATCAAGCTTTGCGCCTTCTGTAAGAAGCTCATCATCATCATCATCTGGCTCGTATTTAGTTTCAGAATCTGTATCATAAGGCTTTGCCATAGCACCATCATACACCGAACCAAGGTTAACAAAGTCCTCATCCGGCATAACAAGTGACTTCTTAAGATCCGCTATAAGTTCAGAAGCTGACTGGTATCTTCTGTCTGTCTTTTTCTGTGTACACTTAAGAACTATCTTGTCAACACTTACAGGTATTCCCTCAACAAGCTGTGATGGTGCCGGTATACTGTCCTGTATATGCTGCACTGCCACAGCTACTGCTGAATCTCCGTCAAAAGGGACTGTACCGGTAAGCATTTCAAAAATTGTAATACCTAAAGAATATATATCACTTCTCTCATCTGAATAACCGCCTCTTGCCTGTTCTGGTGATATATAATGAACAGAACCCATAGATGCAGATGTATTAATAGTAGCTGAGGATGCCACCTTCGCTATACCAAAGTCAGTTACCTTAACCTTGCCTTCCTTTGATATGATTATATTCTGTGGTTTTATATCCCTGTGCACAATATTATGCTGGTGAGCTGCATCCATACCATTGGCAACCTGTATAGCTATACTTACAGCCTCTTTATATGGAAGCTTCCCCCTCTTTTCTATATACTTCTTAAGAGTTATTCCTTCTACAAGCTCCATAACTATATAATATATACCATTCTCAACGCCGACATCATACACATTTACAACATTAGGATTAACAAGACCTGCGGCTGACTGTGCCTCAGCCCAGAACTTACTTACAAATGTCTTATCCTGGCTGAATTCTGACTTCATAACCTTAATAGCAACATATCTGTTAAGCTTATGACACTTTGCCTTATAAACATCTGCCATTCCACCAGTGCCTATCTGTTCAATTATCTCATATCTGTCAGCTAAAAACATTCCTTCTCTTAACATGATTCTTTACCTTTCCAACTTATGGTTCAATCAATACTACTGATATATTATCCCTGCCACCATTATAATTAGCTTTGGCAATAAGGCTCTCTGCCGCCTCTTTTATATCGGGGCTCTCCTTAATAATGTGAAATATCTCCGAATCTTCAAGCATATTGGTAAGTCCGTCTGAACACATAAGAATAATATCATTATCCTTAAGGTCAACCGAAAACATTTCAGCCTCAACTGTTTCACAACCACCAATAGCTCTTGTTATATAATTCTTCTTCTCGTGAGTACGCGCCTCTTTTCTGTCTATCTGACCAAGCTGCACCATCTCCTCAACAAGCGAATGATCTCTTGTTATCTGTGTTATATCATCTCCAATAACATACAGTCTGCTGTCGCCTACATTTGCAACACGCAATGTATCACCAAATACACTGGCAACTACAAGTGTAGTACCCATTCCCTCATATTCCTCTGATTCCCCTGCTTTCCTTAAAAGCAGTGTATTAACAAGCTTAATATTATTATTAACTGCATCCAGCGGGTCTTTTCCATCTGACTCTTTTAACAGTTCAACAAGCGTATCTACTGTATATCTTGATGCCATATCACCTGCTTTATGACCGCCCATGCCATCGGCAACCACAAAAAGATTTGGCAGACATCCTATACTATCAAGCTTTGCATATACATAATCCTGATTGACGGCTCTCTCAATTCCTACATCCGTCTTTGCAAATGCGTTCATCTCTCTCTCCATTCTCTTTTCAATAAGTATATGCCTGTATACTTTTAACATTACAGGAATGCATCCATAGTAAAATTTATCTGGAACACTTACACCATATTATCATATAACATAAAAAAAAGCGATATATTTCAACCGCTTTTTATCTTATACGCACCAAAATACTATATTTTGCTTTAATGAACTTTCTTGTTTTACTGCAGGCTTCCATCTATATGGTTCTGTCGTAACTGACCACACGCACCATCTATGTCACGTCCCATTTCACGTCTTATAGTAACATTGACTCCAGCCTTTTCCAGTGTTTCTTTAAAGCTGTGTATAGAATTCTTTTCTGACTGCTCATAATCTCTTTCCTTGATAGGATTAACAGGAATGAGGTTGATATGGCAGTTCAGACCGTGTACAAGCTTTATGAGCTGTCTTGCACATTCCGGTGTATCATTGACTCCCTTTACAAGGCTATATTCAAATGATATTCTCCTTGCTGTCTGTGAAAGGTAATACCTGCACGCATCCATTATCTGCTCTATACTGTAAGTATTGGCTATAGGCATCATCGTCCTTCTCAGCTCATCATTAGGAGCATGAAGCGATATGGCAAGCGTAATCTGAAGCTTAAGGTCTGCTAACTGCTTTATCTTAGGAACAAGTCCGCATGTGGATACTGTAATGTTTCTCTGGCTTATATTAAGTCCCTTTTCACTATTTATAAGTTCAAGAAACTTCACTACATTATCATAGTTATCCATAGGCTCGCCCGAACCCATGATAACTATATTGCTGACTCTTTCCCCTGTAAGCTTCTGTATTCTGTATACCTGATCTAACATTTCTGAAGGGGTAAGATTTCTTACACAGCCATTGAGTGTTGAGGCGCAGAAGCGGCACCCCATCTTACAGCCTACCTGTGAAGATATACACACTGAGTTGCCATGATGATACTTCATAAGCACACTTTCTATAAGATTACCGTCATACAGCTTAAAAAGGTACTTCTTTGTTCCATCTATCTTTGACTCCTGCACTCTCACAGGCTCAAGGCATGTATACAGGGTATTCTCTTTAAGCGTATTCTTCAGCTTATCTGATATGTTAGTCATCTCATCGTAACTGTCAGCCAGCTTTTCATGCATCCATGAGTATAACTGTGAAGCCCTGAACTTCTTTTCGCCTATACTTGTTATATATTCTGTTAATTCATCATAATTAAGTGATTTAATATCCACCTTGTCTGACATATTTTTCTTCCTCTATATTAATATGATACCAGAGTCAAAAGGTCTAAACCCATACGAGCTTGCTCATAGGTGGGTGAATGACCTTGTGACCCGCCCCAATATAAACATAAAAGTGGGATAATAGTCCCACGATATGTGAATATTGGGTAGAATTGTTAGGCAATTTTATTTCTTTATAAGACCAGCTACAAAGAAGCCGTCATTATCAGCTTTAGCTGACGGAAGCATCTGCCTATACTCTCCATCCTTACTAAAACCAAGAGTATTGCATATCCAGTCGGCATTATCCTCATTTTCTGCCCTGTTAATAGTACAGGTACTGTATACAAGAGTTCCGCCTGTCTTTACATAGCGGCTTACAACCTTAAGTATATCTCTCTGAAGACTTATTATATCATCTATCTTTTCTTTAGTTATATTATATCTTATGTCCGGCTTACGTCCCATAATGCCAAGTCCTGAGCATGGAAGGTCGGCTATGACTATATCTGCTTTTCCTTCCAATTCTTCATCAAATTCTAACGCATTATGTACCTCTACATCTATATAAGGTATTCCAAGTCTGGCAACATTGTCATCTATGAGTGATGCCTTATAATCTGATACATCCCTTGCTATAACCCTGCCTGTTATGCCTTTAAGCACCTCTTTGCTGATGCCGCTTTCTGGTATATCCTTATTATCATAAGCAGCCTCAGCTAGCTTTAATGCTGCATTTATGGACTTTCCTCCCGGAGCCGCACACACATCCACTATAAGACTGTCTGTTGACGGCTTAACATACTCGCCTGCCATCATTGAACTTATATCCTGTATCTGATACAGTCCCTCATTAAAGCTTTTGAGTGCTGTAAGATAGTCATAACCTGATATTTCATAAGCATATGAAAGTCCGCTTACTTCTGTTACAGTTACGCCCTCTTCTTCAAGTATTTTCTTTATATAATCTGTACTGCCCTTTAATGTATTACATCTTATATATGTTTTCTTGTCCTTCTTCATTCCGGCAAGAATATCTTCTATCTCTTCATAAGACATATTGGTATTCCACAATTCTATTATCCATTCCGGCATAGAATACTTTACAGACAGATATTTCTTTGTTTCCTTCGCCTTATCAGGATATGTTATATTGTCCTTATTTCTTGATATATTTCTTAACACACCATTGACAAAGCCCTTAAGTCCTGTAAAGCCTCTCTTTGCCGCAAGCTTCACAGCCTCGTTACAGGCGGCAGAGTCAGGCACATTTTCCATATATATAATCTGGTACACTGCCATTCTCATAATACGCCTTATAAGCGGCTTCATCTTATTAACCGGAGTTTTGGAGTACTGGTTAAGTATATAATCCATCTCTATCCTGCACTCAATAGTTCCAAGTGAAAGCCTGTTTATAAATGCTCTCTGTGTCCTGTCAAGATACTGATACTTCAAAAGAGCGTTATTTATAGTTATGTGGGAGAATTCCCCCTCCTTCTCAATCTCAGTAAGTATATCAAGCACAACAGCTCTTATGTTTACATCCATCTGCAATAAACCATACCTTTCTGAACTATCACTTTAAAACTGTTCCTTTTTCGACCCTGCAGCCTAATAAAAATGCGTCTGTCTTCATTCTCTTCTTGCCCTCAAGCTGGACTTCATTAACACTAAGATAATCTTTTCCACACTTAATTATAAGTCTTTTCTTATCAACAAAGCATACAGTTCCACAAGCTGCATCTGTTTCAACAGCATTTTCTTCACTGCCTATGCCAGATACGTCGCTTATGACATCTGCATCCCATATTTTTAGCATCTTGCCATTGTAATGTGTGTATGCACTTGGCCATGGATTAAGTCCTCTTATAAGGCACTCTATATCGTGTGCTGTCCTGCTAAAGTCAAGTTCACCCATTGATTTCTTTAACATCTTAACATATGAGCTCTTAGTGTCATCCTGAGGAACTGGTGTGATTGTTCCCTCCTCAAGGTCCTTTAATGTCTCTATAAGTAATTCAGCACCGACCACGCTTAATCTGTCAAAAAGACTTCCGCCTGTTTCTTTCTTCTCAAGTTTAACTTTTCTTACAAGAAGAATATCGCCTGTATCAAGTCCTTCATCCATCTTCATAGTTGTAACGCCTGAATACTCACGTCCGTCTATGACTGCCCACTGTATAGGCGATGCACCCCTGTACTCTGGAAGAAGTGATGCATGTACATTTACACATCCGAGACGTGGCATATCTATGATGCTCTTTGGAAGTAACTGTCCAAATGCAACGACAACGAATATATCTGCGCCATATGCTCTTAACTTCTCAACAAATTCTTCATCTCTTGCCTTTTCCGGCTGTAAGACTTCGATTCCAAGCTTTACTGCTTCTTCCTTTACTGGTGAGAATACAAGTTCCTTGCTTCTTCCCTTAGGCTTATCTGGCTGTGTAACTACTGCCACAACCTCATGTCCTGCCTCAACTAAAGCCTTAAGCGTCCCAACTGCAAAGTCAGGAGTCCCCATAAATATAACCTTCACTATTCCTCATCCTCCGTTTCAGTATCAAGAAGCTTTCCTTCAACCTTATCAACATACATTACTCCATCAAGATGGTCTATTTCATGAAGAAGACATCTTGCAAGAAGGTCTTCACCCTCAACTATAATCTCCTCCATATCTTCATTGAGAGCCTTAACCTTTGCATATGATGGTCTTGTCACTACACCTGTCTTTCCGGGAACGCTAAGGCATCCCTCCTGTCCTGTCTGTGAACCGCTTGTTTCAAGTACCTCGGGATTAATAAGTACTATTGGGTCATCGCCACAGTCAATAACTACAAGTCTTTTTCTTATACCGACCTGTGGTGCTGCAAGTCCGACTCCGTTAGCTTCATACATTGTTTCAAACATATCATCGATAAGCTCCTGTATTCTTGGAGTCATCTCTGTTACCTCTTTAGCCTTTTTTCTGAGTATCTCATCACCAAGTGTTCTTATATTTCTTATTGCCATTATTATTCCTCCGTCCTGATATTCTTTTTATAGCTATCATGGTCAAAAAAGTATTTTGCCCCTGACTTATACCTACTGATTACTCCTTTACTTTGCAATTCCTATAATCCAGTCTTACATTAATTAACATCATACTGAATACTTATATTCTTATATTTATCATTGTCATGCGTATGCCTGTCTATACAGTCCATAAGATATGACAGTCTTCCAAAGTCTGCACTTCTTAGGTATATTATCTTTGTATACACGTCACTTATCTTATATATCGGCGCATTTGCTGGTCCTAATATCTTTATACTATTTGCAAGATTATTATTCTTATCATCAAGCAGCCTTTTTATATCATCTGCGCCCACCTTCAGCCTGCCTTCATCGGCTGAACTTATGTTAATTCTAATCATATTGTTCACCGGTGGATAAGAAAGCATCTGCCTGTAGGATATTTCTTTGTCATAAAAGCCTGTATAATCCTGCCCTGCCGCACATATTATACCATAATTATCCGGTGAATACGTCTGTATAACAACCTCTCCACGCCTCTGGCCTCTTCCTGCACGCCCTGCTGCCTGTGTCACAAGCTGGAATGTTCTCTCAACTGCCCTGTAATCACTTGCATACAGTGACATATCTGCTGCCACAATTCCTACAAGTGTTACCTTTGGGAAGTCATGTCCCTTAACTATCATCTGCGTTCCAACAAGCACATCTGCCTGTTCTGTCGCAAATGCATTAAGAATATGTTCGTGTCCGTCCTTGCCCTTGGTTGTGTCCATATCCATTCTTAGCACTCTTGCATCTGGAAACATCTTATGCACCGCATCCTCCACAGCCTCTGTTCCGGCCCTGAAACCTGATATATACTTTGAACCACACTCAGGACATATATTTAACTGTGGCATTTCATAACCGCAGTAGTGGCACACAAGCTTTCCGTTGCGGTGTGCTGTCATAGACACATCGCAGTGCGGACACTTATAAACATAACCACACGCCCGGCATGATACAAAACCCGCCGTTCCGCGCTTATTAAGAAATAGCATAATCTGCTCTTTTTTATCAAGTCTGTCGCGTATGAGCTGCTTAAGCTTCTGTGAAAATATAGTTCTGTTTCCACTCTTTAACTCACTTCGCATATCTGCTATATACACGTCTGGAAGTTCACTGTTTCCTGCACGTTTCTTAAGTGACAGAAGCTTGAATTCACCATTTCTTGCACGATAAAAGCTGTCTATTGATGGTGTCGCTGAACCAAGAACAACCGATGCATTATGCTCCTTGGCAATATGTATGGCTGTTTCAACTGCATGGTACCGCGGTACCTGCTCCGACCTGTAAGCACCTTCGTGTTCCTCGTCTATAACTATAAGCCCAAGGTCAGGAAACTGCGTAAAAAGCGCAGACCTCGGACCTATCATTATGCTTATTTCTCCTCTTAGCGCACGTAAGAACTGGTCATATCTTTCGCCCTTTGACATGCGCGAGTTAATAATAGATACTTTATCACCAAACCTGTGATAAAACCGCTGTACCGTCTGAAATGTAAGTGCAATTTCCGGTATAAGCATAACAACCTGCCTGTTCATACTTATAACGTGTTCAATAACATCCATATACACCTCAGTCTTACCACTTCCGGTAACACCGTGTATAAGATAAGTTCCATACTTTCCATCATCATAATCATTTATTATGCTTTCTGCTGCTGCTCTCTGCTCATCATTAAGAACGACATCCTTATTAAACACATTTTTATCAGAAACAGGGTTCCTGTAGTACTCCTCTGTCTTAACATTGATAACGCCATCCTCTTCCATAGCCTTAATCGTAGAAGCTGATATATTAAGCTTCGTCTTGACTATATCGCTGTCAATGACAGGCTCATTAATAAGTGCCTCTAACAGTCTGTGCTTCGCCTTTGCTTTTTTCTTATATACTGCAAGAAGCTCATCTGCTTTATCCTCTGTGATATTAAGACATATTGCACGCTTTACCTTGTGATTTATCTTATCTTTCACCGGAATGACTGTTTTTAAAGCCTGATTCATAGTGCAGCCATAATGAGTTTTTAACCAGAGTGCAAGCTTAATCATATCTGTAGCCGCATTTACACGGTTACTTGCAATACTGTCTATATACTTAATCTTGTTTACATCATAAGAGGGTGTTGCTGACATAGCGACAACATAGCCCGTTATCATCCTGTTTCCCTTGCCAAAAGGCACTCTCACAACACTTCCTATCTCAACTGTGCCATCAAGCTCCTCAGGTATTGCATACTGAAATGTCTTATCAAGCTGCTCATGTGATATATCTATTATAATATCAGCGTACATTCTTCTCCTTTAACTCATCAAGAACCTCAGCTATAAGCACTCTTTCATCCATAGGGTACTTAACACCCTTTATCTCCTGATAGTCCTCGTGCCCCTTACCGGCAAGCACTATAATATCTCCCGGCTCACCGTGTTCGATAACATATTTTATAGCTTCTTTTCTGTCTACTATATCAATATGCTTTCCATCTGTCCTGCTTATACCTGTCTTTATATCCTCAATAATAGCCTCCGGCTCCTCAAATCTTGGATTATCCGATGTTATAACCGTAAGGTCAGCATATTTTCCTGACACCTCACCCATCTCAAATCTTCTCTCCTTAGAACGGTTTCCTCCGCATCCAAAGAGACATACAAGTCTGTGTGGATTATATTCTTTTAATGTTTTTAAGATACTTTCCAAAGACATTGCATTATGGGCATAATCTATCATAAGTGTAAATTTATCTGACACCTTTACAAGCTCAATTCTGCCCTTTACCCTGACATCCTTTAATACATTTTCAACTGTATCCTTATCCACATTAAAATGTCTTGTAACCGCTATTGCGCACAGTGAGTTATACACTGAAAACATTCCCGGAAGTGATAATGCAACGTCCATATCTATAAGTCCCTGACACTTATATGTAAGTCCTATCTTTCCCGGTTCATGAAGAAGCTTTACATCAGTTGCCCTTATATCGGCTGTTTCTGATACTCCATAGCTCTCAACTTTACATATGGCACCTTTAAGTATATCCTTTGTGTGCTTATCATCTGCATTGACTATTCCAGTCTTACACTGCGTAAAAAGCTTTGCCTTACATTCAAGATATTCCTCAAAAGAAGCATGCTCATTAGGTCCGATATGGTCTGGCTCAAGGTTGGTAAATACACCTATATCAAACATAATTCCTGCTGTTCTGTCAAGCTTAAGTCCCTGTGAAGATACCTCCATAACTACTGCTTTACAGCCGGCATCCACCATCTTCCTGAAAGTTTCGTGTATCTGTATTGACTCTGGCGTTGTATTGCATGAAGGTATCGCTTCATCACCTATGACAGTTTCTATTGTACCTATAAGTCCTGTCTTTATTCCGCACGCGCACAGCACATTTTTAATCATATATGTAGTTGTTGTCTTACCCTTAGTACCTGTAATACCTATAGTAAATAACTCCTTATCAGGATTGCCATAATATGCGGCCGACATAAGTGCAAGCGCAAGTCTTGTATTATCACATTCGATAACTGTTACATTTTCTGATGGCAGAGCATAGTCTGAACCTTTCTGAACAACTATAACTGCTGCTTTATCCTTCACCTGTTCTATATACTTATGTCCATCGCTTACCGCACCGACAATACATACAAATATGCCACCTTCTGTTACTTTTCTTGAGTCTGAGGCGATACCTGTCACCTCTGTATCAGTACTGCCCTTTAATACTGTATAATTAAACTTCTCTGTTTCATTAGCCTGACATATGTCTAATATACTCTTAAGCTGCATAAACAATCCTCCTAACATATATTTTAACCAATATTAGAATAATCCTGTTATTCTTTCTGCCTCTTCATCATAATCTATGCCTTCTGCTGCTGGAACCTTAGGAAGTCCTGGCATAGTAAGCACCTTTCCTGTAAGTGCAACCACGAAACCAGCTCCTGCATCGACATATACTTCTCTTATATTAATAGTAAAGCCTTCTGGTCTTCCAAGCTTAGATGCATCATCTGAAAGTGAATACTGTGTCTTAGCCATACATACTGGAAGATTGCCAAAGCCCATCTGTGTTATATGGTCGAGCTCCTTCTTTACCTTTGCATCGTAAGTAACACCATCTGCACCATATATTTCCTTTGCAATCTTTAATATCTTATCTTCAAGTGGAAGCTCATCTTCGTATAATGTAGCGAACTCACTCTTCTTATTCTCAAGTGTGCTAAGAACTTTGTCAGCGAGCTCCTGACCGCCATCTCCGCCTTTTGCCCATACCTCAGAAAGCGCGAATTCACAGCCTAACTCCTCGCAGTGCTTCTTTATAAATTCATATTCTTCCTCAGTATCTGTAATAAATGAGTTGAGTGTAACGATAACTGGCACACCATACTTATGTATATTTTCAATATGCTTGTCAAGATTAACAATACCCTTCTTTAAGGCTTCCATATTCTCCTTGCCAAGCTCTGCCTTAGGAACACCACCATTATACTTTAATGCCTTGACTGTAGCGACTATAACTGCTGCATCTGGCTTAAGTCCGGCCTTTCTGCACTTTATATCAAAAAACTTTTCAGCTCCAAGGTCAGCACCAAAGCCAGCCTCTGTGACAGCGACATCTGCAAGCTTCATAGCAAGCTTTGTAGCTCTTACTGAGTTACATCCATGTGCTATATTCGCAAATGGTCCGCCGTGTACAAGTACTGGTGTACCCTCAAGTGTCTGTATCATATTAGGCTTTATAGCATCCTTTAAAAGTGCTGCCATAGCTCCTGTAGCCTTTAAATCCTTAGCTGTAACAGGGTCTCCTGCATAATTATATGCAACTATTATGTTAGAAAGTCTTTCCTTTAAGTCCTTCATATCATTAGCAAGACAGAGTATAGCCATAATCTCAGATGCTACTGTTATGATAAAATGGTCTTCCCTTACAACACCATTAGGCTTATCACCAAGTCCTATAACGATGTTTCTTAATGTTCTGTCATTCATATCCATACATCTTTTCCATACAACTCTCTTAGTATCAATACCAAGTGCATTGCCCTGATGTATATGATTATCAAGCATAGCTGCTAACAGATTATTAGCTGATGTTATAGCGTGAAAATCTCCTGTAAAATGAAGATTAAGGTCTTCCATAGGAACAGCCTGTGCATATCCGCCGCCTGCTGCTCCACCCTTTATACCAAAACATGGTCCGAGTGAAGGTTCTCTTAATGCTGCTATAGCATTTATTCCTCTCTTACAGAGTGCTTCTGTAAGTCCAAGACTTATAGTTGTCTTTCCCTCACCTGCCGGAGTTGGATTGATAGCTGTTATAAGAACAAGCTTTCCATCCTCATTATTCTCTACTCTGTGAATAAGTTCATCAGATAACTTTGCCTTGTACTTTCCATACATTTCAAGTTCATCTTCTGTAATTCCAACCTTTGCTGCTACATCCTTAATGTTTAATAACTTTGCTTCCTGTGCTATTTCGATATCACTCTTTACTGCCATAATCTTATCCTTTCCATGCCGCCATCCGGCACATTTAAGTATTTTATTAATATACTAATTATTGCTCATATAACTTTCAAATTCTTCTGCACTCATAAGAACCTTTCGCGGCTTGGTTCCTATCTCAGGACCCACAACGCCTGCATCTGAAAGCTGGTCCATAATTCTTCCTGCTCTGTTAAAGCCTATCTTAAACTGTCGCTGGAGCATACCTATAGAACCTTTTTCCTTCTCTATAACAAATCTTGCCGCATCTGCAAACAATGAATCCTTGTCATCCTGAGCCTCTGTCTGTAATCCCTGTGCCATTTTCTGTGACACTGTATCTGCTATGCTCTCATCATACTTTGCTTCCTCTGTCATATTTTCCTTAAGGAAATCAACCACTCTGGATACCTCTTCATCCGATACGAATGCGCCCTGTACTCTTACAGGCTTAGGTATATTGGATGGGAAATATAACATATCGCCCTTACCAAGCAGTTTTTCAGCTCCATTCATATCAATAATTGTTCTTGAATCGACACCCGATGACACTGAAAATGCTATTCTTGATGGAACGTTTGCCTTAATAAGACCTGTGATTACATTAACTGATGGTCGCTGTGTTGCTATAACCATATGTATTCCTGCTGCTCTTGCAAGCTGGGCAAGACGGCATATTGCAGCTTCAACCTCACCCGGTGCAACCATCATCAGGTCTGCAAGCTCATCTACGATTATAACTATCTCTGGAAGTTTTTCAATAGGAACTTCACCTTCCTTTACCTCCTGTTTCATAATTATATCATTGTAACCAGCAAGATTACGTGCTCCAACAGCCGCAAACATCTTATATCTTTTATCCATCTCAACAACTGCCCAGTTAAGAGCTCCTGCCGCTTTCTTAGGGTCTGTCACAACAGGTAACAGAAGATGTGGTATACCATTGTAGGTACTAAGCTCTACCACCTTAGGGTCAACCATAATCATCTTAACTTCGTCAGGCTTTGCCTTATACAGAATACTCATAATTATAGTATTGATACATACCGACTTACCTGAACCTGTCGCACCTGCTATAAGAAGGTGTGGCATCTTTGCTATATCTGCAACGATTGTCTTGCCTGCTATATCCTTTCCTGCTGCAAATGCTACTTTAGACTTGTTATTCTTAAATGTGTCATCTTCTATAAGCTCTCTTAAGAATACGCTTCCCGCCTCCTTGTTCGGCACTTCTATACCTATGGCTGACTTGCCGGGAATAGGGGCTTCTATTCTTATATCTGCTGCCGCAAGACTAAGCTTTATATCATCTGCAAGCGAAACTATCTTGCTTACCTTGACACCAAGCTCCGGCTTAAGCTCATATCTTGTAACTGATGGACCACAGCTTATATCTGTTATATCCACCTTAACACCAAAGTTCTGAAGTGTCTGCTTTAATGTAATCGCTGTGTTGCGGTTCTCTCTTTCAAGATTAGCCGAAGATGAACTTGTATTTCTGTTAAGAAGGCTTATTGGTGGGAACTTATATTCTTTCTTAAGTTCCTGCGCCTGAACATCATTCTCATTCTTTACATTATTATCAGAAGCATTAACGGTCTCATGAATATCCGTCATACCTTCATTATCCGTATTCATATCATTAGAAGCCATGTCCTGATTATCGTATGGCTCCTTCGTTGTACCATACTCTCCTGTGCCTGCTAATCCATCTTCTGATATATCATTATCATATTCATTATAAATGTCATCTCCATAATTTTCATCTTCTGGAACGTTAATGTTGTTATCAATGCTGTATTTTTTATTTCTTTCAGATATAAAGTTATCATCATTCATATCCTTATATTTTGTATCATCATATTTTTCATCGTCGTATACATCGTTATCGTTGACACTTTCATATATATCTGAATTGTAATCTTCTGAATAGCCATCATACACATTATCTGTGATATCATCATCCATATAATTATCTGCATCACCTGCATGTTCATATCCGCTATCCGCTGATATATCCTCACCTGCTATGCTGACATTGCTATCTTGTGCATTTTTATCCGTATCACTATGTATTTCCCATATATCAGATGTATCATATGCACTGTCATCATCCTCAGACTGTGCATAATCATCATCTTCATCTGTATTATGCTTTTTAGGGATGATGAGTGGGTCGTATATATCATCCATATATACATCTACATCATTTCTTACAGGCTCTATTTCACGTATGTCTATATCCGCATTATCGCTTTCAGACTGCATATCCTTTATTACAAGGTCATTCGTAACACCCCTTACAACATTATTCATACGTGCATTGGACATAGCCTCTTCTCTGGCCTTCTTAGCAGCTATCGCCTGCTCCTTCTTTTCAAGCTTTCTTATTCTTGCCTGACGTCTTTCCTCCTCACGAATGGCGCGGTATTCTTCATCACTCAGCTCTTCATCTCTTCTTACCATAGACGAATGTTGTTTATAAGCTGAATAATCTTCCCTTGCTTCCTTTACAAACCTTTGTCCACCGTTTCTAATCCCACCTATAAATGACTTTTCTGTTATCAGTATCACACATATTATTGCAAGTATGATAAGTATAACCATAGTTCCTGCAATGCCAAGAGGACTTAACAGCTTACAGAGTATTCCTCCAAACAGACCACCGCCTGTCTTATGCTCTGAACAATATCCAAAGTATGTGCCAACTGACTCACCTATATCTGGCACATTGGTTATTCTCTGCCATACTGCCGCCGCAATTACTGACAACGCATACACCGCTGCCGCCTTAACACGCATAACTCCTGCCATATCTTTATTGGCAAGCATAAATATTATGCTTCCGGCAACGATAAATGGAACAACATAAGCAGCTATTCCAAAAAGTCCAAACATAAGCCACTTGATTGACTGTCCAACCGTACCTGCCATATTAAAATTACTTAACAGCAGTATTATTGTACATGCAAATGCTAATAACAGTATAATCTCATCTATTAAAGGACTATACTG
The DNA here is from genome assembly GCA_000436535.1 of Eubacterium sp. CAG:252. Taxonomy (GTDB): domain Bacteria; phylum Bacillota; class Clostridia; order Lachnospirales; family Lachnospiraceae; genus Lachnospira. Next base: position 6,420 of record FR886283.1, on the reverse strand, counting down.
TAACAACTGCTCTGTCTGTGTATTTTTTCCTGTTGTATTCTTCTTAGCTGTACCCGATGATGTTCTGCTTTTAGTACTCTTTGCTGTACGCGGCTTAGCAGCCTTTGAAGTACTGCTCTTTGATGCACTGCTTCTTGAAGTACTGCTTTTAGAACTTCTGCTACTGCTTTGACTTTGGCTTTTTCTGGTACTTGAAGCCATAATAACCTAACTCCTCCATCATATTCTTATAACACTTATATTTATCACAAACTATGATATTAGGGGGCAAAAGGTATTTTGTCCCTAACTGATGTATTCGGATTGCTGCATTTCTATGCAATTCGCGCAATCATCTAATACCTCAAACTATTTTTATCATAACTTATTAAGTATAACATTTCCATTATCTTAACGCAAGAAAGATGCCACATATCCCGCTTCTTCCGCTGACAATGCCCCCATTGGCAGTGCTTATCACCTTCATTCACACCAGAGCAGCATATACTCTGATACTAATGAACTGTAATAATAACGGATTATCGGTATGTGACATCCCTCTCTAATGTAAAATAATTTAATTGTATCATAATGTTATGGTTAAAAGTGTAAAAAGCTTATCGTTCAAACGTAAATGACTTTTTGACCTTTTAACTATAACTGATATATTCGGACTGCTACATTGCTACACAATTCACACAATCCTCTAACACCTCAAACTATATAACTAACAGATTAATCTTCATCATCACTTGCAGCTTCAGCAAATCCCTGACGCTTTCTTGCCATATCATCACTTTCAAGATACTCATCATATGTTGTAATCTTATCAATAAGCTGACCTGATGGAACTATCTCCATAATACGGTTAGCTGTTGTCTGAATAAACTGATGGTCGTGTGATGTAAAAAGAGCCACACCAGGAAACTTAATAAGTCCGTTATTAAGTGCTGTGATAGACTCCATATCAAGGTGGTTAGTTGGGTCATCGAATATAAGTACATTTGCACCCATAATCATCATCTTAGATATAAGACATCTTACCTTCTCACCACCAGAAAGTACCTTAACCTTCTTAACACCATCATCCCCAGCAAAAAGCATACGTCCAAGGAAACCTCTTACATATGTTGGGTCTGGGTCTGGTGAATACTGTGTAAGCCACTCTACAATAGTATCTTCTCTATTAAACTCAGCCGCACTATCCTTAGGGAAATATGCCTGTGAAGTAGTTACGCCCCACTTATAAGAACCTTCATCTGGTTCCATATTACCTGTAAGAATATTGAATAAAGTTGTTGTTGCAAGCTCGTTAGAGCCAACAAATGCAATCTTATCTTCTCTGTTTACTATAAACGAAATATTATCAAGAACCTTAACTCCATCTATAGTCTTAGAAATACCTTCTACTGAAAGTACTTCATTACCAATCTCTCTTGATGGTCTGAAATCTATATAAGGATACTTTCTGCTTGATGGTCTTATTTCATCAAGTTCAATCTTCTCTAATGCTCTCTTACGTGATGTAGCCTGCTTAGACTTAGATGCATTAGCTGAAAATCTCTGGATAAAGTCCTGAAGTTCCTTAATCTTTTCTTCCTTCTTCTTGTTAGCTTCCTTCATCTGCTTGATAATAAGCTGGCTTGACTCATACCAGAAGTCATAATTACCAGCATAAAGCTGAATCTTAGCATAATCAATATCTGCTATCTGTGTACATACCTTGTTAAGGAAATATCTATCGTGAGATACTACGATAACTGTGTTATCAAAGTTGATAAGGAACTCTTCAAGCCATGCTATAGCATCAAGATCAAGGTGGTTAGTAGGCTCATCCAGTAAAAGAATATCCGGATTACCAAAAAGTGCCTTTGCAAGAAGGACTTTAACCTTCTCACTACCATTAAGCTCTGACATATTCTTATAGTGAAGGTCTGTACCTATACCTAATCCGTTAAGTAACTGTGCTGCATCTGACTCAGCCTCCCAGCCGTTCATATCTGCAAATTCAGCCTCAAGCTCACTAGCCTTATTACCATCCTCTTCTGTGAAGTCTTCCTTGGCATATATAGCCTCTTTTTCCTTCATAATCTCATAAAGTCTTGTGTTACCCATAATAACTGTATCAAGAACAGTATAATCATCATACTTAAAGTGGTCCTGCTCAAGGAAAGATAATCTCTGACCAGGTGTTATAGTTACATCTCCCTTACTTGGTTCAATCTGACCTGTAAGAATTTTTAAAAATGTTGACTTACCTGCACCGTTGGCACCTATAAGACCATAGCAGTTTCCCTCTGTGAACTTAATATTCACATCCTCAAAAAGAGCCTTTTTTCCTATACGAAGTGTTACGTTATTTGCACTAATCATTAATCATTCCTCCATTAATGGTGAACTTTCCCTAGTTCATATATGTATTACAGGACTGCCGTTCATCCATATGACCACACTAGAACATACTGCCCCAAAATACAAAACATAACAATTATATATGGTAATGCAATTAAATGCAAGTGTATGTATAACTATTCTTACAATTATTTTGTCTATCTGTTATCCATTATATTTTAAATATTATATTAAAAGTATTAGAAGTGAACTTTATCACTTACTGCTATATCAGTATTGCTACATTGTCCTGCAATCCTGATACAGCTCAGACTTCTATAAGATGCCGTATTCACATCATATTATATTATA
>FR886283.1:0-3715 GCA_000436535.1 Eubacterium sp. CAG:252 | reverse complement strand
CATATTATATTATATATTAACAGCATTACAATGCAGCTATTATATCTCCTTGTTATACATTAGTGCCCTCTTTAACAACCTTTTTCCCATTATCTTTATCCTCTGAAAACAAATCATATGTTATCCCCAGAACAATATCCATCGCATATGCATATGTCTTCTCATCTGCTGTATTAGAATAATTCTTTAACATAACTCCCTCTGTCAGCCATTTGCAGCGTTCCGGATACTTCTCCACTGATATACCATTATTGATAACATATACCTTGATATCCCCTTTTTCATACAGCTTTCTTGCCAGTTCGATATAGTACAGTGCGCTTGTACTTAAGAACAGCTCTTCTGACACCACAATAACAACATATCTGTGCTTAATAAACATTTCCTTAGTTTCGTCATGTGTCATCCCCCAGATACCACTTACAACCTTTGTTCCATCATAAACATTGCATACATCCATCCCCAGAACATCAAGATGCTCCGTCAGGCTGTCCACCTCAGCCCATTTCTTCTGTAAATTAAATAATAACAAAAAAACACCTCCCAATAATAATATACGTGCCGTGCAGGACACGCTCCGCCACTTTGCCGTGCCATGTCCAAGAATGTTTTACATTCTTGGACTGTCGGGCTTTCGCCCTATCTGAACAAAGTCCCAAGAAGAACCTTGTGCTTGCACAGTTCTTCTTTTGACTTTGTTCCGGCACGGCTCATTGCTTACGCACATTTTAGCACATTTTGGAGTGTATTATTGGGAAATGTTGTATGTCGTTTATAATATGTTGTAATCCGTCAAAAAATTGTTGTCAGAATTCCAATTCTTGTTTTCAATTATAGCTTATATCTTGTCATTTAACGACTGCATTTATGCCGTTATAGTAGTTCCTGTCTTACCTGCAAGACCTTCTTTTGCCTTTTCAAGATTAGCTATTACAGCCTTTCTTTCTGAATTAGCAGTAACAAATCTTATAGATGCATCTACCTTAGGGAATGTTGTCTTAGCTGGGAAGTGTCCATCCTTGATATACTGATGAAGGTCTGCTGCTGAAACCTTATCAAATTCCTTCTCATCGGCTGTTCCCTTACCTATAGTAAGTCTGTCATATGCTGTAAGGAAAAGAAGTGTATCAGCACCTACAAGTTCTGCAAGCTTGGCTGCTGTGTAATCCTTCTCTATAATTGCTGATGCGCCCTTAAGATGAGACCCCTGCTGTAATACAGGAATACCGCCACCACCTGCTGCTATAACTACCTGGTCAGCATCTAAAAGTGCCTTGACAGCATCTATTTCATATATATCTATAGGCATAGGTGAAGCGATAATTCTTCTGAACTTGCCCGGCTCCTCCTCAATAACGTGGTTGCCCTTTTCTTCTTCAGCATCCGCCTCTTCCTTTGTCATATATCTTCCTATAATCTTAGATGGTTCTGAAAATGCTATATCAAATGGGTCTACTCTGACCTGTGTGATAATAGTCGAAACTGTCTTATATATACCTCTGTTAAGAAGCTCTTCCCTTATTGCATTCTGTAAATCATAACCTATGTAACCTTCACTCATAGCTCCACATACTGACATAGGTGCAACTGTTCTGTCTTCCGGCTCAAGTCTTGCAAACTCAGTCATAGCTGTCTGTATCATACCAACCTGTGGACCGTTACTATGTGTAATAACAATCTGATACTTTGCTTCTACAAGGTCAGCTATCGCCTTTGCTGCCTTTTTAACATTAGCCTGCTGTTCTGGAAATGTAACTCCAAATGAATTTCTTCCCAATGCGACTACTATTCTCTTCTTTTCCATATCACAAACCTCTCAATTCTTCACGATATTCACATAAAACCTTCAAAATGAATTAAGTGTTTATATATTATATATGATTTTTCGCTAAAAAGCAAACAATTCGTAAAGTTTACAGATTAACACAGCCGCCCATAATCCGAACTTTTAAGTCCAATCGGAATAAAATAATTATATAAATATTCTCTCATTTCGTATAAAGGATAAATATTTATGGCTAATAAAAATATTGGAGTTGCCGTACTTGATACCGGCATTTATCGACATATAGATTTTGACAACAGAATAATAGCTTTCAAAGATTTTATTAACAACAGAAGCATCCCCTATGATGACAGTGGACACGGCACCCACGTTTCCGGAATAATAGCAGGAAGTGGAAAAGCCAGCAACGGACGTTTCAAAGGCATTGCACCCATGAGCCAGATTATATCAGTGAAGGTGCTGGACTCATACGGCAACGGCAGAATTGGCAGCGTTATAGATGGTACAAACTGGATAATCAACAATAAAGACATGTATAATATAAGAGTTGCAAATATATCATTTGGAACAACTCCCAACAACAATATAGATATTGAAAATACTCTTAATCTTATAAGACACGTAGAAAATATGTGGCGTAACGGAATAGTTGTTGTAGCTGCCGCCGGCAACAATGGTCCCGCTGCAAAAAGTATTACTGCCCCTGGAACAAGCCATATCATAATAACAGTCGGTTCTATGGATGACAAAACTTTCCACTCTGGGCGCGGACCCACTAAAGACGGCTTTCAAAAACCCGAACTTGTCGTAGCTGGCTCTAACATAACAGCATGCAGTAACCGAAAAAATGGATATTCCACAAAAAGCGGAACATCCATGTCTGCACCTATAGTCAGCGGCGCCATCGCACGTCTTCTTACCAATCACGACCTGACACCTGAGGAAGTCCGTTCGCGTCTTAAAAAATGTTGTAATAAAGTTAATCTCCCACACAACCAGCAGGGCTGGGGACATCTTGACATTATTAAATTCATCACTATGAAAACGTAGAATACCCGAATATTCTTAAAAAGAAAATACTTTGATTCTAGTTTTTGAGTATACTTATTATTAATTTTAGTTTCCAGTTTTTATGAAATATTGTTATTTTTGCTTTAAGCTTTTTTATTCAAATACTATTAATTTGCTTTACATTCTTTCGAATATATTTATTTCACTTTAAACTTTTTTACACTCTAATATTTAAAAACGATTTATAAATGGATATACATTTATAAATTCAGCACTCTGCTGCTCAGCAAGCTGTCTTGTATACTGAAGTATGTCAAGCATTACGTACTGTATTGCAATCATAGCAAATGCAATTAATATAAGAATTACCAATGGAATCCACTTATGCTTTTTTAATCTGTCCATCAGCTTGCCGCTACTTCTGCCACCACTACTTTTATTATTCTTAAAATAACTACTATCTACCATATTATCTCCATTTCAATTATTTTTACATTTACTTTATTTTCTAAAATGTATTTGTTTTTAATCATAACATTAAAAAAAAGTATTGGCAATTATATATGTCAATACTTTATATTATTATAATATCTTTTCGCTTATTTTTACTGTAATTATCTCGAAATATAAGTCTTTTTATTTAAATATATATTTTTTTAATCCACCAAAAATATAAAAAGACAGTTTCTACATCTTAATTCCGACATAAAAACTATCCTTCTAAAATTCATATATTATAATTATTCTCTTTTTATACTGCAAGAGTTTTTCTAATAGTTCTTTGATATGATAATCTTCCTTATAATTCTGAGAACTTCTTCTTATTATTAATCTCTCAAAATAAAAAAAGAACGCCTAAAACGTTCTAACATTACTTGCTATAATTAAAAGCAGGGGTGGAGAGAATCGAACTCCCAC
>FR886282.1:30879-55334 GCA_000436535.1 Eubacterium sp. CAG:252 | reverse complement strand
GATTTCGAGGTGGAGTCAGATTACGGGAATGCGGAGCAAAATACCTTTTGACCATCATATCATAATAGATGTAAGGTTCACAAGTTCAAAAGTCTTATCGCACAGACACGCATGACTTTGTAACCCTTACATTAATACATAAATATAACCAATTCTTATGTATTACTTCAACAAATTTTTGTTATAAAATTTCAGCATAAAGGGATTGCAAAATCAACATTATACTTATAAAATAAGAATAGATATTTATCTGGTACGATGCATTATTGATACATATTCAATCCGCACATCATTTCAGGAAATGGACTTCCTGTTATTATGCGGTGTCTTGCATATGCCGATAAATATTATGTGATGCACTTCACATACCTACAATAGATAATTGTACAGATTGATTATACAGACAAGGAGGTGACTGTTATGATCAGTAGTGTATATAGCTACTACCTGTCCCAGTACGGACATAGAACGAATTCAAAGTATGATACCCATACCAAATCACAGCTTAAAAACACATACAGCAAGGTAGTCAAGATTAACAGCCAGACTCCTGTATACAAGCTTGACTTATCAAGTGCTGCGCAGAAATATGCCATTGATTTAAAGGAAAATGCGCGTGCCCTCGAGAATATAACACAGGATTTATCTGACAGCTCAAGCGGCGAGATGACATTTAAGAAGTCAGCCGTTTCAAGCGACCCGGATATTGTATCAGCAAGCTATATCGGTGATTCAAGTCTTGCTGCCGATGATGAGACATTTGACATTGATGTTAAGCAGTTAGCTTCAACACAGATTAATACAGGTAATTACTTACAGCCTCGTTCTAAGATGATACAGCCGGGCGATTATTCTTTCGATCTGTCTATTAATAATGTAACTTATGAGTTCCAGTTTGCTGTAGAGAATAATGAAACTGTCAACAACATACAGAACAAGCTTGCAAGACTTATCAACCGTTCCAATATCGGTCTTACTGCCGACATTAAGGAAGATAATCTTGGCAATACAGCTATTAATATAGAATCGGAGGCAACCGGTATCAGCGGTTCAGAGCCTGTTATATTTAAGATTGAGCCAAGCAGCTTATCTAACAACAACTCATCTGACGACAGTTATTTGAGTGATACTAAAAGCATTGATAATAACGCTTTTGTCGCAAGAAATGCTTCACTCATTAATACTCTTGGATTGGACAGAGTTTCACAGTACCCATCCAATGCCATATTTGATGTGAATGATGAAGAACGAGCTTCAATGAGCAACTCTATTACTATCAATAAGTCATATGCACTTGAGCTTTCTGATACTACCGACAAGCCGGTGACTATAAGCCTTAAAGCGGATGCCGACTCAATAGCCGAAAGTATCAGCGAACTTGTGTCAGGATATAATAACCTTATATCAGTGGCTGGCGATAAGGATAACAGCAAGTTTCAGGGAACAGAGCGTTTATATAAGGAAATAACCGCGATAGCACGCTCTCACAAGAACCAGCTTGAGAACAACGGACTTACACTTAACAAAGACGGAACTATAAGCACGAACAGGGAAGTAATAAGCGAAGCTGCCGAGAGCAATCAGTTAAGCAGTGTCTTTGAAAGTCTTAATTCCTTCAAGGATTCTATCAAAACAAAGGCAGAAAATATAGCACTTAATCCTATGGATTATGTAAATAACAAGATTATTGCTTACAAGAACCCTACACGTACATATAATGACCCGTATAACCTTTCAGCTTATACAGGAATGATGTTTAATGGATATATTTAATTGATAATAAAAAAGGCCTGGCACTTTACCAATCACAGTAAAGCACCAAGCCTTTTTGGTTATTATCATATTATTATGTAATGCTCAAAAGACTTTTGACTTTTAGCCCCGCCTAATACATAAAACGGAATAAAAAGACACAAAAGACAAACATAAACCATCATTACATACATAGTTATGCAGCAGTGATATTCTTAGCTGCCTCACCATAAGCCTGTATGAACTTCTTCATACCATCAAGCGCATCTGCCTTGGCATCATCTACACCACTCTTAAGTGCTGTACCAAGTGTACTTACAGCCGCATTAACCTCTGCCTCATCTATATCAGAATGTTCCTGAACAAGTGAACGTGTTGCGTTATACATCTCTAATGTATTGTTAACAGCATCAACTGTCATTCTGAGATACTCATCAGTATCATCCTTCTTATCTCCCTTAAGCTCTGGAATAACAGTATCTATGCAATGAAGTACCTTCTGGCAATAATCCTTAGCCTCTTCTAATACTTCTAACTGCTGCTTTTTCATATCCTCCATGATAATTACCTCTCATCCTGTAAACTTTGTAATATAATTCAGAAAATGCAGACACAGCCATGCTGCCTGCACCATCTGACTAATAGCCTATAATAAGTATATCGGTACATCGCACATATACTTAACCCCTGTTCCTGTTGTACATTGTATAACGGTTACAGCTTCTTTTCTTTATGCTTTTATTTTTAATATAATTTTATCTTTTCTACACTCGCATATCATTTGTCTTCAAGCAGTTCGTCTATCGCTTCTGTATCTATATCGCCATTGGCAAGTCTTGGAAGTGGCTCCCTTACAAACTTTATCTTCTGGATTTCCCATCTGAAGCCTTTTCTCTCATTATATCTGTTGATAAGTCTTACAAATCTGTCTTCCCTTGCTTCCTTATCAATAGGAACTATTATCGCTGTAAGCTTGTCATCGTGAAGTGTAACATAACTTTCTGCCACTCCGTCAAGCGCTGTAATCTCCCTTATAGTAACTGTACGGCTTATCTTCTCTCCTGTAGGAAGAAGAATAATCTCAGGATTACGAAGAAGAAGCACCAGACGTCCCCTTTCATTAATTCTTCCAAGGTCGCCTGTGTGATACTTTCCATCCCTTACAACACGCTTTGTATATTCCTCATCCTTATCATAACCCTTCATAACACAGTCTCCGCTGATAAGAATTTCTCCATCTGGAGCTATTATAACCCGTGATTCATCAAAAAGCCTGTATGTTCCATCCATCGTATCATTTATACCTATACAGCCTGATGTCTCCGTCATTCCATAGACATTATATACCTTTAAGTCCCTGTCCTTAAGAGCCTCAAACAGTCTGAACGGACAACTTGCACCACCAATAATAATAGTTTTTAACTGGCTGTTAAATGCCTTTATCCTCTTTAAGTAATCAACCATCGAAGGTGAGCCCGGAAGAATAGTAGGATTATAATAATATGTGTCCGCATCTATATGTCTTAAGCCTCTTCCTATGCACACGCACGCACCATTGTGGAGTGGAAGTATAAGGCTGTATATATATCCAAATATATGATGAAGCGCAATCTGTGCAAGCACCTTATCATCCGGTTCACATATGCAGTACTCATTAAGCTCATTTACAGTATTAAGAATATTGGCAACAGTCAGCACAACCGCCTTATCGCACTCTTGTGGAACTGCTGTAAGCATAAGAATATTGCCCTCATTAACGCTGTCAGCCTCATATACAAGACCATCAACATCATCCTTCTCAGCATCCGGTATCATAATCGCATCACTATTTGCAAGAATATACTGGTTTGTGGATGTGAGCACGTAGTCAACGCCAACCTTTTCAAGAATAGCATTTCTTGTGTTCTGTGGAAGGAAAAAGTCGACAAGCATAACATCCTTACCCGCAAGAATTGTACCAAACATATTAACAATCCATCTGTAAGAAGCCGGACCATATAAGGCAATCCTGCTGCCCTCAAACCTCATAAGATGAAGCGCCTTCCTGCATACATCCTCAAAAAGTTTACTATAAGTTATCGTCATCGTATCATACACGATTGCTTCCTTATCCGGATACTTCTCTGCATTATCTTTAAGCATTTTATAAAATGAATTAAGCTTTTCCATACTCTGTACACCTTACCTCCTCTTATGATAAAATACATCCTATAATGTCATCTCTGTTTTTATAAACTAGCATTATTGTAAGTTAATAATTGATTTTATACAAGCCTAATTATAATATTCCCTCAAAAATAAATATTTAAAAATAAATATTAAAAAATTTTATAATTCTGTTGTTTCATTATATTATTGTGGAGAGAAATTTCACATACATATTTGTCACAAAACATTCAATATTGCTTTATAATATAAATACATTTATATTATGATATAGGTATTAAAAGTGTTTTTCAGCACTTACATTATATTACTTATGACAGATAGGTAATTGCGAAATGTATTGAACACAATTTATATATTTTGTATAAAAATAAGCCACCCCCCTTGATATTTTAGGCTTTGAATTCAGGCAAAATAGATATAACAGTTTCTATTTCAGTGAAGAGAATTGCAAAATATAAGCTTAAAGGAATTAGAATTCACACGACCTGTAGAACTTCGCAAACACCTATTTATGACAGAATTGGAAAGGAGATGAAGCTGACGCAGCAGACATATTTATATATGTATCCAATATATAAACACAGCATATTTACAGCAGTTCTATATTGTATAGTTTATGTTTAACATGTCAGTTTCAATTATTCATATGAAAATATACATATACCGTTACGGCAGTATCTGTGAGCCTGACGTAATAGATTCCTTTAAAAGACTGGGGCTTGAAGTCCACGAAGAGTGTATGGAAATGTTCAACAAAAATCTCACACCATCCGAATGTGTAGCTCATACTTCCAAAGACATTTTAGATGGCGGCTATTCATTTGTATTTTCCATCAATTTCTTTCCATGGCTTTCAGATGTGTGTAACATTGCAAGAATTGTTTATATAAGCCTTATCGTTGACAGCCCTGTTCTTGAATTATATTCAAAATCACTGTCAAACCCTTGCAACCGTGTATTTCTTTTTGACAAACTGCTTTATAAGGAATTCGCGCCTTACAATCCGGGACATGTTTTTCACGTTCCTCTTGCAACCAATGTTACACGAACAGATAAAGTTATAAATGAAGCAACTGCCAGTGAACGTAAGCACTTTCAAAGCGACATATCATTTATCGGTTCAACTTATCAGGAAAAATGCGACTTCAACAAAATAAAACTCAACGAATATGACACTGGATACGTCAATGGACTTATCGAAGCACAGCTTAAAATATATGGTTACAACTTCATAGAAGATGTCATATCCGATGAATTCGCCGACAGATTTCTAAAAGAAAATCTTGGCACATATGTATTTCCAGAAGATTCCCGCTGCAACAACAGGGCACTTGTTGCACAACATTATATAAGTGTCAAAGTTGCCGAACAGGAAAGGTTAAGAATACTTAAAATGTTGTCCGATTTTTTCAATGTTGATATATATACCGGAAGCGACACTTCTTCCATGCCTCACATACACAACAGAGGCTTTGCAAAATCACTTGAAGAAATGCCTATTATATTTAACAACAGCAAAATCAACCTGAATATTACCGCAAAGTCCATCCGCTCTGGACTTTCACTACGTATATTTGACGTGCTCGGCTGCGGTGGTTTTCTCATAACCAACTATCAGGCTGAACTTCCCGAATTCTTTGAATTAGGAAAAGACCTTGTCGCCTATGAAAGTATGGAAGACCTTAAGTACAAATGTGACTATTACTTAAAGCATGATGACGAACGAATGGAAATTGCCGCCCACGGATATGAAACGGTAAAAAAATTTCATACATATGATACACGGCTTATCCAGATGATAGATATGGCGTTTCCAGCTGTGAAGTAATGTGAATTTCATTACAATTTTTAATATACTTATTTGCTATAATTAATATTACGTCTGCAATCCATTTTAAAAATATAACTGCAATTTCTTTGTATATTTATTAATCTGTCATACAAGATATGAAGTTATAAATGAGCAAATTTAAAATATTGCACAATTATGTCCATGTCAGAAAAACAGATTTTTCATAATCTTTTAAAATGTATCTGAGATACAAACAAAAGCAGATTATTTTTGTGCATTTTCTGTATTTGCTCATTTATAGTATGAAGTTTATTCTAAGTAAATTATAATATCTAAAATAGCCGGATATTATTGACAATGGATATTTTAACCATACATTTATGAGTGCAGTATAACAATATTAAAATCATTAAATATATTTAACATTTTATAATAATACTATAAGCAGAAAGGAATACCACATAAACATATGAACATTCTTGAATTTGAGAACAAACACTTTGGGGTTGAAGACTTAAAAGAGATACTTCCCACTATGGGACACAAGCTTACAGTTATATCAACTCCACTTATATTAGAACGAACCAGCGATGAATTTGACCAGTTATTTGATAAGGCTATTAGCAAATGTAACTATGATGCTGTATTTACATTTAATTACAGTGTTGTTGTATCCAAATGCTGCAACCGACATAATATTCCTTATATTGCTTGGGTATATGACAGCCCGCTTATGACTCTTTACTCATACACAATTACCAACCCCTGCAATCACATTTTCCTGTTCGACAGCGCACAATATCTCGAACTTAAAAATGGAGGAATTGACACAGTCTACTATATGCCGCTTGCTGCCAATACTGACAGACTTGACAAACTGACACTTAACGAAAATATTCATCATGTATTTGACAGTGACATATCATTTGTCGGCTCAATGTATAATGAAAAGGGAAACTTCTACGACAGAATATACGACAAGCTTGCACCATGGGCAAGGGGCTACCTTGACGCCATAATAGCTGCACAGCAGAATGTATATGGAATGAACTTTCTTGAGGATATGCTCTCAGGCACACCTGATACAAACAGAATTCTTGGGGAGCTTATGCGTGTTGAACCATACACCCCCAACGCAGATGGCATAGAAACTCCTGCATATACATATGCCAATTATTTCCTTGCAAGGAAAGTAGCTCAAAATGAGCGTACCGCACTACTATCGGCGGTATCAGAACATTTTACAACTAAGTTATATACACACAATAAAACACCTGATATGCCACACGTCATCAATCAGGGCGCTATTGACTTCTATGACAATATGCCATATGTATTCAAATGCAGCAAAATCAATCTCAATATAACACTTAGAAGCATCAAAAATGGTATTCCTCTGCGCTGTATGGATATTATGGGGGCTGGCGGTTTCCTTATGACTAACTTCCAAGCGGACTTTCTCAACCACTTTACACCTGATGTTGACTATGTTTACTTTGAATCTAAGGATGACCTTATAAACAAATGTGATTACTACTTAAAGCACGATGACGAAAGAATGACAATCGCAGAAAATGGACACAAAAAAGTGCAGCAGTTCCATAATTACAGGATACGGCTTGAAGAAATATTTGAGATGTGCGGGCTTTTATAATTTATCTAATTAAAACAATATCAGACTTTTCTATATTTATTATTTAATTATTGTCTTATTCATACATGGCAAAAAACCAGATGCCCTCACACATCTGGTTTTTACCCACCTACATCATTATTGAAAATACAAACTCTCCATTTTTATAATCAATAATATATTCTGCATCATATTTTTCCAACGTTGCGACTATATTTCGTATCCCCCATCCATGCTCTTCCTTATTATTCTTAGTTGTGCGTATATATCCATCTTCAGTGAGCATAGGTTCTGTTTTATATGTATTAGATACGGCTATGGTAAGCACATCATCCTCACTTAACAGCTTTATCTTTACTGTCCTTTTTCCTACGTCACACTGCTTTGCTGCCTCTATTGCATTATCAAGAAGATTAGACAATATAGTAACAATATCCTCATCTGATACCTTAATATCCGACAAGTCATTTATCTTAAGCACAAATAAAACATCATTCTTTATAGCTTCGTAATACTTTGCATTAAGAATTGCATTTACGACATCATTGTTTGTATCAACCATGTCTAACTGCGCATCCAGTCCGTCTGATATATTACCTATGTAGTCTTCAAGCTTACTGTAATCTTTTTTCTTCATAAGCATATCCATACATACAATCTGATTTTTGTACTCATGTGTTCTTTGTCTTTGTATATTATAATTCTCACGCATAGAATTATACAGCCCAACTTGACCTATAGACTGCTGCCTTAAAATCTGTGCTTCCTTCATCTTACGGGAATGCTCAAGAATTTCACTGATAAGATGGAACACAACAAGATTAAGAACAATAAGCCCAATAGCTATAATATAATAAACAGGAACTATATCACTATGATACGATTTCATTACCGAATTCACCATAAGCATAACTGCACATATCGTAAATATAGGAAATATCAGGAATTGAATCCACTCTTTATTACTCATATCAGCAGTAACATTGTTCCTTTTCTTAGAACTAATCCTGCTTATAACAATAAGTATCGCAAATAGTATTAACCTGCTTAGAATAATAATGAATCTTCCAATTAAACTTGAAGCACCTCCCAATGTGGTTATATCTCCATAAATTTTTGCTAATATCATAATTACTATATAATCGGTTATTGTCACTATGCTTTGAACAAAAAACACTAGTATTAGCGTTTTTACAAGACTGATTTCGTATAAAAACCACATTGCCAATATAATTATGAGAACCATTAACAGCATTTTAATAATTGTATATTTTTTCAAAAAATGTACGCATAATCTTGATGATAACATCAATATAATTATTGATAATATTACCTCAATCTTATTCCGATTTCTCTTTACTGCAAATATATCAAAAAAAGTAAAATAACATACAATTTCAATAATTAAAACTGTTACATCAGTAATATATTCAAGCATTCAGCTACTCCGCACTATACTACTACTTATTTTTTACACTTGGTCTTTTAGGCTGGTGCAAAATAGCAGTACATTCTGGTGGCCATGTTTGATTTTTTCTCTCGACCATTTCCTTAGTTAACTTATTCACTGTTTTAAGTACATTTACCTTTAAATCACTCATTTTTTACCTCCATTAACTTATAACTTAGCTTTAAATTCTAATATTGCTTTCTTTACTTCCTTATACCTTGCCTTAGGCACTCCAATGTCGACACCATTATCCAGCAATATATGATAACTGCTGATTTTCCTGACATACATCATGTTAACTATATAGCTCTGATGTACCCTTATAAAATAATTATAGTCACCTAATTCCTTTTCTATATTATTAAGCTTATCGTTAATAATATAGTTATTCATCTCTTTTCCCACTATGTGGAACTTGACTTTATGCGCGCTGCTTTCTATGTACATAACATTATTAAGTATAATCTCTTTTTTCTGCTGATTGCATACGAATACTTTCCTGTCTGCATCAAAATAATTCATCCTGTATAAGACTGCATCCATGCATTCATATATTGATTGTTCCAGCTGATTAGTATTTTTCGGTATATACCTTATCGCATTATAATTATATCCTTTTAAGGAGTAACTAATCATAGCTGTTATGAACGCTATAATTATTTTGTCTGAAAACATTCTTATCCAGCCAGCAACTTCAAAACCATCTGCATCTGGCATATCGACATCTAAAAACACAACATCATAAGTCAGTATCTCATCCTGAAGTGTCATCATGGCTTCACCTGAATTGTATAATTCAACACTATACTCCAATGGTTTATCTTTAAAATAAGCCTCCAGCACTCCACCAATATATTCAGCAGCAACTTTTTCATCATCACATACGGCTATCTTCAACCTTACTTACCTCATATCACTTAATATTTAATATGATAATCATATCTTTTACTGCTTTTAATTATACACTAACTTATGGTGTTCTAACATGTCCTAAAATGTCATAACATATGTTATGTTAGATATAATGTATCACTAACCTAATTTTATAACAATAACGTTTGCAAAAAAAGACTATAAAATGCAAAAAAAGACCATATTTTAATAGTATTAATTATATTCTACCTTCCAAAAATGCATTTTGATAAATATAAGCCACATCTTGTTAAACATACATAAACAAAATTAACAGCTATTAAATCTGCACTCATTTATCTACACACTCATCTTCTCAATTCTGCACTTATGTCTCTTAAACTCTCCATCCCCATCTTTCCCAGCGGCATAATTAACCCCAACAAGAACAACTTCACCTGAATAGCCTTTAAGACTCTGTACATATTGTTTCTGCTTAATCTGTTCTATAGCTGCATCAACTGATTTATTCCATTTCAGTTCAACTACTATTGCTGGCTTATTAACATTATGCCTTGGAATGAACACCATATCTGCATACCCCTTGCCACCTGCAAGTTCACGATATATTAAATAATCTTTTTTTACTGAATAATATGCGAGTGATATAACACATGACAATGCATTTTCATCATTATATTTTAATATAGATGTATTCTCCTGGTGTACCTGCTCTATCATTGATGCAACTTTTTCTTCATCACCTTCCAATGTAGCTGAAAGTAATTCATCTGAACTTCGAATTGCATCCATAACTGGCTCCCAGCCTCCATCTTCTATACAGTTAATAAATTCCTTCTGTACCTCCTGATTAGGTATTGTAACCCTTTGGTTATAAAAATCATAAGTCAGATACCCCAGATGTACAAGTAACGTCAATACATCATCTGCACTCTCAAGTGTAGTCATATCATTCTGGAACTTATCAGGATTAACAGGTACACTTTCTCCTGCTATAAGTCTTGTGACAAGTTCCTTAAGATTATACATATCAAGCTGGATATATCTCTTTAACGCTTCATAAGTTTCTGTCTTAGTCCAGTAGCTGTCAAAATCATGTCCAAGAAGCGACATAACAACAGACCTTGGATTATATATCTGAACACCTTTAAGCTCATATCCATCATACCATTGTTTCATTTTTTCATATGGCATATCATACTGGAAACATAATTCTTTAACCTCATCTTCCGTAAAACCAGTAAACTCAGCTAATTCCCTCTGATTGGTCATGGAATACTCATCAAACATATTTAAAGCCGAATGTTCACCATATTTCTTAATAGGAAGAATACCTGTCATATATGCCAATGCAACATACGACTTTCCCTTTATAAAAAATCTCAAAAAATCCAGATACTTCTTCTGTTCCTCAACATTATCAGGATATTTTCTAAATATACAATCCCACTCGTCTATGATTATGACGAATGATTGTTTCTTTTCACTATATATTGTTTCAAGGACATCTACAAGGTCATTCCAGTCAAAGCAGTCAACGTCTGAGTATTCTTTCTTAATATCCCACAACAATCTTCTTTGCATATAATCTATTAAACCATCCATCGACTCTGCTCTGCTAAGAAAATCAATCATATTAATGTGAATTACATTGTATTTATTAAGATGTTCTTCGTAGCCTTGTTCTTCTGCTACTTTAAGACCATCAAATAATTCCTTTGACTCACAACCTTTACTATAATATGCAACAAGCATATTTGCAGTCATAGATTTTCCAAACCTACGTGGACGGCTTACACATATATCCTTTTGTTCACCGCACAAAACAGAATTAGTGAATTTTAACAATTCCGTCTTATCAACATATATTTTAGATTTTTTAACTGCATTGTAAAATTCATCATTTCCCGGATTAAGATATGTTCCCATTATCTATGCCCTCCCATTAATTATGTATATATACATCCGATTTTCCAAAATAATTACTATCCTACCAACTCCATAAACTCATTCCCCCTTGCTTCCCATGTATGCTTATCCTTTGCCAGCATATATGCATTGTCTGCTATATTCTCCCTATATCTGGCATTAGAAAGTACATTATTAATAATCTCTGGCAATTCCTCAAGCCTGCTCAAGTCATACATGATAATATTCTCATTATTACTGAAATTTCTCTGCAAATACTTTGATGAATCTGTAAGACATACCGCCCCTGACAAGCATATGTTAGCTACTCGCTCTGTCATTCCAGCCTTATGCCACGTCATAATATTAAGTCCTATCTTAGAATGTCCCCATACATTAAGAGCTTCTTTTACCGACACTGCGTTATGAATTATCAGATTATCTTTATAAATGCCTTTGTACTCCTTCCACGTATCACCAAAAACATCTATCTTTATACCTGATTTAATAATTACTTCAATAACCTTAATCCTGTAATCATATACTATTTTTCTGCATACATTCTGTAGTGAACACAATATGTCTACGAATTTGTCTTTTTCAACAATTATGTTCCTGGCTTCAAGAATATTTTCAAGCCCCTGTTCAAATGTATATTCAGGATTACATATCATATAATCATAATATTCCTGCTGAAACTCATCCTGTATAACCCAATCACCCAGCACATGATATGAACCTATAAATACAACATCATACTCCCTGTCCTTATTACTTATAAAACCTGCATCCTCGCCAGCTGGTGGAAACTGGATTGCATTATGTATATGATAATATTTTCTCATAAATTCTGCATAATACTCATCCTGACACAGCAGATAATAATTATCATCTGTTCTTTCCAACATATCTTTAAAATACACCGGATGGTCAAACCAATACACATACTTAGGACATGCAATATTCTTAAAATATTCCTTGAATAAAACAGGTGCCTGAAAACCTATTATTCCCTTTAATGCCTGTTTTTCAATCTCCTGAAGTTCTGAATTTTTTCCATATGAGCCATCTGATGTAATAACAGCCTGTCCATTATTTATAAGCTGTTCTGTCAGACATATTGCAAATCTTTTGAGCACACCATAACAGATATCATCACCCATTATTATATAAAAGGGTGCTGTATCAGCTTCTATTCTTTTATACAATTCACTATTGTTTAAAAAATCCATAACATATGAATTAAATATATCTGCACAACCTGCCTTTATTGCATACTCGGTCATATTGTTTAATACATTTTCTAAAAGGTCACTCTTCTTAAGAGGCTGCATATATTTTCTTATAACATATGCATATGTTAGTACTATTTTATTATTTTTCTCTGTGTCAGATAATTTACACTCGCTATTATTCCCACTGAGGTCTATTACTTCCTGCCCTGCTTCTTGCTGCGTAAAGTCTGCTGACTCTTGCTTTATATTTTCCTGACATTCTACCCCATATACACAACACAAAGTATCTTCATAATGTTCATACGCCACCCTCAGCGCCAGTTCATATATATCCTTACACTCTAACTGCTCATTAAAACACCCCGTTATGCTCAAAACAGACCTTTTAATTATCGCTGCATATGGCTTCACATTAAGGCAATTAATAAGCATATTAAAATGTATGTCACCCTGCAATACATTTTCTCCAAATATAACCATATCATAATTCATAAGAAACTCATTTTCAGCAATAATCTGTTCTATTTCTTCACCATTGGTATATCTGGAATTAATAAACACTATGTATTCTGACTTACAAGACTTTATCAGATGATTTTTATATTGTGGATTGTTCATCTGCTCATTGGTCATTTCATAGTATATTATTTTTATATTTTTATTATTATAATCCTGCATACACTATCCCTCAGTAATTTATAACTGACTAATCAAATCATCATACAACTCATGCGCCCTTACTTTCCATGTATGATTTTTTAATGCTGTATCATACCCCTTCTCTGCTATAAATTGCATTTTATTATCATTATTTAATAAATCTTTTATTCTGGCTGGCAAGTCATTTATTTCTTCAAGTTCAAACATTATGAGTTCATCATCAGAAAAATTCTCTTTCATATAAATAGAAGAATCAGTTACCGCTACTGCTTTTGCAAGCATTCCATTAAATACCCTGTCATGCGTTCCATCCTTAAACCATGTCATTGTATTAAGAACTATTTTACTGTCATTCATAACATCTATCACATCATCTGCTGCAATTCGTCCTCTGTAATCAAGATTTTCATTATCAATCCAATCGCATACTTCCCAGCCTGTACCATATAATATTACTTTAATTCCTGATTCAACAAGAGTTTTAATAACTTTTTCCCTATAATAAGATACAGCTAACATATCAACATATCTTAATTTTTCTATTACATATAATAATTGTTTGTCATTTAATTTTATTCCATTCTCTAATAACTTTTCTTCTATAACCTCTTCTGTTGTCCTATAAGGATGTATTAAAAGCTCATCATATGACTGCTTTGCAATCAACTCAATATCAAACGAAAATTCTTTAACATCGGGCTTTATCTGTTCTATGAATTTATACGATATTCCACCTGCATACAATACATCTATAGTCCTGTCTTTAATAGGTTTATATTGCAATCTTTTTTCTTTTCCACCATGAGGAAGAAACCCTGCAATCTGAATATCTGGATAAAATCTCTGAACAAATTTCATATGATTTCTATCAGGACATATAACTATCGCATTATCAGGAGCTGCATCTAATGCATTTTTATGAAACATTGGGTGATCCATCAATATATTAATACAGGGAATTCCCAGACTCTCCCATATATTTTCTCCTTTTTTCAATTCCATATTAAACCCAAGATTATTAAAAGTCACAACTGCATTAACAGGTTTTTCTATAAATTTCATTAGAGAATACAGGGATTCTTTCATATCCTTTGTATTAAATTCCATAACCTCCAAGCCCATATTTATAAACTCATATTTCAATTCATAAGTAAATATATCCAATGTATCATACAATCCTGTCATTAATATAACTCTGGCGCTCATAATTTCTCCCTCGTCTTTGCAATAATTTAATCTTTAAATATGTAAATACAATAAATAATCCATTCGTAATATTTATATATTATTTATTAAATATCCATAATACGTTGTCTGTCCTATTATATTTTTTTCCATATTATTATCATTTTTAAGTTTAAAAATATATGTATCATTTAAAATATTTTCCCATGCATCACATCTAAATATCTTGTTACCATTAGATATAATGTAAGACATATTTTCATTACTATATTCACATTTATCTATACATTCACGTACATCAGATAAATCTTCATAAGCTATCTCAATAAAATAATCAGCCATATCTGGGTCTATTATAGTGTCCGTATAACTGTAGTATGCATCAAAAGACTCCATAACCATACCAAATAATGAAAAACCAGCATTACCTTTTACAACATCGGTATTCCATCTTCCTTTAACAACTAAATCGTCCCAACTTATTCTATCTGACTTTATAGTATAAAAATCCTTTTCTAAAATAGCATTTATTCTATCATCCACCACGCAACATTGTGAATCAATCCATAATCCACCGTATCTATACAATAATTCCATCATTATTCGTTGTGATAATATTTTTTCTGGTATTTTACCCTCGTTAAATTTATCAATAATTATTTGTGATAAATTTACATATTCCATACAATTATCTAATGTTATAATATGCAATTCCGCTTTAGATATATCAATATTGTTTTTTATATTGGCTATACATTTTTTTACAGCTTTTGAGGCATTATTCTCTCCCTCACAACACCATGTCCATACTAATACCTTTTTATTTTCTTTACTATTATTTATATTCAAATCTGTATTACATTTTAATTCATATATTGTTTTATCTAATTGTGGTGTTTTTCCATTAATATAACTGTCAACTACTGAGGCTGTTAATTTTTTAAATAATTTTCTTTTTAATTCCGCACCTTCAACATATCCGCTTATTCCATCAGCTCCCATGATTACCATACTTTGCTCTTTAACTTTATATTTATTAGCTAATATCCACACCTTCAGTAATCTCTCTGATAAGAAACCCATTACCCTCTTCTGATAATCATCTTTATCCTGTATATTAATTCTTTTTTCCACCTCAAATAATATATCAAATAACCATTGGCAATAGCTGTCATATATATTTTTTCTTGTTATAAGCATATTACATATATTTATAGTACGCGAATTTTCCATCCATTCAAATGCTTCTGTATATTCAGGGTACTTTTCTATAACAACCTGTTTGCATACTTCCCAGTCTTCTGCACTATGCTTACAATAATACTGTTCCTTTACAGAATTCTGTGGTACCAGTTGATTATTAGGAATAATAATATCATAATCTTTTAAAATGTTTTCTATATAATCTTTAGTAATCAGCTCTGTATTTTCCAAAAAAAATCTTCGATAATGACATATACCTATAATGTCACATTTATAATTCTTCCATAACCAATACATACCTGTCAGTTCACAATAGAAAGGATTTTTATATGATATATTATCTCCTGTATCATCTCCTACATATCCCAAATCCGTACCTAAACTTTTTCCAACCTGTATTGTTTTATGTAAATCATCATCTATTTCTTTATACTTTTTATGTGTAACAACCCATATTTCTGTTTTCATATATTTTTTCCTCTTTTTAATCCATAAACAATTATATTATGTATCAACTTAATTTTTTAATAATCTCCTGACACTTTGAATTAAAACACCACATATAAACAATACCTTTTATTTATACATATTATATGCTTTATCAAATATACCATAACAATAACTATCCGGTCTTTTGCTATCCCATGGCTTTGTTTCTCCTATATAATGTATTATGCTCGCATTGTCATATATAGCCATTGTCATATCCACATAGTCACTGATATGCTCATTAACCTGCGTTGTTTCATCTGCTTTTATTGGTTGTACAATTCCCTGCTCTATATCAGACTTTTTACATATGTACATACAAGGTGTACAATTAAACATCTCCCATTGAACAAGTCCAACACTTTCTTCAAGTATTACATTTAATGCATCCTGATCCTGCCATATTATAATATCTGAATGTTCTTTTATAAAATCAATAGTTTTTTGACATATATTATGTTCCCTGCAATATTTGATATTAAATAACATCATTCCAGCATTGAAATACCGTCCCTTATTCTTTAACCCAAGACGCTCCTCACTCTTATTCCCCACACCATATATATACCCATATATATCTTTGCATGCAATTGCTGATAATTTATCTATATTAATATTATATAAGTCCTTCAATGATTTTTTTATAATCATATCTGCATCCAGATATAAAACTTTATTAACATTTTCAGGTAACATATCCAATGCAATTATTCTAAAATATGTTTCTAATGGAAGTCTGTCATTATCCTTTAAACCATTAAGTTTATCTTTATCAATATATAACAACTCAAGTTCATTATCGCCAAGACATTTCCTTACATCTTCTATTTCTTCCTCTTTTAAATCCCTATATGCCAGAAAAACTCTGATTTTTTCGTCATTACTTTCCATCAAAGACCTGAGCATGTTAATTCCACATTTCACATATTTAGAATTAATCACTAATAATATATTCATATCTTATCAATCTCCTTCTCTTTTGATATTTTATTATTTTTTATCTCAATCCAACAACACCAGTTTGCACTTTACATCATCCAAACCAATATCCACACTATTATGATTATATGCCAGATACTTAATATCTTCATTATACATAAGCATATATCTGGCTTTATCCTCAATATTTTTGATTAATTGTTCTTTATCACCATTCCCCACTAAATCACTTAATAATATAGCAAGGTCATACTTTTTAACTTGCTGATTAATATCTTGATAACATCTCTGTTTATCCTCGCATATCCCATTTTTACTTATAATCTTATTATATACTCTGCTATATACATTAAGTCCGTTAGTTTTATCTGTATCCACTCCAGTTATATATATACTATCCGATATTTCAATACCAAGTATCTGCCTTGATACCCCTCCTATTGATTTAAAAAACATCCCAATATCTAATATACTCTCTGGTTCAAGCTGATTAATAACTTCACAAAATATGTACATTATATTCTTATCTCTTACCATAACTTTACCTGCCTATTCATAATATGCTTATTACCTACCCCATAAACTTTTATAATTAGGGATAATAATTATTATTCCGTCTTTTATATACTTAACAGTTCCAGCATCCCATCAACACTTAGTTTCACATCTTCAATAACCTGATTCTGTTCACCATTGCTAATATAATAATTAATTACTGAATTTTTAAGTTCATTAATTGGATATGCAAATTCATACAGTTTTCTTTTATCCCTATTTTTTAATATGTATTTCTCACAATCTGCTATCTCATTTATAAGTTCTTCAACACTATAATTTGAAGCTTTAACTTTATTATTTACTATGTTTGAACTAATCTTATCAAGCAATCCCTTAAAATAATCATATTCTTCTATTGGTTCTTTTCTTGGCTTATAACATATTTTATCTCCTGTTATTATATAGCCTTCAACTTCTGTCAATTCTTCCAGATACAATTTTATTTTTTCATTTAAAATATATTTATCATTTTGGGATATATTTCTGAAATCTGCTATAACAATTCTATATTGCTCATGATTTTCAACCATATTTTTAATATAATCATTAATTACATCAAAATAATGCATATCATAGTTCAACTCATCATTACTAATAAGATTTATAATATTTTCTTTTCCAAAAATTTCAATATATTCAGCTATTTCATTATTAAACAATTCATTACTTATTATTAACATATTACTTTTACCTGGATATTCTGACAAAAGTTTAATAATATATAAATGTAGTATTAAATTATTTTCGTATAATTCATTATATCCTGATATATCTGCTACTCTGTTTAACAGCTTATTGATAATGTTAATTTGATTTTCTCTTGGAACCAGACAGGCATTGGTAAACTCATCATTTAAATCCATTAATTTGACACCATCAATATTTATTGTATATTCACCAAAACTGATTCTTTTTAATTCCATTTATTTTTCCTCGTCCATATTAATAATATAATGCATTCTTTCTACTATATTATCATAATCATAATAATACTTTGCATATTCTTTCATTTTATAATAATTATTTTCAAAAAATTTGTCTGGCATATTACATATCTCTACTAATAATTTTGTTAATTCATTAACGTCTCCTATTGAAAATACGCTTCCATTTTTACCCCAGTTAGTACCCTCCCCTGCTGCATCTATATCTGAGCATATCATATAACATCCATGTGCTGATGCTTCAGCAAATACATTTGGAAATCCTTCTCTTCTTGATGTAAGGGTAAATACTTTAGCTCTTCTGTATTCTTCATATAATGTATGCTTGTCAACCACATTACCTGTAAATATCACTCTTTCTTTTAACCAAGGATTATTATTATAATAATCAGATATATAATTTTCAAAATTACTATCTATGGGACCTACCATTCTAAGTGTCCATGATGGTATATTTTTACTTGCTCTTGAAAAAGCTTCTAATAATATCTCATTTTGTTTGTCCGGCTCTCCTACCCTTCCCACATATAATAATACATTCTGCTTATCTTTATAGTCTGACTGAATTGGATACATAGTATAATCCAATCCATTTGGTATATATTCAATCTTATATGGTATCTTCTTTGATAAAATTTTTTGTATTTTTTTACATTCACATGATATAAAATCACATCTGCTTAACATATTCCTATACAAGTCATCTTGAAACGGCATGTTATCAACCCAGGCTGCATTAGCATCCATCTTTAAAACAACTTTTCCATCTGGGTTAAGTTTCTTATATAACGGAACAATCTGCATATATGTATAATATAATCCAAAACAAAATAATATATCTATATCAATTGCATGTTTCCTAATATACTCTTTACATAACTCAGCCCATTCAATCATGTTGTCCCGGTGTTCCAAAAAATTCATTGTAGCTTCTGGCATATTCTTTAAATATGGATATTCTCCCTGCTTTACTGTTACTATTAACAACTCATAACCATATTTTTTTGCATAAATATATGGCAATAGACAACAATCTTTCATTAAATGTGTATTTTTATATTCCATATTAGGTGCTATATCATATATTTTCTTCTTTTTTCTAACATCTGACATTTTATATTTCCTCACGTATTAAATTAAAATTATCCAACTACTCCTTAATCATCCCATACCTCATTATATCCCTCTGATTCCTCCTGCATTATCTCAACCATCTGACGCGCCGTAAGCTTATCCTGATATCTGGGATTATTAAAAAGATTTTCATGGTCCTCTCTGACTGTATGAAACTTCTCAAAAGATATTGCATAAAAATCACGTCCCATCCACTCATAATCATGCTCTGTCATCTGTTCTGGATGAAAATAATAACCACCATATCTGAATGAATGCCAGTTCCTGTAAGCATATACATCTGGATGTTTTGTCATCATATATGTACCATATGTTTCAAATTCGCTAAAGCTGTTTTCCTGTATATGCTCAAGCCTTATTGAATTAAGAATTTTCTCCCAGAATGTTGTACCTTTAATATTTTCATTAGACTCTATAGTTTCTATCATCTCTTTCATATATCTGCTGTTAAATATCATATGCTCCGATATAAAAGACTTATCAATAAGCTTTTTAACAGATGGCATGATTGTTTCCATAGTTATAAAATATTCCTCATGATATTCATGCTTCATATCAAAGTAAGGTCTTCCTTCACTATCAAACATTGAAAAATCCTTACAGGGAACTGTATCTCCATCCCAGCTCATATAATATTCGTCATCACACAATGCTGAATACTTCATCTTAAGAAACTGCTGGTAATACCATCCAACAAGCCCTCTTGGGAGTTCTCTGCCAAGAAGAATATCCGCCATAACATCTTTCATGCAGTTATAAACCTCATCAAATGGTATAATATCATTTTCATTGACAAAGCCAGCCTTATCACCAAGATTAGACTGCCCCACCAGCTCTTTAAGTTCTTCACTTCCAACAAACAGCACTTTCCTTACAGGTAAATATTCTACTATTCTTTGATTATTACACTCAACACGTTTAAAATCAGCAGGTGTTACTATTACTATCGCATCATATATCTTTGTATCCATCATTCACTATTCACTTTCTTATTCATTTATTATACTTATGTCTTACAATACTGTGTTATAATATAAAATATTATACTATGAATTCATTCATATATAAATATGCATTTTACGACATAAATAACTGACAATATTTTCAATTATTAAAAATTATATTTGATAGAAAGGATTAACAAAAACATATGAGCAACACCAAAGATATATTAATTAAATTAAAAGATGCTACAATAAACCAAGCTTTACCTCTCAACGACCTTCCGGTTGAAGATATCAAGGAAGCCATAAAAGCTGAATATTCTATAAGTTTTGGAGAAAATTCTTCTGAATACGATAATCTGACACAATACTGCAATAGAACTGCTGCAACATTTACAAGCATTTCAGATGCAATAACATTTTTAGATACTATGATTAATTACTCTGCTTCAGTGGACAATATATCTTCTAATGATATAGAACTTCCAGATAATATTAATCCGGATGACCAATATCTTACATACCTTAATCTGGCAGAACAATATAAAGATAACAACATTAACCAATATTATCTTTGCATAGAAAATGCATACTACCATTGTAAAGAAGCCTCTGTTAAAGATAACCTGTATAATACACTTAAAGATATTAAAAGTTCTCCACTTTGTACTGTAAAACCAGTCAGCATTGTAATAATATCTTATAACAATATGTATCTCACACAAAAATGTATTGAAAGCCTGCGCTCTAATCTGTTAAGTGACTCTTACGAAATAATAGTTGTCGATAATGCTTCAACCGATGGCGTAACTTCATGGCTGGAAATGCAGCCCGATATTAAACTTATAAAGAGTGATGTTAATCTTGGTTTTCCAAAAGGCTGTAATGTTGGAATTAATGCAAGTACACCTGATAATGACATATTTCTTCTAAATAATGATACCCGTATTACTCCTAACGCTTTATTCTGGCTTAGAATGGGACTTTACACACATGATACAACAGGAGCAACAGGTGCTGTAAGCAACTATACCGGAACTACCCAGTTAATAGATGTTTTCTATACTTCTATAGATGATTATCAGCGATTTGGCTATCTTAACAATCAGATTATTGATAATCCATTAGAAGAAAGTACTATATTATGCGGCTTTGCAATGCTTATAAAACGCTCTGCCCTCAATAAAACAACACTTTTATCAGAGGAACTGTCACCCGGCTATTTTGATGATGATGATATCAGTTTCCAGTTAAAATTATCAGGCTATTCTTTATATGTATGCCATAACAGCTTTATATACCACGCAGGCAGCCAGAGCTTTTCAAAAGTAGATACTGATTACCTGCTTGAAATAAGCAAAAAGAACCGAACCTTTATGTATAATAAATGGCACTTTGATAATACAAAAAACCGCATAAGTGATAAAATACTTGATATTATTAAACCAAATTCAGATTTAATACGAGTATTAGAAATAAACGCACATGCAGGTGCCAATTACGCACACCTGAAATATATATGTCCTAATATTAGTTATATAGGAATTGAAGGAAATATTAACTACTCAAATGTTGATATTAAAGAAGCTCATATTAAATATATGAACTATCTTGACTTTAATTATTCTGATTATAATGAATACTTCGACTATATTATATTTAGTGATACATCGGATTACTCTGATAATCAAAAAAATGAATTCTTAAATCTTGCCAGAACAAGTCTTAAAAAGAATGGAGCTTTATTATGGTGTGATAAAAATACTCTTAATTAATATTTAATCTGAACAAGGGAGCTGTCACATTAAGTATAATCTATACAATATGCAGATATTAATAACGCACTTATTATCTACATATTGTATTAATAGTGTTTTATGCGACAGTCCCTAATAAACTATCCATATGATTATTAAAATCCTGACACCTAACAATCTACAGATAAAATCATAACAGGCTTCTTTTTCTGACTGAATTCAAGTGCAATATGACTTTCACATCCATAATAAGCATCACATTCTTTTACTATTTCTCCAATACTTATATCTTTTTTTCTTACTGTTTTACCTATATTCATATTATTATATTGCTCTTTTATCCTCATATATCCATCACATAATACTTTATAAGAAGCTGCATTATTTAAATATTTCTCCTGAACATCATCAAGTATCCACACAATCTCTATGTTGTCTTTATATGCTTCAAAAACTGACATAACTCTTTGCATTTTATCAAGCATATCACTATCATACTGAACAAGTATTCCAACCTGTATATAAAAAGCAATTTTCTTTTTCTTTGAATTAATATTTAAAACACTTTTATTATTATCAGCCTCTAATGCAGTATTATATATACCTTCATCCACCATTATTTTAGACAACCATATATGCCTTGTAGCCTCACCTGCAAATTCACATAACTTCTCAATATATAGCTCTCTCATATTATCAGATTGTACATATACTTCATCTGAATATACAACTCCTGGCATGGTACAGTAATACTGCATATTGTGATATTCCCTTTCACTTTCCCTCGTGAACTCCTCAAGAACGAATGGCGGTATATATACCAGTTTTCTAGTGCAATCTCTTAAATTTCTACTGTAATATTCTGTTGGCAAAGTTATCGTTGCATTCCACTCATCATAAGGATTTTGAATATATATGACATCTGGATGATGCAGTTGTATATCAAATGTATTATATTCAGCTATACTGCTTAAATTATAAGAATTTTTAATTTTATTTAACTCATATTCTTTGCAAATATACGAACCGTCATACCTCTTATAATAATATGGTATAACAAGAATATAGCAGTCTGTATCATCCATACTTTTATATTCATCATACACTTTTCGTATATACTTTAACTGATTTTCTTTATAAACAACAAATACAGCTTCTTTTCGGTCTAAAATATCTTTTATTACTAACTCTTCTATGTGACATACTGACTCTCCAAGCTTATTAATAATATCTGTTCTACTAATATCCGTAGACTGCTCATATAATAATTCACAGTAGTCCTCTATCTTTTTTACAATATATGAACCTTCTCCCTTCATATATTCAATTACTGTTCCCATATCTATTGCTGCCTGCTGTGATTCCTGTAATATAAGATTTACATTGTCAGCATTTACACTTTTATCTGTACAATTATATTCATCACAAAGTTTCTCATACTTAGATAATATATCATTCAGCCTCTTATATATCTGTGCCTTATATCCATAATACAATTCCTGCTCACCATGTCTTAGCTGGCTATAGTCAAACTTATACGCTGGCATATCAAAATCAAGCACTGACTGTAGTTGTTTTTTCTGACTTTCAAAAAATGGATAATCATGTCCACCTACATTACGCACGAGCTTCATATAGTCACCATATTTTTTACCAAGCATTTCACAATATCTTAAAGACACCGGAATAGTAGTATTTTCATAAGAAAGCTCTATCGCCTCCTCATAATATTTTTTCGGAACCTTTGAATTCTTGTTTTTCAATCCAAACGGAAACAACTGGCTAAGTGAATCCGATTCTTCACTACTGAATTTTGCAAAAAGCAGTTCA
>FR886282.1:30479-30836 GCA_000436535.1 Eubacterium sp. CAG:252 | reverse complement strand
AACACCATACAAATGCCTTCTTAGTTCACTTCTGTTTTCCATATATGGAACAAATATATTACACCTCTGTTCAAGTATATGAAGCCAGTTACGGACAACTTTATCCTCACACCTGTCATCTCCTATATGATCTGCAAGTGCAATAATATACAATGCCAGCTTATCTCTTTCACTTTCTGCCTCTTCATCACGAGACACATAATCAAGAACAAATATATCAACTCCTGCAATATATGGAAACTCATGAAACCTTCTAAGATGATCATCCTCAAAACATATTCTCTGTTTACCAACAACTCTTGCTAAAAACAGCCAGAAGTCATCATGATTACTGTAATTATAAACTGAATACCCCAA
>FR886282.1:29209-30451 GCA_000436535.1 Eubacterium sp. CAG:252 | reverse complement strand
ACCCCAATGGCAGCTCATCTGGTGCAACCTCTAAGAATTTTTTATAATCCTCTCTCTTCATAACTATATCAAGGTCGTCATCCCATGGTATGAAACCTTCATGCCTTACAGTTGCCAGTAATGTTCCCCAGTCTGCATAATAATTAATATTATACTTTTTACAAATCCTATCAACTTCTGATAATACCTCTAATTCTGCTGCCCACGCATGCTTAATTTCCGCTGGCACAAAAAAGCCATCTCTGACCTCATCCTCAAAAAATTCATGTTCAAAGTTCATATAATAAAAACCTCTTACTATAGTTTATCTTTCTACTAATGCTATGATATAATAATATAAAGGTATTATACTATGAAAGTGTTAATATATGAATACTTAATTACCTAGTCAGAATTACACTTACCACATAAACATGGAGGTTACTTTTATATGCCAGACTTAACAAAATATAATTACACTGGTGAAACACCTAAACCTGTATTTAATACAGACTTTTATTCAGGAGAAGACCTTTACTCTGATGGCGACATTGAAGATAAAATAATAAATCTTATTGCACAGAAACCAGACACCGATTATGAAGATGTTATCAGCCGTAATTTCTCATGGCCTGTATTCTATCACCTTACACGCATACGTCAGAATCTTCTTAACTGGTATCCTATAGATAAGAATTCTGATGTCCTTGAAATAGGATGTGGTATGGGTGCAATAACTGAATTATTATGCAAAAAAGCTAAAAATGTTACTGCTGTTGAATTATCTAAAAACAGAGCTACTGCTACATATTTAAGATGCCGCAATTATGATAATCTTGAAATAATTGTAGGCAATCTTAATGATATACAATTCAGCAAAAAGTATGATTATATTACATTAATAGGTGTTCTTGAATATCAGAATAATTTTACTAATTCTGACAATCCTTTTGTTGACTTTCTAAATACAATAAGAAATCTCTTAAAACCTGATGGTAAGCTTCTTATTGCTATAGAAAACAAATATGGATTAAAATACTGGTGTGGTGCTCCAGAAGACCACAGTGGAATACCATTTGATGGAATTAACAATTACAAGTTCAGCAATATAGCACGTACATTTTCCAAGGCTGAACTGAATTCTATAATAAACACAAGTGGTTTTAAAAATACATATTTTTATTACCCACTCCCTGATTATAAAATGCCTCAGGTTATATATTCAGAAAAATACCTTCCAAAAAATGGCTCATTAGATAATTG
>FR886282.1:0-29167 GCA_000436535.1 Eubacterium sp. CAG:252 | reverse complement strand
GATTCCGTATTACTCTATGAATAATAATTCAATGATATCTGATGAAAAACGCCTTTATAATGACATTTCAGACAATAATGTATTTGAATTCTTTGCCAACTCATTTCTTGTTGAATGTTCGATTAACAATAATAAACTGGGAGAAGTAGATTACGCTGTTTCATCACCATTCAGAGACGCTGAATTCAATATTATAACAACTCATTCATGTAAGAACGGCTTCTGTAAAACCGCCACTGATAAAAGCATTGACTTACTCCACACGATTGATTCTAATCACAAAACTCTTGCTTTAAGAGGCTTACATACTTGTAAAACTAATATTAATGGTAACACACTTACCACTGAAACCATAACTGGTAAATCTTTAACCCAACTGCTTCTTGATGCATTTAAATCAAGAGTTAAAGATAATGTATATCACATATTAGACAAATTGTATGATGAAATTAAAAAAAGCTCAGACTCCTCTGACACTCTTAATTCTATATTCAACAGCTCTAATGAATTAACATTAGATGCTCTTGATAAAAATGACAAACTGCTTGCTAAAGGTTTCGTAGATATGATACATAAAAATTGTTTTGTAGATAAAGACGATAACTATGTATGGATAGATCAGGAATGGTGCTTCGACAATATACCTGCCAGCTATATACTGTTTCATAACATCGTGGAATTATACTATTCTAATGCCTGGCTTGGCTCATATATAACTGTAAGAGAGATTTTCGAGCACTACAACCTGCTCAACAAATCAACATGTTACTTTAATGTTAAAAATATAATACTTAATACTGTCCAAAACAAATATTCAACCTTTAATTACTGGCAACTATCAGATTTTGATTATAAAAAAGTAGAAAATAATATTGTAATGCTTCACAATAATCTTATTAATAACCAGAATAATATATCTGAAACAGAAAAGGCTATTAATAATATATTAAACAATGGCACCATAGATGAACTTGTAAGCTATGTCAATACGCTTACTGATGACGTTATACTAAAAGATATTCCTGACATTCCTAAATTTATCGTTAAATACTTTAACGCTAATGAGAATGAACAGATGCAGCTTAGCCTTGCTGTGAAATGTTATAAAGATATATCAAATGTACTCTAATGCTATAACCACTTAGGAGATTATTATGCTTAACAATGATAATGAACAATATGTACAATCCTGTATAACAGAAATGAATGAATGGAACAATATGCACGCTGATGAATTAATATCACTTAGAGCATCCATCAACCAGTTTCTGTCAACGAATACAGAAAACTCTATCTATACACTTTGTACATTTCTTAATGACAAAACTATAATAACAACATTTCTTGGTGTATCGGATATAGCTTACTGTATTCTTGCTGCTGATATGACAGCTTATGAATTTAATATGCATAGTCAGACACCCAAGTTTATGTATAATACTTTAAACATAGATAATCTCATACATAAGCTTCAGTGTTACAGATTTCTTATTCTTAATATAGAATATGACGTTGACCGAAATAACGCTATTGATAACATAATAAAAGCTATTAATGACCAGTATATATCTGTAACAGCACTTGCAAGGTTAATTCTTAATATAGCTGTCAATAAAGCTCTTGTTATTGACACTATTATTAAAGCACTGAATACCGCTGATATGTCAGAAACCGCCACTATGCTATACTCAACTTATAAAAATATGGAGAAACAACTATGAACTCTAAGAAATTCTGCTTTATAATGTGTTCCAATGATACACAATACGAACAGGAATGTATAAAGTATATTAATAACCTTCTAATTCCTGAAGGATACGAATTGGATATAAAGGTCATAAGAGATGCTGCCTCTATGACAGAAGGTTATAACCGCGGTATGAATTCTTCTGATGCCAGATATAAAATATATCTGCACCATGACACATTTATAATAAACAAAAATTTTCTTACTGATTTATTAAGACTTTTTAGTAATCCAGCCACAGGGATAATTGGCGTTGTCGGTACACCACGGTTAGCTAAAACATGCGTTATGTGGCTTGGCGAACGTGTAGGCAAGCTTATATCAAGCTGTATATATCGCACAACCAATGCTACTATCGGTGATATTGACACACCGACTAATGTTGAGGCAATAGATGGTCTGCTTATGGCAACCCAGTATGATATACCGTGGCGTGAAGATATATTTACAGGATGGGACTTTTATGACGTATCTCAAAGCTTTGAATTCAGAAAAGCTGGTTATAATGTTATAGTTCCTCCTATGACAACTCCATGGTGTTTTCATGATGAAGGGGTTATAGAACTTTCAAGCTACTATAAAACCCGTGATATATTTATGAAAGAATATAAAACTATGCTTAATAACTAAGTCAACAAATTATCAACCCCCGTATGTACCTGAATAACTCTCATCCAAGTACATATGGGGTGTATTATAACATTATATCTTATTTTTTATTGCTCATTGTTAACATACATAATCTTTACATAATCTTCTGTCTTATCCCTCATAATTTCCATGCCTTTCTGAAGCTCTGACAGCCTATACTTATGTGTTATAAACCATTCCGGATGAATACGTTCACCTGCAAGCCTGTTAAGAACATAATGCCAGTCATCTATGCATACTTCTTTATTATCACCTGCGCCACCTTCAATATTTCCATAATATGAAGAATTCCATGTTCCACTTAGTTTAATCTGCTTTCTCAATATATTCCAATATACATCCTTATCCAGTTTCATATCAGAATATGGATTGCCAACCAGAACAATATGTGCTGCTGGTGCTGCAAGCTGTATGGCTGTCTGTATTGTTTCATTACGTCCCACACACTCATATATATAATCGTATTTATAATTATAATTTTTATCACTTGCAACATTACCATTTATACCCGATGATATCATAAAATTATTGCTGCCATTACCCGAAACCATATATATATCATCTTCATATATACCAAGCTTCATGGCGTTTGCTTTCTGCTTTTCCTTATTGCATATGACACTTATATGTTCTATTCCCATTTCCTTTAAAAACATGGTAAGCAATAATCCTATAGTCCCAAGACCTATAACACACACCTTAATATTCCTACTTATATCAAACTGCCTTAAGGCATGCACTGCCACCGCCATAGGCTCCATCATAGCTGCCTGCTCATACGTCACATTATCTGGAAGCTCTATAAGATTCCACTCTGGAACTGCTACATATTCTGCAAAACCACCATCACACCTTGAGCCAAGATAATTGTAATGACTGCACATCTCATATTGTTTTTTCTGACAGCACTCACACTCTCCACATGGAATAAGCGGAAACACTCCTACTCTCTTTCCAAGCCACCCTGATTCTGTATCATCATATACTTCTACAACCTTACCTGAGAATTCATGTCCCGGAATGAGCGGATGAACATGTGCTCCCGTTTTGTATATTCTTGGTATATCAGAACCGCACACACCTGCTGCCATCACCTTCACAAGCACCCAGCCTTTTTTAAGCCGTGGCTTGGCTGCACCCTCATATCTGATATCTGCTATACTATGTAAAACCTGTGCTTTCATTGTGACAATCTCCTAATTATCAGCTATAAATCTTTCTAAATCAGCCTTAGTTGTTATCTTATAATTCCCCTCATCACCTTGTATCAATGCTATATTCATACCCGCCATGACTGCCGGCTCACTTGAACCATTAATACTTAATATTCTATCCGGAAACAATGCTATATTAGCATCTATATATTTATCCAGAATAAACAGCTCAGGAGCCTGACCAGCATATACAGTAGCCCTGTCTATAAGACTATCTACTTTCCTGCCATCATTACTTACATATATAGTATCCTTCATTGGAAGAACCGGCATAGCACCATCATATCCATCCTTATATATAGCCTCCATACATAGTCTTATAGTATCTTCTTTAAGTAACGGCCTTGCAGCATCATGAATTAATACTGTATTTATAGTACTGCTTATCTCCGTCTTTGCAGCAACTTTATTCTTATATATATTTTTATTGTCATTATATATAGGTGCACTTAATATATACTCCTGTATGTCTTTAAGTCCATTATATATAGACAACTGCCTATTCTTTCCCGGTCTTGAAAAACCTATAAACTTTTCCGGCACCTTAATCTTATCCTGCCATACTGGCTCAGCTACTATCCATATAGCATCTATATAATCTGATTCATTCAGTGTCCTAAGACAATAATCTATAATCATTCTCCCATTTACTTCTATATATTGCTTTGGAATATCAGCTCCCAATCTTGTTCCTGTTCCACCGGCTAATACAAGTGCTGTATTCATCTTGTGAAATTCTCCTATTTTTCTATCTAAACCAATATAATGTACTAACATAGTATCCCTATATAATACATTAACCCGACACTACATACAACTTACATGCCATCATCTAACTATGCTTCGTATCTCCTTAAGAATATCTGCATAAGACCTGTTCTTACCAAAAAGTACTGTTGTACCTAACACAAAGCCTTTAACGCCCATAGGTGCAAACGTCTTGATTTTATCCATACCACATGCACCATCCCAGTACACTTCAAAGTTCATCTCTTCACGAAGCTTTAGAAGTCTTTCTATCTTCTTTCCTACATAAGGAAGATACATCTGTCCGGCATTTCCCGGATTCACTGACATAACAAGCACCTTATCAACTATCTGTAACATCTCCATAACAGTTTCTATACTAGTTCCAGGATTAATCGCTATCCCTGGCACAAGATCTGCATCTATAATCTTCTGAAGTGTAGTTGATGGATGATATTCAGCCTCTGGATGGATATACACAGTATCTCCTTTCTTAAGTGACTTAAGAAACAGACTGATATGGGTACTTGGATGCTCTATCATAAGATGTACATCCAGTGGCTTATCTGTCGCTGACCTTATATACCTTAAATCATTCAAAGACATAGCAAAATTAGGCACATATCGTCCATCCATAATATCGATATGGAATGAATCAATACCTGCCTTTTCTAAATCTTTAACTTCTTTCTCGAGATTGCCAAAATTGGCACACATCATAGATGCTGTTAGTTCTGTGTACATATGTAATCGTCTCCTTACGTATTTGTGGCATATCCTATATGCTATGCAAGCTATAATAATGATGTTTCATCAGAAACATATTCACTATGAAAAATTTCACTTATTCTTCTAATCCCATCTTTATTCTCATATTTCTTTCCGGTATTTCTGACCATTCTTCTTCCATATTCAATGCACTCACCTTTAATATCAAATACAGCGCTTATCTGAGTTTCCCTTGCACCATACCTGATATCCTCTAACTGGATAGCATATGACTGTTTCAACTCTTTCCTGTTAACAATCTGGTTAATAATATTGGCATATAACAAATTAATAGACCTTAATACAGTAGATTTACCTGTACCATTAATTTCTAAAAATAATCGTACTCTTGCCATCAAAGTTAATATCCGCTGATTCAATTGCCTTAAAATCATCCAGTTTAAGTTCCCGCAAACGCATACATACCTCTTTCTATCTATGAAGAATTCTTATTACAATGTTTAAAAGCCTTTAGGAATATTATACCCTAAAGGCCTTATTTACTCAACTTATTGTATTGTCAATAATATTATGCTAAAAGTTATTTCAAAAACTTACACCCTGTATGTGCTATCTTTAACCGTTTTTGATTATAAATAAAATACAGCGTAGTTAAGTTTTCCCCTATATAACCTATATACCTATTGGGTTTTCTATTTCCATTTGAATTAACTATTTTCTCGACCCTAAACAATATACTGAACAGCCAATTACAATAATCGTCCATAACATTTTTCTTAGCCAATATAATATTATAGTTATAAAAATACGGTTTTTTTAATATATCTTTGTAAGCCTCTGCATAATTCGGATAGAGTTCTTCTAATGCCTGTAATAATGCCATCCATTCTTCCTCAGATAAATATCTCTTGTGATGAACTTGAATATCCGATTCATAAATCATAGGATATGGCAATACCACATCTATATCATTATTTTCCAATCTATATAGATCTTTTTCATCCAACATTAAATATCGTCTATAATGAGCAAGTCCATAATATTTTTCCCCTCTCATCATATGCTTCCAAGCCCAATATAAAACCGTAAGTTCAGAATAATCTCCATTCCTTGCTGATATATTATCCCCTTCATTATCAAGGATATCACATACGCGGACATCTGTATTAGCTGCACCTGCCTGAACAGATACAAAATACTGTGGTAAAAGCATTTTACTTATAAGTTCTTTATCTTTCCAGAATTTTGTCATATATATTTCCAGCTCTGCTTTAGTTTCCCCATATGGATATGAACTTAACACATCGCAAAATGCTGTTTTTTTATAATACTGTTCCTGTAAGTATGCAAATTTTTCTGAATCAATAGATTCAATATTGGTAAATCCCTTTTGTTCAAGATTATCCTTTATTTCACTTATCACTGATTCTGGCGTTGCAATAACAACCTTCATAT
Organism: Eubacterium sp. CAG:252; assembly: GCA_000436535.1. Lineage (GTDB taxonomy): Bacteria > Bacillota > Clostridia > Lachnospirales > Lachnospiraceae > Lachnospira. The sequence continues at coordinate 22,624 of FR886282.1, read as the reverse complement.
TATTCTTATTAAATTTCATCCGTATTAATTCTGATAAAGAATAGACTGGAATACCATCAAGTTCAGTTGGATTATTATCAATGGATGTAACAATAAAACAACACACATTATATTCCTTATATATTTCTTTAATTGCTTTGTATGTACTAAAAGCTATCGCCTGAGCACCATATATTGCCACATCCATAATAAAACCTCTACTTTTTTATTATATTTATCTTCATATATTTTCATAACAACTAACTTTCTATAAAATGCTTTCTTGCTATTCCTATTTTATATTGACAATTATATGTAAAATATATTGTCAAAAGTCTTTCCGCTAAAAAACCTGCATACCTCCTTTGATAATTATCATTTTTATTTTCTATTTTTTTTTCACAATAATCAAGAATATCAAACAACCACACACAATAATTGTTAAATATTTCTCTACGTGTTATAAACATATTATATCCATAATAATAATGTCCATTCCCAATTTGAATAGCCGTTTGATAATAGTTCGGATATAATTTTTCAATAGCTTCCATCATAACATTCCAATCATTGATACTATGATCCATTGCATATTGTTCCTTAACTGTTGTTAAGTTAATTATAGGAACTGTTAATATAACATCAACTTTAGGTGATAATTCTTCCTGATTTTCTCCTAAAAATACAAACTTTCTTCTATAATGACTTAATCCTACATATTCAGAAGCATCATTTTTCCAAATCCAATAAAGACCAGTAAGTTCACAAAATTCTTTATTTTTATATGATATATTATCTCCTGTATTATCTTTATACAAATAATTATTATTATTATTATATTCTGCACCTACCAATATTTCTTTTTCGAAGCATTCTTTCTTTCCTTTCACTTTCAATTTTTTATCTGCATTACTATGTACCACATATATACTACTTCGATTATAAATTTTTTCTACAATAGGTGTGTTTTTATCAAATCCTATTTTCTTACTCCTCATCCAGTTCCCCCTCAAATCTGTCCATAGATCTGAATCGAAAGAAATGGGTAATAATTTCTCAAATCCACACTTATATAATTCAGATATAGCTGAATAAATATATTTTTCATGTAATGCAACCAAAACTAATTTATTTTTAAATTTATCTGCTTGATTTACGTCTATAACTTTTATTCCATCTATTTCATCTTGATTATCTTGTTTATCTTTGACAATAAAAGCATCTACTTTTTTATTGTAAACATCACTATTTAAACAATTTAAAAGATTTTTACCCATTACACCTGCTCCATATATAGCAATGCAATCTGCTTCTAAAATTTTTTTAATATTTTTATTATAAAACACCATACATTTGCACTCACCTTTTATTTATCTTATAAAGAATATTGGTATTCAGAATCTCGTCATCATAAGGATCATTAAACACAAATCTATCTCTCATCTCATCAGCTATAATAGATTTTTCACCTCTTATACTATTAAGTACATCCAGTGCAAAACTTTTATTAATTTCATCCGAAAAATCTTCATAAATTTCCTGTATTAATTTCATTAATTCAAGTTGAAATTTTTTTAAAAGTTCAATATCATATTCTGAGTCTTTCAAAAATAAAGGTTTTCCATTTTCATCAAATCTAAGAAATTGTCCATCCCATGATGAATATAATATCTCTATAAGTAAATGTAATTCTGATAAATCTGATAAAGATATTTGCATATAATCCTTTGTCACATTAATATTTCCATATATTGATTTAACCCTTTTAATATCGTCTATATATCTATTAGGAATATTTGAAGTTCCTAATGCAATAAGATCTATTTCTTGCTGTATCAAATCAGATATTCCCTTTATCAATGTGCCATGTGTAACAATATCAATAACAGCTATTTTTTCATCATCTAAAATGCCAATTTCTTTTATATATTTCATGTAATTATTGTGATTATTTAAACATTTATCTAATATTTCCTCCTTATATTGCAGAATTTTATTTAATATTTTATCTTTATCGTATTTTTCTAATGCTTCTTCAACTGTCAAATCAAAGCTTTCATCAACATCTATCTGAAATTGATTTTCAACAAATCTTTTTATATTTTGTCTCTTTTCAATCCATAATTTATCACAAAGCAATTTAATTTCGTTCTCGTTTTTTGCTGTAGCACTACTAATTCCGGATCTTGAAGTATAAAAATATATACTACAACTTTTTAATTTATTTATTTTTCTAAATGCTTTATATAAAAAAAATCCATCTCTAGAAGGAAATAATATAATATTATAATTCTCCGATTGTTGTTCAATGTATTTCATAAACATTAAAGTTATTGGTAAAAATAAAATAGCTAATTTTTCATATGTATTAATCTCCAGCTTTCCCTTTGTTTCGCATATACAAAACGGATTATTAAACAATTTCGATGATATATAACCTAATATTTTTCTACTATTCCAATCATGGTAATCTAACAAACTAGAAATTGATGAAAAACTAAACAAATCGCAATGTCCCATAATCCAATAAGAATCGATTCCATATTTTTTTGCATTTTTAAAATCATACTCATAGTTATCACCTATATGAAGTATATTTTTCTCTGCAAATCTTAATTTCAATTTTTTAAATAACACGCCATCAACTTTACTTCCACCCATTTCACATGATATAAAAATATCACGAGGCACATTTATTCCGTTCTTTTTTAATATCGAAATAATTTGCTTCATTGAATAATACATATCTGATGTAAAAACAATAGTTTTTTCTTTTTCTTTTGCGTATTGTAATATTTTGTTCATTTCATATCTTGGAATTATATTGTCCATATCTGTTTGAATTTCTAGTTTTTTTATCACATTGATCATATCATCAGCTAAATTATTTTGTTCTTTTAATATTTTATATATATATTCAATTGATGGTGCACTTATTTTTTGATTTGCAATATTTTCTGCATTTCTTCTCATTTTTACAAATGGAATATTTATGTTTTTTTTACTTAATTTTTCCTGTACTATTATCCATAAATCATCTACACTTAATGTTTTTCTCATTATTAATGTATCAAAAATATCAAACGAGATAACATCGTAATTATTAATTAACCTTTTTAACTTTTCACTATTTTCATCCCAATATTCAATATTTTGAAACGTTTGTGGTATTAGTTTCTTTCCTCTCATATCGTATATATCTATAAATGACGGCACCTTATTATATATTCGATTGAATACTATACTTGTTGAAGATGGGGTTGCTGCTATTATTATTGCCTTAACTCTTTTTATAGCCTCTTCCAATGAAACAATGGGTATGCCATGGAAATCTTTATCAAAATCAGACACAGAAATTATGCATTCAAAATTAAAATCTTTTATATTTTTAACAATAAACTCGGCATTATTTCCTGTCCCATAAATAGCAATAGGTTTTTTTAAAAATTTTAAAAATCTAAAAACAGACTCATTTTCTATATTATTTATTTGCTTTTCATTCATTTTTTACACTTATACTATCCTTATGATGTTTATGAAATTTTAATTTATCACTACTTCTAACATTACTTCCTAAGATTGCTAAATCATTTAACGTCAAACCATTTTTCCATAAAACATATGTAAATGATAATTGATCTCTTTGTGAACCATTTTGAAATTCTATCCACCATTCTTTCATTATTTTTTTACAAAGTGGATTATTGTGCTCTCTTACAATTACAGGCATTTCTGTTAATCCATAGTGCAATGGCATTCCTTCTTTTAAATATTTGCTTATTTGAAGAATTGCATCTTCCGGAACTATTCGTTTATAATTAACAATGGTCATTGCCTCATAATATAAACAATCTCTACGTGAATGTAAAAAAACAGATATTCCACTTCTAGACCTGCAAATAAATGTTGAAAGATCTCCTTTTATTTCAATATTTGCATCTACATATATAGAATATTTGTATTGCGGAAAAATAATATCTGGGTGCATCTTAATATATCTATTTCTTTTTATAGGACTTATAATATTAGCAGGAATAATTTTTTTTGCATCTATCCAATTATATGAACTATTTAATGAAGGAACTTCATCTGAAATAAAGTAATAATCTATATTATCTGAAAAATACTTAGGCAATATAATATCATCATATTTTCCAAAACAAGATGTATAAACTGCAATTCTATTTTTATTTATTTTTATTGGTTCAATTTTATCATAAACTTTTCTTTCAATATTGGTATAAAATAAATCTGCTGCAATCCATTTATAACGTTTCTCAATCACAATTTTCATCATATTTATATCAGAAATAATAGAATCAAAAATTTTTCTAAAATCTATTATATTTAACAATAACTGATTTTTAGCTTTAATATACATTTTTTCATAATTTTCAATTCCTGTACATATAATTATGCAATAGTTATTATATAAATGAACCATTTGTGGACTTATACACTTAACATTGTCAATATAACTATTAATTTTTTTACAGTTATTATCACAAAAAAAATCAACATCTATATCCAATATATTTAAAATTTTTTTAAACTCTATTCCATGCAGTCCAGCACAATATAAAATTATTATATTCCCTTTTTCTTTCCATTGTCTCAGATCATTTATTGTCATAAATTTACACCTCATAGTAAAAACACTTCAAGCAAACATTTACAAATTTCATCATTATCTCAGAAGTAAATATCTCATTGTTTATACTCAAATAAATATGCACTCTTATTATCTCTTTCAATCAACTCATATGTTAAATTGTACTATTATTCTAAATATAACTATATAACTTCTAAATAAATTTTCACTAATCCAAGCTATAATTTTCAGAAAACAAATCATACAGCAAATATTTCTATATTATCATCCTCTATTTATATTACCAACATAAATCCCTCCATACTTTAATATTTCCTGTTTAATCTCTGACTCATATCTATCTTTTATTCCTCCAACTATAATTGTACCTCTTTTAATTGTAGCTGGATTGTGGCAACTAATACCATCAATAACCATTGTCTCCCATAATTCTTTATTATTATCAAAAAATCCAATTACCTTTACTCCTTTATTTTTTAAAACAGAAGCTGCGTATTTACCATTAATTCCTGCTCCAAAAATATATACGTCTTTATCAGCCAATTTTTGAGCGAGTCTATCTACATATTTATTTCCTAATTTTTCAATCCATCCCATAGTAGGTTGGAATTCCAATGAATATTTTTCAAAAATTTCTTCACATGAATTATTATTCCATTGTTTATTATTTGATATTATATGATATTCCTTTTCATTGCTTATAGAATGTTCACATTGAGTTATTTGTGGTGAGCTAAGAGAAGGTATTAATTTATAATTGAATCCCATTATTGAGCAAACAACCCTATCAAAATACAATGGATCATCACCAAGCACTACTAGTTTAGGATATATAGGTACTGGCTCTAATGGTCCTTCTTTCTGACCTGAAACTATCATATCACCTACAATAAATAACTTCCGCTGCTTATAATCTTGAATTATTCCGTTTTTATCCGCATATAACAAAATACGATTTAAATCAGTTATTGTCTTCCATATTGTATTATTACCATACCAACTTCCTTCCCAATATTTTTCATCACTTATTTTTTTCCCCTTATTTAAAAGTACTTCATACAATTTTTCAGCAAGAGAGGCGATATCCATATCTTTATTATGTACTAATTCATTTCGTAAATCTAAAATTTCATTTGCTTTCGATAAGTAATAATTTTTATTTGAATACGCATCTCCACCTTCCTCTACGCTACCTAACGAATGATGTGGCAAATATTCTTTATTGGCATTTATGCCAACTAAATTTTTTAACGAAATTGTAACTCCTGCTTTTCTATGTGTTTTAGGTTTTGGCATATTTATAATTACATCTGCATCTAATACATATTTAGAAACATTATACTCATGCTTAGTAGCATTATGATGTTTTTGCAGTATTCTTGGATCATAATTTGTTATTCGTAAATTTTTTATTTTTTCATCCTCAGTACCATAAAAAACACTATTTTCATTTAATTGAACAACTACACCCTTATCTCCTTCCTCTTCTTGCAAATAATGCAAACGATTTTTTTCATAAGTTTTTACATTTCTGAAATCTACCAATTCTATATCAATTTTCTTTTTTTTATAATAATCAATAAGGTTTCTGTATCCACTTTCATCTATTAACTTTTCAAAATTACACTCCTGTAATGGTGCATCACCAACAATAATTTTACCAGTACCTTTTAATGCAATTAAAGCATAATCTATTATAGTGGCAACTAATGACGGATGAGTGTACAAACATTCTTCACCACACCCACTAATATTTGAATGTAAGACCATATTAGGTTTAATTAATACATTATCACCTGGTTTTATTTTATCTTTTAAGGGATTCCAATTAGGTGTATTAAAATTTTCCTTATCAAATCCCAACATATAAAATCCTGTTCTTATCATTTCATACACATCATTTGTTTTATTTGATATATCTTCCTTGAATAAATATTCTGGATATGCAATACTTGGTCTAAACAAAGTATTTTTCGTTGGATAAATAGCATTTTCTTTTTGATTAATACATACATTTGTCATTTATATTGTTCTCCTCTTTTAAACTTAATTTTTTATTTTTTAAACTATTGCATTTGACTTTTAAAAAAATAAAAGTAATTAATAACTTTGTATTATGTGTTAAATACTTATTACATTTAAATTAATCTAAAATTTTTATTCAAACTAGCAAGAAGCATGTATATTCATCCAAGAACCCATTTCAACTCCAAACTCTGTTGGGGTGAATTTTTCTGTACCAGAACCATGTGTAAAAGTCAATTCCCCAAAATAAATTTTTTCATTACAAATATAAAAATCAGCTCTAACATGTATAAATCCCTGGCCCAATTTTTCTGCCACCTCTATTAATTCGTCTAAACATTGTGGTTTACTTATAATTATATCTGGAGCTGTTGGATAAAGTATTGAATATGGAAGATATCTCCAATCGGGTGTATACAAATTTCTTCTATGAAAATGCTGACGATCTATATCTACCTGAATAAGCTTTACTTTTCCATTGAAAACAAATAACTTATAATCTTTTAAATCTTTTCCATCATCTGATACCAAAAGTTTTTCCGCTAGAATTTGAGGTTTAATTCCTGAATAATGCATTTCTAAACCACTTTTATATTCATATTTTAAAGATTGCCATTCATCAAATTTACGTTTTAATTCCAAGTGGTTAATATTTTTCTTGTTTTTTACTATAATATTAGTGCCACTTCCAGTATTACACTTAAGTGCAAATTTATCTGGTAACTTATCAAAATCTATATCATCATATGTATTCCATATTCCTAACAATGGAATTAAATAAGCATCACCTATTTGTTTTGCAACATACTCCCTTACTTTAATTTTATCAGCAAGTTCTCTTTTTATAGGCAAATTATCATTCAGCTTTAACCATTGTATCTTTTCATTATAAGTAATTGGATTTTTAATATTTATATCCAATTTTGTATAAACACGATACCAATCACACAGCTCTTCTTTTAGGTTTAAATGATTATTATTTTCTAAATAATAATCATATTCAAACGGCTCAATATACGGAAAAATAATATTCTTATATCCTTTAACATTTAGTTTTCTAACTATTTCATCTTGTGTATTATCTCCTACACCAATTATAAATGTAATTTCATCCGAAGAATACTTTAATTTTTCAAATTCATATATAGGTTTTCCAAACAAAAAATCATCATAACCTTCCTTGCTTGAAACTACAAATCCATCTATATTATACATTTTTTTTAATCTAAAATAATAACTTAGTCCAACATATCCAGCTCCATATATTAGATTTTTCCTACCTACATTCAATTCCTTTTCTTCCGATGAAACCATTTCATACTTATTTCTTGTTTTTTCTATAACATCAATCCACTTATCTAAAATATCTGAATTATTATATTCTGTCATGTATTGAATTTGTCTATTTATAATATTTTTTTGTATATCATCATTTGAAATTAGTATATCCATTGCTTGAGCCAAATAGGTTGTTTCTAAATTATCGTCCGTATTTAAATCTGGTACAAGAATTCCTCTCTCTAACATTGTAACATTTGTAATAGTTTCATTATATTCAATCAAATCACCTAATAATTCTCTTGGTCCTGCAAGACAATCCGTAGATATCACCGGACATCCTATTGTCATAGCTTCAATAATAGCATTAGGCAACCCTTCATAATGACTCGAAACAATTAATGCTTTTGCTTTTCTTATAAACATAAATGGGTTTTCTGTATATGGAACTATTTTTATATGGTCAATCATATTTTTACTTTTAATTAATTCATTTAATTCCTTCTCAAGTTCTCCTGAACCTAATATAATCAACTTTATATTCGAATTTTTTTCGTGATAATAAGAAAATTGTTCTATTAAACGTCTTTGATTTTTTTGTTCATGTAATCGACCAATATTAATTAAATAGTCACTGTAATTTAAAAAAGTCTGAATCTCTAATGGAATTTGTTCTTCCGATTTTTCTAATATCATTTTTTTGTTCACAAAATTATAAATAGGCTTTATATTAGCACTAACATTATAATTATGTTCTAAATCATACTTTACGCCATATGAACAAGCAACAATTTCATCTGCATAATTATAATATTTTTTAATTTTTAATGATTGAGCATCTAAGAATGGTCTTATCTTTGATTGAACACTTCTCTCTGATATAATTACCTTTTCATTTACTTTAGTCCTTATATTAGCAAAATTCATAATTTCAAGAAAACTAATTGCTACATCTATTTTCAATTTTCTTTTATATAATTTAATTGGGTATTCATAAAATGGTCCACATCTTCCAATATCAATAATTGTCCCTCCATATTCATAAACAATATTTTCTGTATCCAATAAGAACAAATAAACATTATATTTAGATGATAATTCTTTCGACAACAATCCTGCTATTCTCTCTGCCCCACCGCTATTTAAACTCGTTGTTATTATTGCAATATTCATAATATCACCCCATCTTTCCCTTTCCCCATACATCTCGTCTATCTATATAATTACAATATTTGCAATTTTCTATATTTTTTCTTGATTTCATAATTGCATCCCTATATGATTTATATTTAGAACTGAACCAAACATCTAGAATTGTATTATTAGATATATCTCCCATTGTATGCTCACCTAAAGCATCATTACAACATAAACTAACCTTACCATCTGGTCTTATCACCAATTGTACTAGCGGTAAACAACAAGCAGCATTTAAAGTATATTTAACACCTGAATTTGGAGAATTTCCACCTCTTGACAACCGGATTGCATCTTTATCTACTTCAAAATAATTATATTTTTTTATATTTCCTGATAATTTCAAATACTCTTCTATTTTTTTTATATTTAACCTTTTTTCTTCATTAGGATAATAATTATCAATTTGAATAAAATCCAAACTATTAATTATCTTTTTTATTTTATTTTCATCTAACATTGTCCCATTTGTGTATAAATATATATATGCATCGGGTAATTTTTCACGTGCATATTCTGCAAACTCATATATTCTATCATCCAAAAATGGTTCATTGTTAGAAAACAATGCCAATAAACCATCATATCTAATATCCGCCAATTCATTTATTATTTTTTTAAATAAATCAATACTCATTTTTTTATATTTTCTCTGAGGTTCATTTACATTCACAGGACAGAAAGAACATTCTCCATTACATCTATTTATTGTTTCAATTTCAACATATTTAAATAATAAATCATTTTCTTTCTGCTTTTTATAATAATCGTTAATTTCTATATTCCATTTTACTATACTTAGACTATCAATACCAATTCCATATGGAACAATCTGATTAAATGAGAAAATATCACACATCAGTTCTTTTTTCAATTGAGTTTCTAATTCTTCGAAATATTCAATTGTAATAATCAATGCATCTTCTGATGTTATTATTGTATCTGAATATTTAATAACAGGTATTCCAAAAATTTCTTTAGGATTTTCTTTCAAATCCGTTACCAATATTGCAGTTATATATTTTTTTATATAATTTAATTCAAAATTTCCAATAAACCATTTACATATATATCCTGCTCCATACAAATAAATTCTATTATATTTATCAAATAAATCTGATGATACTTCAAAATATTTTTCCATAATTTTCCTTTCATTCAAATCATAAATTATGTTATTACAATATGCTAAATAAATATTTGCAGCAATTTTTCGAGATTATTTGCTAGTCAAATCACATATCCATTACATCAACTATATAATCACCTATTGAATATCCTCTACTTTCAACAAAAGCTTTATTTGCATTCCTTTCATCAACAAATTGTGCTATTAGTTTCTTTTTTACACTTATTAATTCATGATTTTTGCAATTTAATTTAAATATTTCTCCATTGTTTCCGCTTATTATATATATATTTGAATTATATTCAAAACAGGCTCTCACTGGTGATATCGCATGCTCATATCCATTTGTTATTTTTTTAATATCAACTATTTTTATTTCATAAGTGTCTTTATTAAATATTACTATATTACTTGTACATAAAGGAATTATAACTTCATAGTTTTTATATGAAAGTGAATTTGAATATTTAAAATCTGATATATAACTATCAGGACTTTCATCAGCAATATATACATATTGACTACCTTTTTCATCAAATATAATCAATTTTTTTTCATACAAAGGGATGCCAATTGATTTGTTCTTATATTTTACTATTTTGGCAAAACCTTTTAAATTTATCTTCATTTTTTTAATTTGATATTGATCATCATTTGTATTAAGTATTAAAATCTTATTATCAAATGCACTTGGAGCGATTATCTTAAAATCATAATAACTGCTATATCGAAAAATATCCTTTCCATCATCTGTCAAATTACCAAAATCACTAAGTTCTATTACTTTTTCAATATTCCATTTTATCAAATCTATTTTAATAATTCCCGGATATGAATGTCCTATTGCATATAATTTATCTCCAACAATATGCGCAGATAAAAACTTTGCTGATTCTTTATAGCGTCCGCTTATAACGGGAATATCTATGTATATTTTTTCTTCTGAACACAAATTATATGCCATAAATTTATCTGCTTGCATAGGTATCAATACCAACCAATCTTTATATTTGACTATATTGGAAAACAATCTCTCGTCGTTTAATTTATCATATGCTGTTAAAAATTTGCATTTCCAATTTTTTAAATTCAATTCGTATAATCCATTAATTTCAAAGGAAAAAAAATATCCTTTGTCTTTTTCTATACAAATATTCTCAAATGTATTTATCATATTCTTCCTCACATTATACATATTTCATTGTGCTTCTTTATCACTTTATTTTACAAAATTCTTTATAACACTCACATTCAAATAAATAAGGCATCGCCATTTCTTTTTTGTGTAATTATCAAGTTTGCTCATTTATAGTTATCAGAATTTCATTAATTATTTTTGTCAACTTGTCAGAATCAGCATCTAATAAATGATCAGCATCAACATAATCTTATACATTGAATATACCAGAATCAAATAAATCCAATACATGTATTGGAAATTCTATTTCATTTAACGTTTCATAAAACTTATTGATAAATTCATTATTTAAATAATCCCTATAATATTGTGTAGCCGACATGACAACAAATAATAATTTGATGCCTTTCCTATTACAAAAATTTATAAGTTCATTCAAATACATCAAATTTTCCTTATATGTCAATTTTCTGTTTAAGTTTTTATTATGTATAGTTACTCTTTCATAACCAATAAGCCTTTTTTGAATATCTGATATTTTATTCCATGCAAAAGGATATCCTGTTATTTTTTTCCTATTTTCCTTATTATAATAACATTTCTCATATTCATAATACCAAAACATATCAGCTATATTCTCAACATCAAATATATGATTATCTAATTCTCTGCCCCCATTCTCACTAACCAATATATTACAATTATGGTATGCATCATCACCAAATAATGGCACATACACTTTCAGTATGTTATAAAAATCTGATATATTCTTAGATTTTGACAAATTACACAAAAAAATAATAATACCCACAACACATGACTATATTTTTTATACCATTATTAAATCCTCATACCTTTTATAGATTTTAGTGAATAATAAATATCTTGTGATGGAAATGATAAATTTACAGCATATGGTACATTTTTTCATTCACCCCAAATCTCCCATATGATGAACCTGTTTTTATAGTATTTAAGTACTTTTCCTTGCATGAATCATAGAGTTTTTTATATAATGATAGGCAACATAATCATTCACATAATTCATTATCTAATTCGATATAGTGCCTATTGTCTCTTCATAAATAATTACATTATATAAATTATGCAAATTTTCATCTACTTTTTATCTTTACTACTTACAACAATAATATCCACATCTTTATCATATTCAATATCACAAAAAATCTTTAACTCTATATTTTTCTTAAACCAGACTTCAATATTTTTTTGTCAAATCTAAATATTCTTTAATCCATACTATCATATCCAAATATCCTTTCCTTAATATATATTATTAATTAGTGCTTAAATTAAGGATATATTATCCCGAATTCAATTATTTTTTTTCGATTTTATCTTATTAAATCACAATCTTATTTTATATTTATTATTCCTTTATATTCACCTCGAACTTGATTTAGACTTTCTATGTTCCCTATATCATATCTTTTTCCAGGCATTTCATATGCATATACAACATACTTTTTCATGTACCATTCTATAAGTCCACCTGGAGAATCTAAATTAATATTTTTATCACCTATGCTTTGTTCAATTAAATTTATGCATTTCTTTGAGAATATATAAAACGGTGGAACCGCCCAATTACTTTTAGGATTTACTGGTTTTTCTTGCATATCAATAACCTGTCCCTTTGAATCTGTTACAACAACTCCGGTCCTTTTTAATTTATCTATCGAATCTTCATAATATTTCATAATACAAGTCTCTTTTTTATCATTATAATATCGAACAAAACGTTTTAATGAAAAATCCAATAAATTATCCCCTGCTAAAATCAATAATGCATCTTGATCATTCATTTTTTCTTTTAAATCACAACTATCAATACCAAATAAAATATCTTTAACAGCACCTAATCTATTATTATTATTATTCGAACCATCATCTACAATCTTAATTTTTAAATTTTTATATATACCTTTATGATTATTATTCCAATTTTTAAATTGTTTATAATATTTATGATTAGAAATCACTATAACTTCATCTATAATTTCAATTGTATTCAAATCACAAAGTAGCCAATCTATAATAGATTTACCCTTAACCTTTAATAATGTTTTAGGATAATTTTCTGTTAATGGATATAATCTTGTTGCATATCCTGCTGCTAAAATAATACATTTAATCATAATTCAACTCCATCCCATCAGCGGTATTTACAAAAATTATTTTAATTTTTTCATTCAATTCCGGATATTTCGATATATATTTTTTATATACATTTTCTTTTATAATATCTTCTTTTTGTGGATCAACTAAAGCTATACTAGAACCATTAAATCCTGCTCCTGAAAATCTTCCGCCATAAATACCATCTGTATTTTCAAATATATCTTGTAGATCCTTTAAATTCGATGAACCTGTTTCATATAATTCAATAGAACTTCTTCCTGATTCAAACATAAGTTGACCAAATTTATCTAAATTGCCTTCTTTCCATGCTTTTATCCCCTCTGTAACTCGTAATTTTTCCCCAAAAAAATGGTCGGCACGTTTTCTCCAATTTTCTGGTAACTTTGTTCTATATTCTTTATAAATACCTATAGGGATTTTTCGCAATACAGCCGTTGAAAATTCCTTATAATCCATCTCAGCATAAGCTTGAAGTGCATATGCTGCCGCCTTGCATTCATCAACTCTAATATTATAAGCTGAACCTGCTAATTGCCTTTCTCTTCCGCTAAATACTATCATTATTTCAAATGGTTTCATTTTTTTATTAATCGGTATGATTTCATTTGAATTATCCAAAGTATCTAAATATAACAAACTATCTTTTTTACAATAAACTTCGCAGCTTTGATCTAATCTTCCAACATTAACTCCTATATAATTTTTTTCTGCCCACATTGCATTATTTATCATTTCATTTTCAGTTAAATGAATATGATTTGCAATACATAATGCATTTAAATATGTTAAAATGACAGCTGACGATGAGGATAATCCACCAACAGGTAAAGAACCTTCAACCACCCCTTTTATTCCATTTTTTATATCATATTTCCTTGATAAAGCTATAATTGCTGCTTTTAAAAAATCCCCCCATGTCATTTCTCTTTCATATTCTTCACATACATTAAATTTAACAACACCTGGATAGTTTTTACTACACACCTCAAATTCACCGTTATTAGTTATTTCAAACTCTAATCTAACTCCCCTATCTATTGCAAATCCAGTAACCTGCCCTAATTGATGATCAACATGTGCCCCCAATGGGCATACCCTATATGGTGTAAAAACATTTAACATATTCTCTTCTCCTTAATAATGGATGTATATCAAACAGATTAGCAACCACCACTTAAAGTGAAAATTCACTATTATCCCTTAAAAGAGCCATATCTCTATTTTTCTATAACATTATAGTATCCTCTAGTCTAGAATAATTTATCTGATTTGCTTTTTAATTCTGGGTGTCTAGCATATATCAATAATATATTTTTAACATCCTCAAAGACTTGATATATTATGTTTTGTTGACATTAAAACTCCTAAATATATATAATTTATACACTCTTCATCTGTTTTTATCTGTACATATATACATTTACAGATATACCTATATTTCCCTTTTATCATACCTTAGTTTATCATATAATACTTTTTTATAATTCGGAATAAATACTATATTGTGTTGATATTTCCAGCTAGTATCAGTTATGAAACATACCCTTATTATCTATCTAAATCACATTTTATGTTATTATCTAATTAAAATCTATTATCAAATCATAAAAATAATTAAAAAGCCATCCAAACATAATTGTCCGGATGGCAAATGTCTAAACATATATACTCTATGTTGCATCCATGCACAATAAAGATTCATCCTTAATCTCTTATATATTATATCGACCTAAATATAAAATACTTCACACCTTACATTATATATCTTTCATATATCTATCTAGAATGTAATGCTAAATTCCATTTCTGACTTTTTCATAAAAATATCGTACAGGGCTTTCTGATGTATAATGGGTCTGGCAAAACATTACAAAGAAAAGTGACTCTATAAGGCAAAAACATTATACAATGATAAAACACTAATTAGTAGACTTAATAAATTTTTTTTTTGATTTATTTTGAAACTTTTTCTATTCCAACAACCGATACCCTGTTTATGTTTATACTATCCATACTGACATTAGAATACTCCCATCCAATCCAATTTCTGTATCAGCATTTTTTATCTAGAATAACAGAGATCTAACTAAATGCATTTCATTATGCTTGTTCCCATTTGAAGGTCGATTATTCCAGATTTATGAATACAGCTGTCCGTATTGCTTTGAAATTGATACCAAATTCATTGCAAGCTCAACTTGTATTTCTATGCGTTGTTGATGCAATAACCCAAATTATTCACGAAGCAGTATCTAAATTAAAAACTGCATCTTGAACCTTTAAATTTGATCCATGAAGCTTGAACTAATCTCTTTTGACCGAAAAAAGGCATAAACTCCCTATGGTGGCAAGATTTTAAGTGATTATCTAGCTGTCAAGGTTCGTTAACAGTTGCTATTCCAGCTGCACCTGCAGTTTGCTGATATTATATAGAGTCTCCTAGAACTCATCCTTATAAGGGCAGCTGCTACACAGCTTGAATGTTATATATCATGCTGAATGTATTGCTTTTGCATCAATCTTCAGCAGCTTTAAATGGACGGTATCGATGCGTTGTTTACACATATTTACTGATAGCGCCAATCGTTTAAACCAATTAAATATGTTATAAGCAAGTGCATGTATTTGAAGTCTGTTGGCATTTACTATTCTTGTATGACTGCTTACAGAAGCAAAGTCAAAACCGGATTTGCTTTCTTTGATGAAGTTCTCCATCAGACCTCTTTTGCAATAAAACCTGATGAGGTATTCTGGAAATAAATCCATGTTTGTGACAATAAATGTGTATAGGTAAGTCATCTGCTTTTCAGGTTTCTCTACCTTACAGACAACACGTCTTTCATAAGGCCAAGATGCTGCCTGATACATGAATTCACCATAAACTACAGCATAATCAACTTTTTTCTCTGGTGGTATCGTCAAGCTCACCAACCAGATATGCAGCTTTTTCACGGAGATTGTTATTTTCCCTAAGTCTAATAACGTATCGTATTCCGTTTTCTTAACATTGATGGTAAAGTTCTGGTGTAGCGAACCCGCTGCCACCACGAAGCAATAGATTGATGAATGTATCATCAGACAGATATTCATCCAGGATAGGTTGAAGAAAATCAACCACACCGGTACATGAATACCTGGTTCCGTCTCTTAACTGGATTTTAATTAAATCACCTGTTATTCCGTCATAGCAGACAAGTGTGTGTTCCGTTGCTTTGATAATAAAAGTTAAATGCTCTTCCTTCCTGTTTGCCATAAGCATCAAGAAGTGTTAAATCTAAATCCAGTATGACAGACTCAGGCAGCTTAATTCTGTAGATTTTCTTTCTAAGAATTCAGCTTATCGAAAGGAACTGATTTAAGTAATCTTCATCCAGACGATTATGAAATCTTGAAATAGTTGGCTATGATGCCAAAGCCTCTTTGTCCAGCACGACTTTAAACACATGATTATTGGTAAGTTCATCTGAAGCATCTTCTTCAAAGTAACTAACAATGATCATATATATCATCTGAAGGAGATTATCCTTGTCAGTGTGATATCTAAATGATGCAGAATGATTGGTCTTAATAGAATGACTTAAAAAGTCTGTCAATGCCCATTTTACTTACAAATTCTTTGATAAGAAATAAGCCTGCATCGGAGGATAAATCACCTCCATCGAAATTTATTTCAATCTGGCTATTGCTTTCTAAAACTAAGGTGTTTACAATACTCATAAAGAGCTCCTTTGTGCTGGTATTTATTTTGATTTGTCACCTTAATTTTGCCACAAATAGATGCTCTTTTTTCATTCACTTAATAAGCAAAAAGCAATACTCAGTTAAGATACAGAAACCATGTGGCTTTCAGCCACTTTCACGGCAATGCCGTGAATAATTTAGGATTAATCAATATATTTTAATATTGTCTTAATAAATACACTATATTCTTCATAATCCGAATAATTAATAAATATCCTCTGCGCATCATTAAGAATTTTTTTTACTGCTAATAAACTAGCATCTTTTTCATACATAAACAATCCCATTTTCATACATAATATTGCATAATCAATTTCATAGGTCTTCAATTTATTATATGACAATTTATTATACATTTCATATGCTTTAAAATAAAACTCTTTAGCTCCAAAGCAATCATTCAAGTCCTCTAATAACACTGCCAACCAGATACACAATTCAGCATATCTTATTTTATATATATCATTCCCTTTTTTAATTAAATTTAAATAAATACTTAACGCTCTCTTATATATATCAACTGCATCTTCTTTCTCACCATATATTTGTAATGAACTTGCATAATTAAATAATTCTCTTGCAATTTTTTCACTATAATTATCACTAAGATTATATGATAACAATTCTAACAAATAAACTGATTTCTTAAAATATATTTTTGCTTCATCAAAATCTATATCTATAATACTTATTGCATAATTATTATAAATAATTGAAAGATCTTCTGCGTTTAAGCAAAAATTACTATCACATAATTCTTCACATAATTGAATAGCTTTTTGAAAATATATGAGTGATTTTTCTTTATTTTTTAAATTTTTATATAAAATTGAAATACTGTTATAAACTACTACTTTCAATTTTTTATCGTCATACGTAGAAATAATCATTAATACTTTCTCTAATAAATCTTTTGCTTCTATTATTCTATTGTTTTCAATTAACAAACAAGCATAATTATGAATAATTGTTATATAAATTTTTTTATTTTGATTTATAATTATTAATTCTTCTTCGAATTCTTCACAAATTTTTTTATAAATCTCAATAGCTTCCTTCTTTAAGTTCATATCATCTAATAATATAGCATAATTGTTATAACAATACCAATAAAATATTCTATTGCAATTACCATTAAGTGTATTTTTTAAATATGATAAGCTTTTTTCATAACATTTTTTTGATTCATAATATTGTTTATCCCCCCAATATAACAATCCAAAAAGATTCCATGTAATACCTTTTTCATATTCGTTACATGATTTACTATTTTCTTCAATTTTCAATAATTCTTTTAAACAACGCAAACCTTCTTGATAATGCTTATATTCGAATAAAAATGCTGCATATTCATATATTATATTATAAGATACACTATATTTTATGGATAAAGTTAATAATTCATTATATATTTCTATAATTTCATTCATTACATTTTCATCCATTTCTGAATTACAAAGCATACTAATCAATAAATATTTTTCCGATATATATTGTGAAATATCTTTTTTTTCATTTTCAATTGATTCAATGATGTTCCTAATTTTATTTTTTCTTTTAGAACCACGCAAAATATCTAATGCACCTTTGACATTTTCCTTTTCCAATTCTTGTATAGCTTTTTCTTCTATAAATGACAGTTCATCATTCATTATTTTTTTATGTTTATCTGTAATCCCATATAAATTATTCTTAAATAAAATATCGCCACTTTTAAGTTCACTCTTATCTTGCTCTACATTATATACAAAAGAATCTCTTAATAATTCAACCAACAAATTTAACTTTATTGAATCAATATTCTTATATACATTATAGTAATGTCCAATATTCTGTTCTAATTCTTTTTTAAAATCACTAACAATAGCTTCGCCAGCAATTGAGATCTTTTCACTATTAATAAAATATGTATATATTTTAGGATATCCGTGCAATTTAAAATTTCTTAAAGCAATTTTAAATTCCTCCATTGTATATCGACCAATCGTACTACCTATAAGTATATAAAAATAATCACATTGTTCTATTATCTTATTATATTGTTCTTGTTTACGCTTTTTATCTACAGCATTACTAACATCTTCACTAACAATAAATTCATAATAAATTCCCTTTTCTATATATATGTTATTCAACGAACGTATAAAATCTCCCAATTCTTTACGTTCTGCTCTAAACTCTAATACAGATGATGCCAAAAAAATGGTTATTTTTTTCATACGTTCATTCTCCTTATAAAATTTGGTATATATTTAGGCTTTTGCGAAACGCCAAAAGCCGCATAAATACAGCATTTTTATCACTAAAATCAAAAAGCTCCTCTCGGTTTGTGATATAAATCATTTTAAAATTGTAACCGAAAGCCAAAAAGCAACCATCAGACCGAATATCCTTCTACTCTAATTCCCTTATCATATATCTCCTTCTCCTCAAACAATCTTCTCTCCTGTTCCTCCGTAACATTATCCCATATCGCATCTGACAAATCCGCTTGTGCAAGCATTTTAACTATTGCCTCATCTTCAAGATTAAAAGAACTTATATCTACATCTGCTAATATGGCATCTTCCATTATACAGGCTTCCCATTTGCAATCATTTATTGTAACCCCTGTCATATCTGCCCGTGTAAGATCAGCACTTCTGAAGTCAACTCCCGTTAAAGTTGCATAGTCAAAATTAGCAGCTGTCAAATCTGCACCTGCAAAACTCACATCAGTAAGTATTGAATCATTAAAATATCCGCCTTCAATATTCGTTATATCAAATACAGTTTCTTCCATTTCAACATCTGAAAAATTGGCTACTGCAAGATATGCATTAGTAAAATCTGTTCCATCTAATGTTGCATTACTAAAGTCTGTTCTATCAGCCGTTGCCATCATTAATATTGCATCTTGCATATTGCTATATGTAAATGAGGCACCACTCAATATTGCATTTTCCATATGACTTCCGCTCATATTACAATAATCCAACACCCATGATGCAATATTAACATCATTCCATTCCATATTTTCAAGTTGCAGCTTATATATATTATTTTCACTCATATTTATAAAATCAGCTGTTCCTTTTATTAGCTCTGATATACTTTTTTCATACGTAAGCACAATATTCTTTAAATTTTGATAATTCCTGACATATATATATTGTGATAGATCACCTGTTCCTATCATCACTGGATAATTCACATTATATGCGCTACTTACTATTTCACTTAATATGCTATCATATTTTGCTAATGTTATTACCTCATCTCCAAACATCAGGTTCTCATTCAGAATTATTTCCTTTACAAAATCCGCTATTACATCATCTACTCTATTCTGGCTAAACATATAAAACACTTGCTTTAATTTTTTATCATAATCATCCGATTTAGTATATTCATACATTAAGCGTATTATCTCAATAGCTGCAAGATATTCATAGAATGTCTTGTGCATAAATTCTATCTCTGTATTCTGCTCATCTATTGTACCTTTACTAGCATTACCATTTTTATAATTCTCTCTTAAGAAAAAAAGCAATACAAGCTTTGATGGATTATCATCTTGATGTAATTTAATCCAGTTTTCACATAATTTTTTATCATCCATGACTGTACAATATTCATATATTGTATTTGCTGATACACTTCTACTGTTATTCCTATATGCACATCCACCAAGATGAGCAAGCATTTTTTGATACTCTGAATATTCAGCTTTATATTTTAACCCATAGGCTTTTTTTCTACTATATTCTCTTGTATATATACATTCAAATATTTTGTCATACAGTTCTGCTGTATTCTTTAATTCCATCAAATCAATATTTGAATACTTAGCCGTCCACATAATAAGAAATAATAGCAATGGCTGTCTGCTGATCTCATCAAATCTGCTGTTCTGTAAAGGCATATTCTGAATAATATTAAATTCTTTCTGAAGTTTGTCCCAATAATCTAACCGCAGGTCTATTTCTAATAAATTATTTTCATCAACAACTTTATTTATATATTTTTTTCTTTCATCCTCATCTATATAAAGTGGTAATATTTCTACATCTATATAATTATATATATTTTCTTTTGCTTTTCTGACTGCCTGCGTTCTTCCACTCACTATCACCTTACAGTCAAACTTCCATTTTTCGCCTTCAAGTTCTCTTAACAACTCCTGCGACTTTTCATAAACCTTATATTTTATTTCATCCAATCCGTCTAATATAAGAATCCTGTCTAATCTGTTATCGGCTTCATAAAACCAAGGATACCCATTCTTAATATATTGTTTTACAACATCTAATGCTGTCTTTGCATCAACAAATGTTACTTCAAATAAATTAATTGAAAGAACTATTGTTTTTTTGTCCTTGACACCATTGGTTAATTCATCGACTACTTTCTTTAACACTGAAGACTTACCACTGCCAGGCTCTCCATATACAAGCAGCATACTATTGATATATATATCATTGCTGTATTGCTTATCTTTCAGCCATTTACATATATATTCTGCAATATTTTCAACCTTTTTTTCTGTATGTTCTATGTTATCGCATATAATGGCATGTAAATCTGTATATATTTTATTCAATCCAAAGCTTTCGCCCATTACAGATTCTCTATATGCATCATGCATATTTTTAATATAAATCTTATACTCTTCATCCTCGAATATATTATACATATTCTCTAATATTTCACATCTCTTTAATGAAGCTGGCATTTCTTTTATTTCCTGCCTAATACAATCTAACTTTGAACTAATATTTTCTATACTTTTATGCTCTATCCAATTTCTAAGTTCATCATTTTTTAAAATTTCCCTTTCCAGAAAACTCTTCCAAGTTTCGACCTGAACTTCTCCTATTGGCTGTACACTAAGCGTGGATAATGCTTTTTTGATTGAATCATCTTTAAGACTGTTATTCTGCATCCATTCAAAATATAACTTTTCACAACATACTGCTATATCATCTTTATTATGTGTATGGGTATTGGCATACGCCTCCACACTATGCTCTATAGCATCATATAAGCCTGCTCCCACTGCATTATTATCACCTTCAAGCCGTTTTTTTAATTTTTTCCAAAGTATTCCTGTTCCACTTTCAATTAGCTTCTGCCCTATATATTCAGGTGGAATAATGGCACTTATACCTCCTGCTAGCAATTTTATTGTTTCGTTCATCATATATTTCCTCTCTACTTCATCTTTGCAGTGAACTTAAGACTAACAAACTATATCAAAAAAACACAAAGCCACCCGAACCCTAACGATTCAAATGGCCTGTATACTAGTATATATTATATATTGTCTTCATGTAAAAAAGATCAATCAGCATATAACCGATTGACCTTTCATTTTCATTGC
>FR886281.1 GCA_000436535.1 Eubacterium sp. CAG:252 | reverse complement strand
TGGATTTCTGTTAGTTGACTTCTGGTCTATGGAAATAGCTGGTGAAAGTCCTTCTATGCTCTCTACCGCCGGCTTTTCCATCTGTCCTAAAAACTGCCTTGCATATGAAGATAACGACTCCATATATCTTCTCTGACCTTCTGCATATATAGTATCAAATGCAAGACTTGACTTACCTGAACCTGACAGACCTGTAAGTACAACAAGGCTGTCCCTTGGTATATCTACATCAATATTTTTAAGATTGTGCTCACTTGCACCTCTTATTCTTATATAATTCCTGTAATCGCCTTTTTCCATTTTTTTCTCCGTTATTTCTTCTTTCTTAATCCTTAACCGCCTCAATTAAAAAGACTTTTTCTGTAAGCAGCAAATGCTTTTATACATTTGACACCTACATCATATAATACCATAATGATAATATCTGCCTGCCATTACTGACTGCATAACATTGCTTTTGAACTCGTAGCTTAATCTGGCTTAATTGATATCAAGCTATAAATGAGCAAATTTAAAATATTGTACAATTATGTTCCTGTTATGAAGATATATTTTTCCTAATCTATTGAAATGTATGTCAACCACAAACAAAAACGATTATTTAAAAAACTGTAAAATATATCCTCTTATCACTTGCCAGACTTCTTATCCTCATAAATATACTTATTAATCTCAATCATCTTATCTCGAAGCATAGCCGCCTGCTCAAAGTCAAGTTCTGCCGCAGCCTTACGCATATTCTTTTCAATCTGCTTTTTGACTTTTTCAAGGTCTTTAATGCTCATAGACTCATAATCCACATCAAGCTTTCCATTAGAGCTGTCTGCATCTGCTGCCTTTGATATGCTTATAAGGTCCCTTACCGCTTTCTTTATAGTCTGAGGTGTTATTCCGTGTGCTTCATTGTACTCCTGCTGTATCTTTCTACGTCTTTCAGTTTCAGATATAGCCTTTTCCATGGACTCTGTTATTGTATCTGCATACATAATAACGTGTCCTTCTGCATTTCTGGCTGCTCTTCCTATCGTCTGGATAAGCGAAGTTTCCGTTCTTAAGAAGCCCTCTTTATCAGCATCAAGAATAGCAACAAGACTTATCTCTGGAATATCCAGTCCCTCTCTGAGCAGATTAATACCAACAAGCACATCAAAACCGTCAAGTCGCATATCCCTTATAATCTTCTGTCTTTCTAGTGTATCAATATCCGCATGCAGATACTTTACCCTTATGCCGACCTCCTTAAGATAATCTGTAAGGTCTTCCGCCATACGCTTTGTAAGTGTTGTAACAAGTATTTTATTCTTCTTCTCAACTTCCTTGTTAATCTCACTTATAAGGTCATCTATCTGACCTTCGATTGGTCTTACCGATATTTCCGGGTCAAGAAGTCCTGTAGGTCTTATAATCTGTTCTGCCCTCATAAGCTCATGCTCTTCCTCATACTTACTAGGAGTAGCAGACACAAAAAGCATCTGTGATATCTTACTCTCAAACTCCTGAAAGTTAAGAGGTCTGTTATCCTTTGCAGAAGGAAGTCTGAAACCATAATCGACAAGTGTCGTCTTTCTTGCCTGGTCACCTGCATACATTCCCCTTATCTGTGGAATAGTAATGTGCGACTCATCAACAATTATCATAAAATCATCTGGAAAATAGTCCATAAGTGTATACGGCGGACACCCTGCCGGAAGCCCTGCCAAATGTCTTGAATAATTCTCAATGCCCGAACAGAAGCCTGTTTCCTGCATCATCTCTATATCAAAGTTAGTTCTCTCCTCTATTCTCTGCGCCTCAAGAAGCTTATCCTCGCTCTTAAAATACTTTATCCTCTCCGCAAGTTCTTCCTTTATATTCTCAATCGCTTTGTTCATCTTCTCTTTCTCTACAACATAGTGCGAATTAGGAAATATAGCAACATGGTCAAGGTTACACTTAACTTCTCCAGTAAGTGAGTCTATTTCACTTATCCTGTCTATCTCATCACCAAAGAACTCCACTCTGACTGCATCACCACTCGATGCCGATGGATATATCTCAACAACATCTCCCCTTACTCTGAAAGTACCTCGCTTAAAGTCCTGGTCATTACGCATATACTGTATGTCGATAAGCTTTCTTATCATCTCATCCCTGTCTTTCTCCATACCCGGACGAAGCGAGATAACCATATTCTTATAATCAATAGGCGCACCCAGACCATATATACACGAAACTGATGCCACTATAATAACATCATCTCTCTCTGACAGCGCCGCTGTTGCCGAATGTCTTAACTTATCTATCTCATCATTAATCGAAGAGTCCTTTGCTATATAAGTATCACTCTGTGGAACATATGCCTCAGGCTGATAATAATCGTAATAGGAAACAAAATACTCCACTGCATTTTCTGGAAAGAACTCCTTCATCTCACTATATAACTGTGCTGCTAGTGTCTTATTATGACTGATAATGAGTGTCGGCTTCTGCACATGCTGTATGATGTTCGCCATAGTAAATGTCTTACCAGAACCTGTAACACCGACAAGTGTTTCAAACTGATTGCCCTCTTCAAATCCCTGCACAAGTTCTTCAATAGCCCTTGGCTGGTCCCCTGTCGGCTCATAAGGAGCGTGTAACCTGAATTCCATAACAATTCTCCCTTCTTAAATCTGTCGTATAATAAATACAGCTTATTTATAACTATTATAAAACACCGCTCTTCTGAAATAATAGCATAGCAAATATCCTCTAAATCAAGTATTCCCAATCTTCCTGAAAAAAACATCGCCTATAATGAGCTTGTATCTGATTAACATATGCAACAATATAATGCATAAAAATTATTATTTCTACATTAATTCTACTACAAAGAATTGAGTTTGTCTATATAAATCAGAACATTTGTTCTTATTTTATTCATTCTGCTTTAACTATATTTATCAATTCTAAACTTTACTTCTGGGGAGGTGGGAGTGGTAAGGTTTAGAACCTATTTAACCTAAAAAAAGTCAATAAATATTATATTCACTTTCCATCGTCTATAGTGACATAAAGACTTATAAGTATTCCTGCCTAAATTATTTAAAGCAAAATAAGCGGATAGTGTATAAAGTCACTACCGACTATATACATCTATCCGCTTACTTAATTCAAGACTGGCGCTTACACCTCACTTGTATTGCTATAACAATAATTTTCTAATATCCCGCAGCTTTCATACTTGTATTCACGCCACATCTGTATTGTTATAATGCTATCCCTGACCGTTACTTTACTTATTTTCCCTGCTTTCCTTTAACATGGCTTCAAGTTCAGCTATTCTTTCAAGGTCTTTTT
>FR886280.1:36518-71781 GCA_000436535.1 Eubacterium sp. CAG:252 | reverse complement strand
TGAATGGCAAAAGTTGAAATTGTACAATTTGATTATTTAAAATTATATCATGCATTACTTACACAAAATTAAATTGAATCATAAATAAAAATATGATATTCTTATTATAAGAATATATAAAGCTTTATAATAAACACAATTCATTAAGGGGAGAGATAATGGTATTTAAGTTAAAAGGTAACGATGTTATTAAAGAACAGGACATAGAAGTAACAGAATCATTAATAGGTATTTATGGGTATAATAATTCAGGAAAAACAACAATTCTTAAGGAATTAGATAAAGTTATAGATGAAGAAAATATTAAATGTATTGTAAATGATGGCGAATATATAAGGTCGCTTTTTATTCCTACTAACAGGGTCATTGTAAGACAGGCACATACAAGTAGTATACAGATAAAAGATATAGAAGAATTTCTTGCATATAAAAAAGACAGTTATAATGAGTTTGATTTACATTTGAGGCTTATAAGGGAGAATCTGTTAAGGAATAATGCGGTTAGACAAGTTGTTAAAAATGCTATAATATATATGTTTGGAGAGGATTATGAATTTGATTTTGACAGAAGACAGAGTGATGGTGTTGAGAATATTATAAATATTTATTGCAGTATTATATGGTTGTTTACATGGGATAAAGATATAGAAGATATTAAATATGACAAGCAATATATAAAGGTGATAAGGAAGATTTGCCAGAGTTGTTTAAAAATATTAATACTGGCAGTGTTGCTTTATCTCAATATGAAATATTGCAATCGGTCTGGATTAATAATTATCTTAATGAAACAATACTTGTAAATGAGTATGATGCATTTTTAAGAGAATTGGAGCTTATTAAAGAAGATTATGAGATAAGTGCAGTTAAAGATAAGGGACAGTTTGATATATTTAAGAATTTAATAGGTCTTAATAATATTATATGTTGTATTAAGGATAGTGATAAAGTATTTCATTATTCAGCCTACAAGCGACTTATACAATGTGTTAGGTATAAAGATAATGTTAAAAAATATTATGATAATGATACAATAGCATTTGAATTATATTCATCAATAATAAGTTTGTCTTCTAATAGAATTGTTAAGGCTGTAGATTTATTATATTCTAAAGAGCATACAAAAGATGATATAAGTGAGTTTGTAAAAAAATTAAACAAATTAATTGTTGAAACGATAAAATGGCTTATATCATATCTGAGTGAAAGTGATATGGAATTAATAGAAAGTAAATATCATTCATTATATATAATAACAGGTCTGATTATGTCAAGGTATGATATAGATGTAGAAAATCTTATTATATCAAAGACAAGAAAAATAAAAGAAATAGAAGAAGAATGTCTTGATATTAATAGACATATTAAAGAAAAATGGTTTTTGGATGAAAATCGTCAGGTAGGCTTTTTTGCAAAGAAATTAGCAGAGTTAAGTGATATGAAATAATAGCTTTTCAGTAATCGGACTTATTTAAATAATGAATTTTCAAGGACACATTGTTACTCAGAAAGGAGTCTATCATATATGACTGAACCATTAAGATTGCCAGTTGGAATTGATGATTTTGAAAAAATACGAAAATCTGATTTTTATTATGGTTTGTTTAATGGACTTTATATTACTGGAAATCAGAAGTTATGTGAAGAGTATATGGGGTAGTATCCGGTTATATTTATTTCATTAAAAAGTGTAGAAGGGCTTACTTATGATATGGCTATGAATTATGAAATAAAGATAATTGGACTTGTGGATACATTGGAAAGTAAGTTGGATAGTAAACAGATTCAGGAAATACCTGGAATTGTTCAGGATATTTTAAATAATGTAAATAAAAGAAATGCTGTGCTTTAATAAATGGAGAAAATATCATGAATAAAAAGAGAAAAGTTACTTTTGGTATTATATGTTGTTTTATAATAATGTTGGCGGTTGTAGGAACATTAATATATATCCATCTTTTACCATATATCAGGTTAAAAAAGACTGTTGATAATCTGCTTAATAAGCAGTACGAATATAAGATTGATGGTAAAGTTGAAGGTATGGATTTGCCACTTCTTGGTAACTCTTTTCAAGGAAAGATAAATGGAGAAAAAGGAAAAAATGTAGTTTATGGTGATATCAGTTATAAAGATTCCACATATCTTAAGCTATATGCAAATAAAAATGGAGAGATTATATTTGATGCCGGTCCTGTTATTAAAGCTGCAATAAATAAAGTTGCAGATAACAGTCTTTTTGGTGCTGGTTTGATTAGGTCAATTTCCAGTGATGTAAAAATTTCTTATAGTCAGATTGAAGAAGTGTTAAATCAGGATATAACTACACTAAGTGACGAAGGAGTTTCTAATAATTTAATAAATAAACTGGCACACGGCAGAAATAAAGAATACACAATAACATTATTAAAGAGTATCGATGATAAAGACAGACTTTTAGAAAAGAATGCGTATTATTTCGAGATAGATTTAAAGAATTACAACACAAAACTTATTGTTGGTGTTCCAAAGGATAAGAATGATACGGATGTTTCTCTTGTTGTTTATACAGATAAAATTACATGGTCATTTACAGGTAAGTATGAGTATAAGGATGTTGATGAAATTGAGATGCCTGAGAGCACGGTTTCAGATAAGACTATCAGTGTTTTAAAATCATTATATTCAGCATATCTGGAAAGAAAATAAGTTTTATAATATACAAGTTATAAATATTTAGGTTGTCAGACTCTGTTCAAGGATTTTAGTATCTTTGAGCAGAGTTTTTTTGTTAATATGTTGGCATAAAATGTCGGTCTTAAGGAAAATGCTGATAATCAGTATAGTTTTGTGTGTAGCGATAATGGAATAGGAATGTCTGTTGTCAAAGGATTTACAGAATTGATGGGCGGAAAACTGTCAGTTGAGAGCAAAGAGGGGGATGGCTCAACATTTACTGTTGATATACCTTTCAGTACAGCCTCAGAAAAACAGCAAAAGATGGCATCTCATCCAGTTATAGATGGAATGGATGCAGGAATGAACGGCTATATACCAAAGCCTGTAAGCATAAAAGATATCAAGGAAGCCTTTAAAGAAAACTATTAAAAAAAGTTGCAAAAAATAATAGCGTGCTATTGACAGCCTACTATTAAATGTGTATTATAATAAAGCGCACTAATAATATGTAGTTCACGATATAACCAATCGTGAACTACATTTATTTTTTGCGTAAATATGCGTACAGAGATTATAAAGAGTGTACAGGAAAGGAAAGTATACGTGAAAAGACATGCACTTAACTGCGGAGAGCTTATAAAGCGTCTGAATGATATACTTGGAAAATGCGTTAATAATGAGCTCAAAAATGATAATATGACAGCATCGCAGATAAAGATGCTTATTATCATAAGTGAGACAGACAATGAGTGTATAACACTTAAGGAACTTGAAAAACACTTTGGCGTGGCTCAGGCAACTATAGCAGGAACTGTTGCAAGGCTTGAAAAGAAAGATATGATAGAGAGCTTTTATGAGTCATGTGATAAGAGAGTAAAGCATGTAAGACTTACCAGCAAGGGAAAGGATATATGCAAGCATGCTTACAATGGTATGCTAAAGAGAGAGGAGTGGTTTCTTTCAAGTCTTGATAATGAAGAGAAGAAAGAGCTGCAAAGATTATTACAGAAGATATATGACAATACATCAAATGATAAGTCATATTCAAGGCAGACAACTGCCAATCATTAAAATAAAGAATGGAGGAAAAATATGTTAAAAACACTATCAGCCTATATAGGCGAGTATAAGAAAGATTCTATAAAGACACCTATTTATATTATATTTGAAGTGCTTATGGAAATACTTATACCTTTTGTTACGGCAAGTATTATTGACAAGGGAATACAGGCAGGCGATATGAAAAATGTATGTATATACGGTGGTATTATGTTAGTACTTGCATTTGTCAGCCTGTTCTGCGGAATAAGGGCAGGAAAGTATGCAGCAAGTGCTTCTACTGGTTTTGCCTGCAACTTAAGAGAAGGAATATATACTAATATCCAGAATTTTGCATTTTCTAATATAGATAAGTATAGTACAGCAGGTCTTATAACACGTATGACTACAGATGTTACTAATGTACAGAATGCTTATCAGATGCTTCTTAGAATAGCAGTAAGAGCGCCACTTATGATGATATGCAGTATGATTATGTGCTTTATTATCAATCCTACTATGAGTATGATATTCTTAGGGGCTCTTATTCTTCTTGGTTTCGTGCTTTTCTTTATTATATTTAAGGTAACACCTATATTCACAGAAGGTTTTGCAAAGTATGATGACCTTAATGCAAGTGTACAGGAAAATGTTTCTGGTATCCGTGTTGTTAAGGCATTCGTAAGGGAAGAATATGAAAATGACAAGTTTAAGAAGGCAGCGACAAGCCTTTACAATACATTTGTAAGGGCCGAGTCATGGCTTGCTTTTAATAATCCGGTTATGATGTTTGTAATATATGGAAGTATTATTGCACTTTCGTGGTTTGCAGCACATTTTATTGCTGATGGAACTATGACAACAGGTAATCTTACATCTATGTTTTCATATGTAATGAGTATGATGATGGCACTTATGATGCTTTCAATGATATTTGTTATGATATCAATGAGTACAGCAAGTGCTAAGCGTATTGCAGAGGTTCTTAACGAGAAAGCAGATATAACTAATCCTGATGCACCAGTTATGCAGGTTCCTGATGGAAGAATTGACTTTAATCACGTTGATTTCGTATATAAGAAGGATAGTGAAACTGATACACTTAAAGATATCGATATACATATAAATGCTGGTGAAACTATCGGAATTATCGGCGGAACCGGCTGCGGAAAGTCAAGCTTTGTCAATCTTATAAGCCGTCTTTATGATGTTAAGAATGGTTCTGTATGTGTTGGTGGAGTTGATGTAAGAAAGTATGATATTGAGACTCTCCGTGATGAGGTATCAGTTGTTCTCCAGAAAAATGTGTTATTCTCAGGAACTATTCTTGATAACTTAAGATGGGGTGATGAGAATGCAACAGAGGAAGAATGTATTGAGGCATGCAGACAGGCATGTGCAGATGAATTCATTGAGCGTATGCCGGATAAGTATAATACATGGATAGAGCAGGGCGGAACTAATGTTTCTGGTGGACAAAGACAAAGACTTTGTATTGCAAGAGCACTTCTTAAGAAACCAAAGGTACTTATTCTTGATGATTCAACAAGTGCTGTAGATACAGCAACAGATGCAAAGATTAAGCACGCATTTGCAACTAAGATACCGGGAACAACAAAGCTTATAGTATCGCAGAGAATATCAAGTATTCAGGATGCAGACAGAATTCTTGTCCTTGATAATGGTATGGTAAGCGGCTTTGATACACACGAACATCTTGTAGAAAATAATAAAGTATACCGTGAGATATATGAAGTACAGACACAGGGTGGCGGTGACTTCGATGAGCAGGCGGAAGAGGCAAAGGAAAACCAGCCTGTAGATGCCAATGCTAAGGCAGCAGACGATAAGAAGGGAGGAGCAGATAATGAGTAATAATCAGGACAAAACTTTGAATAAATCGGACATGAATAAAAAGCAGAGTACACTTCCAATTATGAAAAGGTTATTAGGATATGTGTTAAAGAATTATAAGTTTTCATGTATAGCAGTATTAGCATGTATTATAGCATCAGCACTTATAACACTTTCAGCTACACTTTTTATACAGAAGCTTGTTGATAATTATATCATTCCACTTACACAGTCAGCAGTACATGACTATGCACCACTTGCATCAGCTCTTATAAAGCTGTCAGCAGTTCTTATTGTTGGTGTGTTATGTTCATACATTTATAACAGAATAATGGTAAATGTAGGTCAGGGTACTTTAAAGAAGTTAAGATTTGAGTTATTCACTAACATGGAATCACTCCCTATAAAGTATTTCGATACACATGCACATGGTGATATTATGTCTGTGTACACTAACGATATTGATACATTAAGACAGCTTATAAGCCAGAGTATACCTCAGGTTATCAATTCGACTATAACTCTTGTTTCAACATTTGTAAGTATGATTGTGCTTGATATTCCGCTTACTATCGTATCGGTTGTTATGGTTATTATTATGTTATATGTAACTTCTAAGTTGAGTGAGCTTTCAGGCAGATATTTCGTTGAACAGCAGAAAGATATAGGTAAGGTTAATGCTTATATCGAGGAAATGATGGAAGGACAGAAGGTTGTAAAGGTGTTCTGTCATGAAGAAAAGAGTATAGAGCAGTTTAAGAAAATTAACGATGAACTTCGTGAGAGTGCTAATAATGCGAATAAGATTGCCAATATAACTATGCCTGTCAATGGTAACATAGGTAACATAAGTTATGTATTATGTGCCATTGTCGGTGGTATATTAGCGTTAAGCGATTTTTCAGGTCTTACTATCGGAACACTTGTAGCATTTCTTAGTTTAAATAAGAGCTTTACACAGCCTGTAACACAGATAAGCCAGCAGGTGAGCAGTATTGTTATGGCTATGGCTGGTGCAAAGAGAGTATTTGAACTGTATGATGAGAAGCCTGAAACTGATGAGGGTAAGGTTGAGCTTGTAAATGTTAAGTATAATAATAACAACGAGCTTGAAGAAACTAAGGAAAATACTATGATGTGGGCATGGAAGCGACCAGCTGTTGATGATAAGCCGGTTGATTACCGCCGATTAGAAGGTGATGTTACATTTGATGGAGTTGACTTTGGATATAATCCTGATAAGATGGTGCTTCACGATATTAAGATGTATGCAACACCGGGTCAGAAGATAGCATTTGTAGGAAGTACAGGTGCTGGTAAGACTACTATTACTAACCTTATTAACAGGTTCTATGATATTCAGGATGGTAAAATAAGGTATGATGGAATTAATATTAATCGTATAAAGAAGGATGATTTAAGACGAAGTCTTGGTATTGTTCTTCAGGATACTAATCTGTTTACTGAAACTATTATGGAGAATATCCGTTACGGAAGACTTGATGCTACTGACGAAGAGTGTATAGCAGCAGCAAGACTTGCCAATGCAGATGGCTTCATAAGACGACTTCCAGATGGTTATAATACAGTTCTTCACAGCGGCGGAGCTAACTTAAGTCAGGGACAAAGACAGCTCTTAGCTATAGCGCGTGCTGCAGTAGCTGACCCTCCGGTTCTTATTCTTGATGAGGCGACATCGTCTATTGATACAAGAACAGAAAGACTTGTACAGAAGGGTATGGATGCGCTTATGTCAGGAAGAACTTCCTTTGTTATTGCACATAGACTTTCTACAGTACGCAATGCAGACTGTATTATGGTTATGGAGCAGGGAAGAATTATTGAGCGTGGAACACATGAGCAGCTTATGGAAGAGAAGGGTAAGTATTATCAGTTGTATACGGGTAAGAGTATATCGGCTTAAATATATGGCTGGTTAGTGGAGTCACGGATAGTAGATGGACGGACGCTTAAATGCCGGGAGGTATTTAAGCTGACAGTGACATAATCTAATATGATGTGACATCCACTAATCCAGAGGAGGCACATGTGGAGGGAGA
The DNA here is from genome assembly GCA_000436535.1 of Eubacterium sp. CAG:252. GTDB lineage: Bacteria > Bacillota > Clostridia > Lachnospirales > Lachnospiraceae > Lachnospira. The sequence goes on along the minus strand of FR886280.1, from coordinate 64,171 downwards.
AGAAGCCGGTTGGCATCTTCTCCCTCATATTATGTATATGTTTTGTTAATAGCTATAGATAAACGATTTTAAATATTGAACTATAAATGGGCAAGTCTAAAATATTTTACAATTATAGTTGCGTTAGAAATATATATTTTGCGTAATCTATTAAAATATATTGGAGGTACAAGCAAAGGCATAGCTATCACATCTTTTTATGTAAGTAAGCCTCAAACAAAGTAATTTATTTTGTGATATATATTAGCTTTTTTACAGATTAGTAAATTTGCGCCACTATCAGACATAATATAAGCGGGTGCCTGTAGTGCGGACAGTGTGAGATGCACTTGAAGTTCAATTGTGATAGTTCTTAGACTTTTCCTTAATACACCAGCTATCCGCAGACACGGATGTCTGTGGAAGTGAGATATGGGACAGGACGTCCCGTATCGAACGGTAGCGGTCGATGTTATTACCTATATGAAAAGCCTTAGAAATATCCAATTGAAGCTTCTGGCATTGAACATTGTACGTGCTATAGGTACCCGCTTATATTATGTCGTCCGTTCGTCAACATAATTATATTGATAAAAATAAAACTTACATATCCCCATTATTGTTACATATATATAAATTTGATATAATAAATTCTAACCGGGCGTTTAAAAACTGCCCGTTACATTATAGAGAAGCAATAAGTATCATTAAATAAATGATTATAGGCAGGTGGGGTTAATAGATATAGTAAAACAGATAATAGACCAGAGGATTACTAAAATTCTTCAGGATAATCCGGAATTGTTTTCAGATAAAAAAGATGAGGAAAGGAAACGTTCACAGGCATTTTTGCTATTAGGAGTAGCAGCTTACCTTGATATAGATATTCCGTAGATTTGATGTCCTCATAGAATATTTAAAATAAGTTTTATACGATTGACAATTCAGCCTGATAAAAATATAATAAAATATTGTTCAGGCGAAGTAATAGTTTTAGTTATTGGTTCTGGATAAAGGAATATATTGGTTAAAGATGTATGAAAAACAAGAATAATAGTGAACTTATTGATTATATAGTCAATGATTTCAAAAGTGGTATTAAGCACGGAGTGCTTGTTGCTAATCTTACATTTGCACTTGCTAAAGAATATGGCATGTCGGATGATGAGGCGTATGAGCTTAAGCTGGCGGCAATGATGCATGACATAGGAAAGCTTAAGCTTTCAGAGTATCTTTATGGAAGAACGAATGAAAGTCTTCCAGAGGAAGAAAAAAAGTATATGAGCATGCACTCAAAGATTAGCTATGATGTATTGAAAAAGTATGATTATTCAGATAATATTATGAATATTGTACTATCTCATCATGAGTGTTACGATGGAAGTGGATATCCGGACGGACTTGCTGGTGAGGATATACCTGTCGGAGCGAGAATTCTGAAAGTCACAGACGAATTTGCAGCTCTTATATCAGACAGACCTTATAGAAAAGCATTTGATATAGATACAGCTGTTTCAATTATGATAGATGAAGTGAAAAATGTTGATATGAAAGTCTTTATATTATTTCAAAGGCTTATTCACGAGGATTCAACACTTGAACTTATAAAGAACAGCACAATAGATATTGATGATTTGGATATAAGTGATATACTAGGTATTTAGACAGGCGAGTACTGAGTAGAATTTGTTTTATTGAATTTTATCAGTAATTAAATATTTACAGGAATGAGGTAATTATCGATGGCAGAGTCAATGGTTGGCTTAAAAAGAACACACAGATGTACAGAAGTGTCAGGTGCAGATATAGGAAGCACTGTTACAGTTATGGGTTGGGTGGCTAAAAGACGTAATCTTGGTTCACTTATATTCGTTGATTTAAGGGACAGAAGTGGCATTTTACAGATACTTTTTGATGAGAATATCATAGGTAAGGAAGGCTTTGATAAGGCATATACTTTAAGAAATGAATTCGTAATCGCAGTAGTTGGTAAGGTCGTAAAAAGAAGTGGTGCAGTTAATGAAAATCTTAAGACTGGTGATATCGAAATAGCAGCAGAGTCTTTAAGAATTCTTTCTGAATCTGAGACACCTCCTTTCCCTATTGAGGAAAATATTAACACTAAGGAAGATATAAGACTTAAGTATAGATGTTTAGACTTAAGAAGACCAGATATCCAGTCAAATATTATTATGAGAAGTAAGGTTGCAACTCTTACAAGAGCATTTCTTGCTAATGAAGGCTTCCTTGAAATCGAAACACCTATGCTTACTAAGTCAACTCCGGAGGGAGCAAGAGATTATCTTGTACCTAGCCGTATACATCCAGGTAAGTTCTATGCACTTCCACAGTCACCACAGCTTTTTAAGCAGATGCTTATGTGTTCTGGCTATGACAGATATATGCAGATAGCAAGATGCTTCAGGGATGAGGACTTAAGAGCTGACAGACAGCCAGAGTTCACACAGATAGATATGGAGTTATCATTTGTTGATGTTGATGATGTAATTGATGTCAACGAAAGACTTCTTGCTTATCTATTCAAGGAAGTATTAGATGTAGATGTCAAGCTTCCTATCCAGCGTATGACATGGCAGGAGGCTATGGACAGATTTGGTTCTGATAAGCCAGACTTAAGATTCGGTATGGAGCTTAAGAATGTTACAGATATAGTTAAGAACTGTGGCTTCAGCGTGTTTACAGGAGCTATTGAGAATGGTGGTTCTGTACGTGGTATTAACGCTACAGGACAGGGAAATATGCCTCGTAAGAAGATAGATGCACTTGTTGATTTTGCTAAGGGTTATGGAGCAAAGGGTCTTGCCTATATAGCTATCCATGAAGATGGTTCACTTAAGTCTTCATTCTCTAAGTTTATGACAGAGGATGAGATGAATGCACTTGTTGAGGCTATGGAAGGTAAGCCAGGAGATCTTTTACTTTTTGCAGCTGACAGAAACAAGATTGTATGGAATGTACTCGGTGCATTAAGAGTTGAGCTTGCAGGACAGATGGGACTTCTTGACAAGAGTGATTATAAGTTCCTCTGGGTAACAGAGTTCCCACAGTTTGAATGGTCAGATGAAGAAGAGAGATTTGTAGCCATGCATCATCCATTTACTATGCCTATGGATGAGGATCTTGATAAGCTTGAGTCAGACCCAGGTTCAGTACGTGCAAAGGCTTATGATATTGTACTTAACGGTACAGAAATCGGTGGTGGTTCAGTAAGAATCCATCAGGCTGATGTACAGTCAAGAATGTTTAAGGCACTTGGTCTTACAGATGAAGTTGCTAATGAGAAGTTTGGTTTCTTACTTGATGCATTCAAGTATGGAGTACCACCACATGCAGGACTTGCATATGGCCTTGACAGACTTGTTATGCTTATGGCTAAGAGAGATTCAATAAGAGACGTTATAGCTTTCCCTAAGGTAAAGGATGCAACATGTCTTCTTACTAACGCACCTGATGTTGTAGATGCAAAACAGCTTGAAGATTTATCTATCAGCATTACAGAGTCAGAACAGGAATAATATTTTAAGAGCATTTGAAAGTATTTAATGGGTATTTTCAAATGCTCTTTTTTCAGCAAAAATATTGCATTTGGATAATCATGGGTATATACTTTATTTATAAATTTTGGAAAAACTATAACAAAAACTATAACAGAAACGGGAGAAAAATTATGACAGAGAATCAGTATGTAAGGGCAAACAGGACTGTTTTATTTACAGTCCTCATAGTATTTGGTTATATTGCGCTGACAGTAATGGCAGCATTAGGAGTGGGTGACGGACATAACAAAGGAAAGATTTTAATACAGTTTGTTGTGGCACTTGCGGTGATTATTGTATCAATAGCTGCTTATATTCTAAAGAAGAAGACCAGAGTGTGTGAATTAACTATTGCGGTATCAATGGCACTTGGATATGTTGTTCTTATACTGCTTAATTCAACTGATGGTGTATGGACATATGTACTTCCTTTGATCATGGCTTCGATGGTATATCTTAATGAGAAATTAATATTGTGGGCTGATGGCGTTGCGATAGCTGCTAATGTCATAAGACTTATTATGGATTATAATATGTATAATGGAGTGGTTATGGCAAGCAGGGTTCTTGCTATATTAGTATTGGTTATTGTTACATGTATATCTCTTAGTGTAACAAAGCTGCTTAAGCAGTTTTTTGCAGAGAATATGAACAAGATAGAGGCAGCAGCAGTTATACAGAAAGAGAATAACGAGAAGATGGTTGTTGTAGCTGATAATATAACCAGACATTTCGGACAGGCTATGGATATGCTTGATGAGTTAGAAAAGAGCATAGATATAAGCCACAGTTCAATGAAAGATATAGCAGAAAGTACAGAAAGCACAGCAGAAGCCATACAAAGACAGGCAGCTATGTGCGCAGAGATTCAGGAAAACACTGATATTGCCGAAAAAGAGATAAGCGAGATGGTTGAGGCCTCACACAGGACAGATGAGACTGTTAATGACAGTAAGGCTATAGTGGTTGAACTTAAGGAACAGGCACAGAATGTACATAATGCAAGCGATATAATCGTAGATGTGATTAACAGTCTTACAGAAAAGGTTGATGATGTACAGGGATTTATTGGTTCTATCGTAGAGATTTCAAGCCAGACTAATCTTCTTGCATTAAATGCTTCAATAGAAGCAGCAAGAGCAGGAGAAGCCGGAAAGGGCTTCGCAGTAGTAGCAGAAGAGATAAGACAGCTCTCAGAACAGACTAAGAATGCATCTTCAAGCATAACAGATATAATCAATAATCTTTATGAAGATACCAAGAAAGCTAATGAGAGCATAAAAGCATCAGTTGAGTCAGTTAATAAGCAGAATGAACTTATTGATAATACAAGGGTGACTTTTGAGGATGTAGGAAAAACAGTTGATAATCTTATGAACAATATAGATTCTGCAGAGCAGAGCATTAACAAGATACTGGATTCAACTTCTGTTATTTCTGATAATATTTCACATTTATCAGCAACAGGAGAAGAGGTAGCAGCAGCTTCGACTGAAGGCTTAAGAGTATCTGACACAACAGTTGAAAGCATGAAGAACTGTAAGAGTATATTACATAACATATATCTTCTTGCAGAGGACTTAAAGAGTTCAGTAGATAACTAAATGGATTGTAAGAGATTAAGCAGATTACAATGTATTGCAAGACCAGCAGTTGATTATTATAAGTTGTAATTAATAATATAATCAGGATGGTTTTGCAGAGTTATTAATATTTATAAGACAACAGTATGTTTATTATAAGGAGTGCAAATGACATTTTATGTCTGCGCTATTTATAAAAGACAGCTGTTGTTTTTTTATGTAATAGGGAATTTCGATAGAATTTCCTATACATAAAAGGTGCTGTGTGCCGATGATGCACACTTGTACGAAGATGTAGGTTGTCGCAAGCGACAGTGCTCAGTGCGAGAAGGTGTTTCATATATTTTATTTATATAGGAATATTTTATGCTTGACTTGAAGTTAACTCTAAATGCTATTATCAAAATGTAGAGTTAATAATCAGGTTTAATTAATAATTATATGAGGTGATTAATTATGAGAAGAAATAATATTAGAAAAACAGAGGCACTTATAATGGCATTTGCATTATCAGCAATCCTGTTGTTAACAGGTTGTGGCAATAGTACTAGTAGTAAGAATACAGCTTCTAATAATGCAAGCATTGTAAGCAGTAGTAACAGCGTAGACAATAATAATGGCAGTAGTGGTAACAAAAACACTAATGGTGACAGTGTTAATGAAAATAATAGTACAACAGACGAAGCTGGAGTTAATCACGATTATCCGGTAATGTTGTTCTCTTATGATAAGAATGATACTAATTATGAAGAACCAGAAGCGTTTAATTCAGAACATCTTGGCGGCAATTATGGTGAGATTGAGAAGATAGAATATTATTCTCCAACTACTAATGCTACAAGAAATGCCAATGTGTATCTTCCATATGGATATGATAAGAGTAAAAGCTATCCGGTAGTATATCTTCTTCACGGAATGAGTGGAACATATGAAGATTACAGGGTTCTTGGTGCAAGACCAACAGCACAGAATATTGTGTATGAATACAACCGCAACGATATGATATTAGTAAGCTTTACTGTATTTACGGATGTTGACGGAAAGCAGGAATCTGATTATGGATTTTCAGATTTAACTGCAAGATATGATGCCTGTGAAAATGATGTGATTAATGCTCTTATTCCATATATTAATTCGCATTATTCAACTAAGATAGGCAGGGAATACACAGGAATTGCGGGATATTCATTAGGTGGACGGGAAGCTCTTTATTTATGCTTTGCACACCCTGATATATTTGGGTATGTAGGTGCATTTGAGCCTGTTGGAGGAGTTGTTAATACAGGAAGCGGTGAAACATTATATGGCAACAGGGGATATCTTCTTCCTGAGCTTGTTAAGGAAGGCGGGGAAGCACCACTTCTTACACTTATAGTAACAGGTGATGAAGATCCATATTGCAGGGTATCATCAGAGAATTATTCAAGATATATGACAGAACATTCAATTGACCATATATTCTATTACAGACACGGCGGACACGAGGCAGGTGTATGGAATAATGGCTTATATAACTTTCTAAGGCGGATATTCTAATGAAGATAGTATTAAATAACTTAATTATTGTACAAATGTATAATTATACATTGACTTATTGCTAAATAATCTATAAAATTAATATCTATACAGGTTGTATAACTACAACTATAGAAAATGGAGGTTGTAATATGTATTCATTTGATGAAGTATTGAACTATGATCCAGAATTAGCTAAAGCTATGGATGATGAATTAGCAAGACAGAGAAGCCATATTGAATTAATAGCTTCTGAGAACCTTGTAAGTAAAGCTGTTATGGCAGCTATGGGAAGCCCTCTTACTAACAAGTATGCAGAAGGATATCCTGGAAAGAGATATTATGGTGGCTGCGAATATGTAGATGTTGTTGAAACACTTGCAATTGAGAGAGCTAAGAAGTTATTTGGTTGTGAATATGCCAATGTTCAGCCACATTCAGGTGCACAGGCTAACCTTGCAGCATTCTTTGCTATGGTAGAACCAGGTGACACTGTTATGGGTATGAGCCTTGACTGTGGTGGACACCTTTCACATGGTTCACCAGTTAATATCTCTGGTAAATATTTTAATATAGTTCCTTATGGTGTTACAGCCGAAGGCTTTATAGATTATGATGAAGTATTAAGAATAGCTAAGGAATGTAAGCCAAAGATGATCATTGCAGGTGCATCTGCATATGCAAGAGTTATTGATTTTAAGAAGTTCAGAGAGATAGCTGACGAAGTTGGTGCTTATCTTATGGTAGATATGGCTCATATTGCTGGTCTTGTAGCAGGTGGAGAGCATCCAAGCCCTATCCCTTATGCTGATGTAGTTACAACTACAACTCATAAGACATTAAGAGGACCAAGAGGTGGTATGATCCTTTCATCAGCAGAAGCTGCTGAAAAGTTTAAGTTTAACAAGGCTGTATTCCCAGGAATCCAGGGCGGTCCACTTATGCATGTTATTGCTGGTAAGGCAGTATGCTTAAAGGAAGCACTTGATCCAAGCTTTAAGACTTATGCTAAGAACATTGTTGACAATGCACAGGCTCTTTGTACAGGACTTATGAACAGAGGCTTTGATATCGTATCTGGTGGTACAGATAATCACCTTATGCTTGTTAATCTTTTAAGCAAGAATAAGACTGGTAAGGAAGTAGAAAAGCTTCTTGATGCAGCTAATATTACATGTAACAAGAACACTATCCCTAACGATCCAGCTTCACCATTCGTAACAAGTGGTATCAGACTTGGAACAGCAGCAGTTACAACAAGAGGCTTCAACACAGCAGATATGGATGTAGTAGCAGAAGCTATTGCTTTACTTGTTGATGATGTTGATGCTAATCAGGCTAAGGCTATGGCTATGGTTAAGGAACTTACAGACAAGTATCCTCTTTATGAATAATGCTGGAATATATAAGAAATGAACTTCTGGGGATGACTGATAAAGGAGAATATGCAGCATTTACATCCTCACTTATTCCTGGCTGCGATAATATAATAGGAATAAGACAGCCGGTATTAAAGCAATATGCAAAACAGCTTATAAAAGAGAATAAGGATTTCCGGCAGCTGCTTAGTGAACCGGATATTTATCAGGAAGAAACGCTGCTTAGAAGCTACATAATAGGAATGGGAACAGCGAAGGAGAAAGACTTTAAGAAGGCTTTAAAAGACTTCAATGCATTCGTTCCTCTTGTGAACAACTGGGCTGTAAATGACAGCTTTTGTGTAGAATTCAGGGTTATGGATATGTTTCGGGACGAGTTTCTGCCATACATAAAGGAATGTATAGAATCGCGTGATGAATACAGGGCAAGAGTAGGTCTTATAATGCTGTTGGACCACTACTTAAAGGTCGATATGCATGGTATGAAAAGACCGAGAATGAAAAAGGTTACTGTTAAAGATATAGAAAGCACAGATGAAAGAAATTGTGATAATGGTTTATATCTTGACGATATATTTTCACTCGTAAACAGGGATTTTTCAACCTATGGATATTATACACAGATGGCAGCAGGCTGGCTTCTTGCAGAATGTTTTGTTACATTTCCAAAAAGAACGTGGGAATATCTTACAGATACCGACTGCTTAAAGTTAGATAAGCTGTCATATCAGAAGGCGGTACGCAAGATATGTGAATCGCTCACGCCGGATAAAGAAGTTAAATTAAAAGTTAAAAAGGATCTGAAGCAGATGTAATAATCTGTTTCAGGTCTTTTTTTATTGTCTTATATTATTTTAGTATATTTTAATAATTTGAATATCAAAATAACCTTGACAAACACATAAGTCTTGTAGTATAAAAATAATGTTTGAAAATCAAAGTAAGATAATCAAACAGTTAGTAAGTCAAATAAATAAGGACAAAAAAGTATGATAAGAACAAGAATCATAGGAACAGGAAGCTATGTTCCACCAGATATATTGACTAACGATAATCTGTCAGAAATGGTAGATACGAGTGACGAGTGGATAAAGACAAGAACTGGTATATGTAACAGACATATAGCAAAAGATATGGATAATGCTGATATGGCATACAACGCTGCAAGGAATGCAGTGGAGGATGCACATATTGAAGCTTCTAACATAGGTCTTATTATAGTTGCAACGTCAACTCCTGATTATGCTTTTCCTAATCAGGCATCACTTGTACAGGCAAAGCTTAAAGCAGTAAATGCTATGTGTTTTGATGTAAGTGCAGCATGTTCAGGTTTTATTACAGCCCTGGATATTGCAGCTTCAATGTTAAAGGCAGGTTCGTATAAATATGCACTTGTTATTGGTTCAGAAAAAATGTCAGAAATAGTTAACTGGAAAGACAGAAGTGTGTGTGTGCTTTTCGGAGATGGTGCTGGCGCAGTGGTTCTTAAAGCAGTTGACAACAACACGGAAGATGACACTGGTGTATCTGTTGGTCATGAAAGAGGGATTATTGACAGCAATATCTACAATGATGGAACAGGTGCATCTGTTTTAACAGGTGGCAGAAGATTTTCTGATTCATGCAGTACAGATATATTTATACATATGGATGGACAGGAAGTGTTTAAATTCGCCGTAAAGAGTGTTCCTACAGCCATAGAAACACTTTTACATAATAATAATATGGATGTTAATGATGTTGATAAGTTCATACTGCATCAGGCTAATGTACGTATTATAGAGAGCGTAGCGAAAAGGCTTAAGGCTGATAAAGATAAGTTTCCAGTCAATCTGAATGAATATGGAAATACATCATCAGCAAGCATTCCGATTCTGCTTGATGAGTTAAACAGAAATGGAAGCTTAAAACAGGAAGAAAAGCTTGTACTTGCCGGCTTCGGTGCAGGATTAAGCTGGGGAAGCATTCTTTTGGTATGGTAACAGGGTTAATGATGCACAGCTTATTAAGATTATTACATATACTGTCTGCTTGAAGCTATTAAGCAGCAGGATAAGCGGCATTTTAACATATATAAAGATGTTTATGGCAGAAGAGTTTGCCACAGACACCAATTAAAATAATAAAAATATTAAGATTTAAGGAGATTTAACATTATGTTTGAAAAAGTAAGAGAATTAGTTGCAGCACAGTTAGGTATAGATGAGGCAGTTATCAAGCCTGAGTCTAATTTCAAGGAAGATCTTAAGGCAGATTCACTTGATCTTTTTGAACTTGTTATGTCACTTGAGGATGAGTGTTCAGTAACTATTCCATCTGAGGAGCTTGAAAAGATTCTTACAGTACAGGATGTTGTTGATTATATCGAGGCTAACCAGAAATAGTTATAAATGTCAGGAAGGAAAATAAGTTATGAAAACTCGTGTAACAGAGCTTCTTAATATAGAATATCCTGTTATACAGGGCGGCATGGCATGGGTTGCAGATGCTAATCTGGCAGCCCACGTCAGCAAAGCCGGTGGAATGGGATTTATCGGAGCAGCTAATGCGCCGGCAGAATGGGTTAAAGAACAGATACATATAGCACGAAAGATAACAGATAAGCCAGTTGGTGTTAATATTATGCTTTTAAGTGATTATGCAGATGAAATAGCACAGCTTGTTATTGATGAGCATATAGAAGCAGTAACAACAGGTGCAGGCAATCCAAGCAAATATATGAAGGCCTGGAAGGAGGCTGGAATAAGGGTTATTCCTGTTGTGGCATCAGTTGCACTTGCAAGAATGATGGAACGCGCCGGAGCAGATGCAGTTGTAGCAGAGGGTATGGAATCAGGTGGACATATCGGCGAGGAAACGACCATGACACTTGTACCACAGGTTGTTGATGCAGTTGATATTCCTGTTATAGCAGCTGGCGGAATAGGTGATGGCAGAGGTGTATGTGCAGCATTTATGCTGGGTGCAGAGGCTGTACAGATGGGAACAAGATTCGTTGTGGCTAAGGAATCGAATGTCCATCAGAATTATAAGGACAGAGTTATAGCTGCCAAGGATATAGATTCAGTAGTAACTGGCAGAAGCACAGGACATCCAGTAAGATCACTTAGAAACAGCATGACAAGAGAGTATCTTGATATGGAAAAAGAAGGTGTTGAGTTTGAAAAGCTTGAAAGACTTACTCTTGGAACATTAAGAAAGGCTGTTGTGGATGGTGATGTCAAGCAGGGAACTGTAATGGCAGGTCAGATAGCAGGTCTTGTCAATAAGGAACAGACATGTGAAGAGATTATTAAGGAGCTTATGAAGGAAGTCTCTGAGGTATATAATTCGCATAATAAGCTGGCATAAAACAGTGTATGGAAATGAGGATTTAAAAGGTATGGGAAAAACAGTTGTAATGTTTCCAGGACAGGGAAGCCAGTGTACTGGAATGGGAAGAGAAAGCTATAATAGCTGCACTTCATCAGTAAAGTGTTTTAAGAAGGCTGGTGAACTGACAGGTATCAATATGGAGCATTTAATATTTGAAGAAAATGATCTTCTTGATAAAACGGAGTATACACAGATTGCGTTATATGTAACAGAAATCTCCCAGCTTGCTGATATGGTTGAGCAGGGTCTTACATATGATGCAGCTATTGGACTTTCATTAGGTGAATATAGTGCACTTACTGCAAGTGGTGCGCTATCTTATGAAGATGGTGTAAAACTTGTAAGAAACCGTGGAATATATATGGAACAGGAGGTTCCGGCTGGCATAGGTGCCATGGCTGCAGTTATCGGACTTACATCAGATGAGGTTGACGGTGTACTTGCTAAATATAACAAGGATAAAAGCGGGAACGCAGAGTCTGATAATGATATGTATCCTGATACAGTTTCCGCAGCTAATTACAACTGCCCTGGCCAGATAGTAATATCAGGTAAAAAGGAATGTGTACAGGAAGCTATGGAAGTGCTTAAGGAAGCAGGAGCAAGAAGAACAATTCTTCTTAATGTAAGTGGACCGTTTCATTCAAAGCTTCTTAAGGGCGCAGGTGACAAGCTTATGAAGGATCTTGAAAAAGTCACTTTTGATAAAGTGAAGCATCCTTATGTGGCGAACTGTACAGCTGAGTACGTGGATGAGAATACATCCAGTGAATATATAAAAGAACTTCTTTCAAAGCAGGTATATAGTTCAGTACGTTTTGAACAGTCAGTCAGAAAAATGATAGCCGATGGTTATGATACATTTGTTGAGGTGGGACCAGGAAAAACTTTATCTGGCTTTGTTAAAAAGATAGCTAAGAGCATGGAAAAGGAAGTAGTTATAAAATAACAGGCAGTAAATGCAGACATGATATTGGTATGGCTTTAGCAATATTGTATCAATGAAAGGCAGTGTGTTATGTGTATGGATAATTGTATAAAAAGATATGAAAACAAGATAGTGCTTGTAACTGGCGCTGGCAGAGGAATAGGAGCTGCGATAGCTGCCCGTTTTGCCAAAGAGGGGGCTGTGGTTATTGTTAATTACAGTGGTAATGATGAAGCAGCAGATAGAACAGTTGAAAACATTTTGGCTGCCAACGGAAAGGCAGAGAAATACAAGTGTCAGGTTGATTCGTATGAAGAAACTGAAAAGATGATCACATATATAATGGATAAATATAAGAGAATAGATATTCTCATAAATAATGCTGGTATAACAAAAGATGGTCTTATCATGAGAATGAAAGAGGAAGATTTTGACAGAGTTATAGATGTTAATCTTAAGGGAACATTTAACTGCATAAGACACGTAAGCAGATACATGTTAAAGCAAAGAAGCGGAAGAATAATCAATATGTCATCAGTTGTAGGCATAGCTGGTAATGCAGGACAGGTTAATTACAGTGCTTCTAAAGCAGGTGTGATAGGTATTACCAAATCTGCTGCAAAGGAGCTTGCATCACGTGGAATAACTGTTAATGCAGTTGCACCTGGATATATTGATACAGATATGACAAAGGTTTTATCTGAAGAACAGAAGAAGTCAGTACTTGATATGATTCCTCTTTCAAGAATGGGAAGCGTGGATGATATAAGCAATGCTGTAGCATTTCTGGCATCAGATGAAGCGGCATACATAACAGGACAGGTGATATCAGTAGATGGAGGTATGAATATCTAATGAGAAGAGTAGTTGTTACAGGTATGGGTGCAATAACACCTATAGGTTTAAGTGTGGATGAATTCTGGAATTCTGTTAAAGAGAATACAGTTGGAATAGATAATATAACAAGGTTTGATACAACAGATTATAAGGTTAAGCTTGCAGCAGAGGTAAAGGATTTTGATGCTAAGAATTATATGGATTTCAAGGCAGCCAAAAGGATGGAGAAGTTCAGTCAGTATGCTGTTGCGGCTGCGCATGAGGCTATGAAGGATTCAGGGCTTGATATGACTAAAGAGGATGCTTTCCGTGTTGGTGTATCAGTAGGCTCTGGTGTTGGAAGCCTAGAAGCTATGGAAAGCAATCACAAGAAGCTGCTTGAAAAGGGTCCATCTAGGATTAATCCGCTTCTTGTACCTCTTATGATAACTAATATGGCAGCTGGTAATGTATCAATACAGCTTGGTTTAAAGGGTAAGAATATAAATGTTGTTACAGCATGTGCTACTGGAACTAACTCTATAGGTGAAGGCTATAGAAGTATACAGCATGGTGAGGCAGATGTTATGTTTGCAGGTGGAACTGAAAGTTCTATATCTCCTATTGGAATCGGTGGTTTTGCAGCACTTACAGCACTTTCAACATCTACAGATCCTAAGAGAGCCTCTATCCCATTTGACAAAGAAAGAAATGGCTTTGTCATGGGTGAAGGAGCAGGTGTGGTTGTACTTGAAGAGCTGGAGCATGCTTTAAAGAGAGGAGCGCATATATATGCAGAGATCACAGGCTATGGCTGTTCTTCTGATGCATACCATATAACATCACCTATGGAGGATGGAAGTGGAGCTGCATATGCTATGACAAGTGCCATGAAGGAAGCAGAAGTAAAACCAGATGATATTGACTATATAAATGCACATGGAACAAGTACACATCATAATGATCTTTTTGAGACAAGGGCAATCAAGCTTGCACTTAAGGATGCAGCTTACAGTGTGCCTGTAAGTTCAACAAAATCCATGGTTGGACACCTGCTTGGTGCAGCAGGCGCAGTTGAGTTCATAGCCTGTGTCAAGTCAATCCAGGATGGTTATATACATCAGAATGTCGGACTATCAGAAACAGAGGAAGAAATGGATCTTAATTATGTCAAGGATGAAGGAATCAAAAAGGACGTTGATGTAGTTATGACGAATTCTCTTGGTTTTGGTGGACATAATGCAACTCTTATAGTAAGAAAGTATTCATAATACGATGAACGCTTAAAGTACATAAGTGGATTGCTGGTGAGATATCTGGAATACCAGGATATGAATAAAAGGTCATGAAGAAATGGAGATAATATATGGAATTAGAAAATGTAATAAAGCTGATTAATGCTGTATCAGAATCTTCACTTACTAGCTTTAGCATGGAAGATGGCGACACTAAGCTTTCGCTTGGTGCTGACAGAAGTGACAGGGCTGCTGTTAAAGATACTGCCAGTACTGATGATATAGTTAATAGCGATAGTGTCAATGAATCAGGATTGAATAAATCAGACATAAAAACTTCTGATGATAGTGTACTTACTGTTAATTCACCACTTGTAGGTGTATTCTACAGTTCAGCATCTCCGGAAGCTGATGCATATGTAGCAATAGGTGACAGAGTTAAAAAGGGTCAGGTAATCGGTATAGTAGAAGCAATGAAGCTTATGAATGAGATTGAAAGTGATTATGATGGTGTGGTTACTGATATTCTTGTAGATAATGAACAGATGGTTGAATATGGACAGCCTATGTTCGTTATAAAACCAGTCTGATAATACGTCGGTATCAAAGGCATTGGTTTTTGATACCGACATCATATATATGAAATTCGATTATTTAATATAAGGAGTTATGTATGCTTACAACAAAGGAAATAATGGATATTATTCCACACAGACATCCTTTTCTGCTTGTGGATACAATAGATGAACTTGAGCCTGGAATAAAGGCAACAGGATATAAGTGTATTACATATGATGAGCCTTATTTTGCAGGACATTTTCCAGCTGAGCCGGTTATGCCGGGCGTCCTTCAGATAGAGGCATGCGCACAGGTAGGTGCTGTTGCGATACTTTCGCTGGAAGAAAACAAAGGTAAAACAGCATATTTTGGTGCAGTTAATAATGCAAGATTTAAAAGAAAAGTTGTTCCTGGTGATAAACTTAAGATGGAATGTGAGATTATAAAGAAAAAAGGACCAGTTGGCGTGGGAAAGGCTGTTGCGACAGTAGATGGAGAGGTTGCACTTACAGCTGAGCTTACATTTATGGTGGGTTAATCCGTCTGATGTTATAAGTATAATATATGGATTATGGAATGATTATAAGGAGATGAAGCTGTGTTTAATAAGATATTGATAGCGAACAGAGGCGAAATAGCTGTTAGAATAATAAGAGCCTGCAGGGAAATGGGTATACAGACGGTTGCAGTATATTCTGAGGCGGATAAGGAAGCACTTCATACGCAGCTGGCTGATGAGAATGTATGCATAGGAAAGGCAGCAGCTAAGGATAGTTACCTTAATATGGAAAGAATATTGAGTGCAACTGTAGCTACACATGCAGATGCAATACATCCAGGCTTTGGGTTCCTTTCTGAAAACAGTAAGTTTGCATCATTATGTGAAAAATGTAACATCGCATTTATAGGTCCAGATTCAGATATCATAGAGAAAACAGGTAATAAACAGGAAGCAAGAAATACAATGATATCAGCAGGTATTCCAGTTATTCCAGGAACCAAAGAACCAGTTATGGATGCAGAAAGAGGAAAAGAGCTTGCAGACAATATAGGTTATCCTGTTATGATTAAAGCTGCACTTGGCGGCGGTGGCAAGGGGATGCGTGTTGTATATACAAAAGAAGATTTTAAAAGGGAATTCGATAACGCACAGAGAGAAGCTGTGAATGGCTTTGCTGATGGCACAATGTATATAGAAAAATATATAGAAAAGCCAAGACATATAGAGTTCCAGATATTAGCTGATAAATATGGAAATACAATTCATCTTGGCGAAAGAGATTGTTCAATACAAAGAAATCACCAGAAGTTAGTCGAGGAATCACCATCTCCTGCGTTGAATGATGAATTAAGAAAGAGAATGGGAGATACTGCAGTGGCAGTGGCTAAGGCAGTTAACTATGAAAATGCAGGAACAGTTGAGTTTCTTCTTGATAAAAACGACAATTATTACTTTATGGAGGTAAATACCCGTATTCAGGTTGAACATGGTATAACTGAACTTGTTACAGGTGTTGATCTTATAAAGGAACAGATAAAGATTGCAGCCGGCGAAAGTCTTGGCATTAAGCAGGAGGATGTAAGGATACATGGTGCTGCCATGGAAATAAGAATCAATGCTGAAAACCCTGAAAAGAACTTTGCACCTAATCCGGGAACAATAAAGAATATACATATACCAGGTGGTAATGGTGTAAGAATAGATACCGCAGTTTATAGTGGATATACGATACCTCCTTTTTATGATTCCATGATAATGAAGGTTATGACATATGCAAACGACAGGAAAACAGTGATTGAGAAGATGAGAAGTGTCCTTGGCGAGATTATTATTGAAGGTGTCACAACAAATACAGATTTTATGTATGATATATGCCAGAATGAGAAGTTTATTAAAGGTGATGTCAGTACAGATTTCATACCAGAGGAGTATCCACAGGTATGTAAAAAATAGTTGTTCGTTATGCACAGTAAGAGTGCGTGGAAATGAGGATTTATATGCAGATAAAAGGCTTGTTTAAAAAGAATATCCATAAAAATAAAATCAACAATCTGGATAGCAGTAATATAAATGTTCCAGATGGATTATATACGAAATGTCCGGTTTGTTCAAAAATAATCTTAACTGAGGACATGTATCTGAATAATTGTGTATGTCCGGAATGTGGATATTATATGAAGCTGGATGCCAGAACAAGGATATCCATGGTAGTGGATAAGAATACATTTTCAGAATGGGATACTAACATTGAAGAGAGCAATCCATGTGAATACCCAGGTTATGAGGAAAAAATCCAGAATCTTAAAAGAAAAACAAATCTTGATGAGGCAGTAATAACCGGCGTTGGAAAGATAGATGGCAGCAAAGCTGTTATAGGTGTCTGTGATACGAGATTTCTTATGGGCAGCATGGGCGAAGTTGTAGGTGAAAAGCTTACACGGGCAGTTGAGAAGGCTACAGAGCAGAAGCTGCCGGTTATTATATTTACATGCTCAGGCGGAGCCAGGATGCAGGAGGGAATAGTATCTCTTATGCAGATGGCAAAGATAAGTGCTGCATTAAAAAAACATGATGAGGCAGGACTTTTATATATCACTGTTCTTACTGATCCTACAACTGGAGGTGTAACTGCAAGCTTTGCTATGCTTGGTGATATTATACTTGCAGAGCCAGGTGCCCTTATAGGTTTTGCAGGACCAAGAGTTATCAGACAGACTATAGGACAGGAGCTGCCAGAAGGATTTCAGAGAGCTGAATTTCTGTTAGAACACGGTTTTGTGGATGCGATTGTTAAAAGAGATGAGCTTAAGAAGACACTTGCGTATCTGCTTGATATACATAAGTACAGTGGAGCTTATACAGAAGTTAAAGAAAATGTGGATACATACCAGAGCAATTCGGATATTATGAAGAAGTATCTTGAGTATCTTGATAATATATATTTTAAAAAAATAGATAGAGAAGAAGAAAAAAAGGCTGAAGCTGATAATAATCTGTATAATGAATATGATGTATGGGAAAAAGTTGAAATAGCCAGAAGCAGTGAAAGACCTAATGCTGCAGATTACATAGAAAAAATAACTAAAGATTTTTTTGAACTTCATGGTGACAGAAGCTTTGGCGATGATAAGGCGATAATAGGTGGAATTGCAACATTTGGCGGCATTCCTGTAACAGTCATAGGACATATGAAGGGTAAGACTACTAAAGAGAATATATCAAGAAACTTTGGAATGCCTAATCCCGAAGGGTATAGAAAGGCACTAAGGCTTATGAAGCAGGCTGAAAAATTTAACAGACCGGTTATATGTTTTATAGACACTCCAGGAGCATATTGCGGTCTTGGTGCAGAAGAGAGAGGCCAGGGAGAAGCTATAGCAAAGAATCTGTATGAGATGAGCAGTCTGACAGTTCCAGTGCTGTCAATAGTAACTGGCGAAGGTGGAAGCGGTGGCGCACTTGCATTAGGTGTTGCCAATGAGGTATGGATGATGGAGAATTCCATATATTCAATACTTTCACCAGAAGGCTTTGCATCGATACTCTGGAAGGATTCTAAGAAAGCAAAAGAGGCTGCAGAAATAATGAAGCTGACGTCAGCAGATTTATATGAGCTTGGCATAATAGAGAAGGTCATTCCGGAATATCCGGTTATAAATGAAAATAATATAAAAAGAGTGACATTATATATGAAACGCATGATATGTGATTTTATGTACAGATATATTGATATGGACAAGGAAGAGCTTGTAAGACAGCGTTATAACAGATTCAGGAAAATGTAAGAAAGCACCAAATCTATTACATTTTTTTATAGTTGTATTAATATAATTGTGTTAATATGATTATGTTAATGTGATTGTTTCAATGTGATTGTGTTGGAAGATTACGGAATTGTTATATCTAAACAGAAAGAAGGAATATATATGTCATATGGATACAGGCAATACAGGGATACTGCTAACAGGTGGACACAGATAGGTGTTGGTTTAATATCTGTAATAGCAGGTCTTATACTTATTGTATGTGTAACGGCACCTATGTATGTCTCAAGCATGTTAAAGGATGCAGGACTGTCAGCTGCTATATCGCACCGTTTTATGGATACTGTTTTTGATTCACTTGGAGATAATATGGAGGCATTATCCAGAATTCAGACAAGTATAGAGGATTCTAAGATAGTAGACAGAATAGCACAGAAATATACAACGGCTATGGTTGACGGGATGCTTAAAGAAAAATCCTTTGATGATATAGAGATTAATATAGATGCAGAGCTGGATGAGCTTATGGATATGACATATAACAAAATAGCATCTAATATCAATATGGGAAATATACAGGAAACAATAGTCAGGGCAGCTCTTAGCTATAGTAAAAATGCTGCAAATGAAGCTATAAATAATTATGCCAGTGGTATATATGGTGATATATCTTATCGTCTGCAGCCGCTTATAAAGGTATATGGAATAATAACGTCTGTTGTGTTTAAGATATTGATGCTTTTTATATATATCACATTATTGATTGTTATCATTGCATTTAATCCTGTCAGGGTTGTAAGGTACACACTCCCATGTATATTTGTTATAACAGGTGGTATATATATTTTTATTGCAAATATAATTGGAAACAGATGTATGGCGGCTGTAAGTAACAGATATCTAGGAAGAACTGTGTTTATAGATACTCAGATTGCTTATAGGGTTATGGGTGTTATGTGTATACTGGCAGCAGCTTCTTATGTTATTACTTTGATATATGGAATGGTTGTAAAAAACAGGAGATAGTTTTCATTGAATTCAACAGCTATGGCAAGTGATGTTAATGTTGTATCATATATGATGGTTACAATAACAGCATTAGCAGTTATAGGTGGAGTTCTTGTATATAACAGGAGAAAAAGAATATAGAAATATCTGAGATTAATGTTTGATAAGGGTTTATGCGAGTTTATAAGAACAGTTTATAAGAATTTATAAAATATTATAAAAGCTCATAAAACATTATATAAAGATGAAAAATGGAGCTGCTACATATCACATGTGGCAGCTCCTGATTTTGTTTTATAATACTTGTTATATAATATTTTTAAAGCATTATTTGTTATTCTTCTTTTCGTTTTCAAGCTTCTTCATAGCTCTTACCTTAAGTGAAAGACCAAAGAGGTTGATGAAACCATCAGCGTCATGGTGGTCATAAAGGTCACCAGTTGTAAATGAAGCGATTGATTCGTTATATAATGAATATGGAGATGTTGTTCCGGCCTTGATGATGTTGCCCTTGTAGAGCTTGAACTTAACTTCACCAGTTACATATTCCTGAGTCTTTTCGATGAATGCCTGAAGTGCTTCACGAAGAGGTGTTTCCCACTTTCCTTCATATATAACCTGTGCAAACTTGTTAGCAACATTAATCTTCTCAGTTGTTGTATCTCTGTCAAGGATAAGCTCCTCAAGCTGCTGGTGAGCTTCGTAAAGGATAGTTCCACCAGGTGTTTCATATACACCACGTGACTTCATACCAACAACTCTGTTTTCTACGATATCGATAATACCGATACCATGCTTTCCACCAAGTCTGTTGAGTTCTCTGATGATGTCAGAAACCTTCATCTTCTTACCATTAACAGATGTAGGAACACCCTTTTCAAATGTCATAGTTACATATTCGCCCTCATCTGGAGCATCCTCTGGTGAGCATCCAAGTACAAGAAGGTGCTTGTAGTTTGGCTCGTTAGCTGGGTCTTCAAGCTCAAGACCTTCGTGGCTTATATGCCAGATGTTACGGTCACGGCTGTAGCTTGAATCTGGGCTGAATGGAAGATGAATACCATGCTGTCTGCAATATTCAATCTCATCTTCACGTGACTGTAATGTCCATCTTGAATCTCTCCAAGGTGCGATGATCTTGATATCTGGAGCTAAAGCCTTGATAGTAAGCTCAAATCTTATCTGGTCATTACCCTTACCAGTAGCACCGTGGCAGATAGCAACAGCGCCTTCCTTACGTGCTATTTCAACAAGTCTTTTAGCAATAACAGGTCTTGCCATAGATGTTCCAAGTAAATACTTATTTTCATATACAGCATGTGCCTGAACACAAGGGACAACATAGTTATCGCAGAATTCATCTGTAACATCTTCTATGTATAACTTGGCAGCGCCGCAAGATAAAGCTCTTTCTTCAAGACCATCTAACTCTTCACCCTGTCCGCAGTCTGCACATACGCAGATAACATCATAATCAAATGTTTCCTTTAACCAAGGGATGATAGCAGTAGTATCAAGTCCGCCTGAATAAGCCAAAACAACTTTCTCTTTCATTAAAAAGTACCTCCATAGATAATTATGTATAATCTGGTTACAACATCATAATATTGCTATTAATAAAATAAATGATTACTGCCGTGTAGCAATATTTTTATAGTACTAAATAAAACAATAAAATAATGAATAAACTCTGCCAATTATAATAAACTACTTAAGAAGAAAATGCAATAGGAAAAAATGAATATTATGCAAATTTATGCATATTTTATGCATAAATATAAAAACAATATGAATAACCTCTTTACATAAGGAAAAAAGTTGCTATAATGTAATTTATCATTTTTATTAATTCATTTACATATATGAATTACGATGAAAATATTCACACGAATGAATAAATAAACATTCAGATGGAGGACGTATGGTTAAGGTTGGAATTATCGGTGCTACCGGATATGCAGGTAACGAATTAGTAAGAATTCTTTTAGGACACAAAGACGTAGAGATAGTATGGCTCGGTTCAAGAAGCTATATAGACCAGAATTATTCGGATGTATACAGAAATATGTTTAAGCTTGTTGATGCTAAATGTATGGATGATAACATGGAGCAGCTTGCAAATGAGGTTGATGTAATATTTACAGCAACTCCACAGGGTCTATGTGCATCACTTGTAAATGATGATATTCTTTCAAAGGTAAAGATAATTGACCTTAGTGCAGACTTCAGATTAAAGAATGTTGATATATATGAAAAGTGGTATAAGTTAGAGCATAAGTCACCACAGTATATTGATGAAGCTGTATACGGACTGTGTGAGATTAACAGGGATAAGGTTACTAAGGATACAAGAATAATTGCTAATCCGGGATGTTATACAACAACATCTATTCTTACATTATATCCACTTGTCAAGGAAGGAATAATTAATCCTGATACTATTATAATAGATGCAAAGAGCGGTACTTCAGGCGCAGGAAGAGGTGCAAAGGTTGCCAATCTTTTCTGTGAAGTTAATGAGAGTATGAAGGCATATGGTGTTGGAACTCACAGACATACACCAGAAATAGAAGAGCAGTTAGGATATGCTTGTGGAAGAGATGACCTTAAGCTTATATTTACTCCTCATCTTGTTCCTATGAACAGGGGAATACTTGTTACAGCATATGCTAATCTTGCAAAGGATGTAACTTATGAAGATGTAAAGGCTGCTTATGACAAGTATTATGATAAGGAATACTTTGTGAGAGTTCTTCCTAAGGATGTATGCCCTGAAACAAGATGGGTTGAAGGAAGCAACTTTGTAGATATTGGATTTAAGATAGAGCCAAGAACTAACAGAATTATAGCGATGGGCGCACTTGATAATCTGGTAAAGGGTGCAGCCGGACAGGCAGTACAGAATATGAACCTGTTATTTGGTTTTGATGAGAACGAAGGACTTAAGATGGCACCTATGTTCCCATAACAATAAGTCATTGTCAAAATATTTTTTGATAATAACATTAATTTAAATAAGTTGTTGAAGCAATATTATGAAAATAATACATAATGAAATTCGGAGGTAGTAATCATGGAGATTATAAAAGGTGGAGTTACCGCTGCTAAGGGTTTTAAGGCAGCAGGTATGGCAGCAGGTATTAAGTATAAGAATGGTAAGAAAGATATGGCTATGGTTTTCTCAGAAACGCCATGTGTTACAGCAGGAACATTTACACTTAACAGAGTGTTTGCAGCACCAGTAAAGTGGGATAAGAGTATTGTATACAGTGAAGAAGGCGCACATGCAATCGTGGTAAACAGCGGTGTTGCCAATGCATGTACAGGTGTTGAGGGCGATGAAGCGTGTGCGCTTGAAGCAAAGACAGCAGGTGAGGTGCTTGGAGTTCCAGCTAATTCAGTTCTGTTAGGTTCTACAGGCGTTATAGGTATGCAGCTTCCTATGGACAGAATGTGTGCAGGTATCAAAGCTCTTCCAGAACTTCTTGCTTCAACAGAAGAGGCAGGAACACTCGCTGCCGAGGCTATTA
The DNA here is from genome assembly GCA_000436535.1 of Eubacterium sp. CAG:252. Classification (GTDB taxonomy): domain Bacteria; phylum Bacillota; class Clostridia; order Lachnospirales; family Lachnospiraceae; genus Lachnospira. Next base: position 40,943 of record FR886280.1, on the reverse strand, counting down.
TGACTACAGATACAAGAAGTAAGCAGGTTGCATGTACTGTAGATATAGACGGAAAGAAAGTGACTGTTGGTGGTATGTGTAAGGGTGCCGGAATGATTCATCCTCATATGGCAACTATGCTCTGCTTTATAACAACAGATGCTGTTATTGAAAAGAAAGCTTTACAGAAGATGACAAGTGATATTGTTGAGGACTCATTTAATATGATATCAGTTGATGGTGATACATCGACTAACGATACAGTACTTGTTCTTGCCAATGGTGAAGCCGGTAATGAAAAGATAACAGAAAACAGCAAGGCTTATGATACATTTTATAAGGCATTAAGCTATGTTCTTACAGAGCTTTCAAAGATGATAGCAGGGGATGGCGAAGGCTGCACATGTCTTTTCGAGGTTCAGGTAAAGGGTGCTGTTAATAAGGAGCAGGCCAAAATTCTTGCGAAGTCAATAGTTACTTCTAATCTTACAAAGGCAGCTATATTCGGTCATGATGCTAACTGGGGCAGAATTCTTTGTGCTATGGGTTATTCAGGTGTTGATTTTGAACCAGAAAAGGTTGATATATTCTTTGAAAGTTCAGCAGGAAAGCTTCAGATTGTAAAGGACGGAACCGCAACAGATTACAGCGAAGATGAGGCTACAAAGATACTTTCAGAAAATCCTGTAACAGCAATAGCAGATGTAAAGCAGGGAAATGCTGAGGCTACAGCATGGGGCTGCGACCTTACATTTGATTATGTCAAGATAAATGCGGATTATAGGTCTTAATATGAATAATTTAGGCAATTAAATTTAAAATTAGTTGTAAATATTTATTTGTGTTATAAAGACATATAATTTGTAAATTTTAAATATATAAGAATTACGAATAAAACAACTTGTTTTATATATAGTGAAAAACGTAAAAAATAGTATACACACAATCAAGGAGATAAATTTAAAATGGGTATAATAGATATGGAAGAAGAGTTAAAGAAAGCACAAATACTTGTTGAAGCTCTTCCTTATATACAGAAGTTCAGCAGAAAGATTATCGTAGTAAAGTACGGCGGAAGTGCTATGGTTGATGAGGAACTTAAAAGAAAGGTAATACAGGATGTTGTATTATTAAAGCTTGTAGGTTTTAAGCCTATCATTGTTCACGGCGGCGGCAAGGAAATCAGCAAGTGGGTTGAGAAGTCTGGAATGACACCAGAGTTTAAGAATGGATTAAGAGTTACAGACGAGCCAACTATGGAAATAGCTGAAATGGTTCTTAACAGAGTTAATAAGAGTCTTGTTTCACTTATAGAGGAGCTTGGCGTTAAGGCATGCGGTATATCTGGTAAAGATGGCGGTATGTTAAAGGTTGAAAAGAAGTACTCAAAGGGCGAGGATATAGGATATGTCGGAGAGGTAAAGGAAGTAGATACAACACTTGTCCATTCACTTCTTAAGGATGACTTTATACCAGTTATATGTCCTATTGGTTATGACGATAAGTTCCATTCATATAATATCAATGCTGACGATGCTGCATGTGCCATAGCAAGAGCAGTAAATGCTGAAAAGCTTGCATTCTTAACAGATATTGAAGGTGTATACAGAGATTACAATGACAAGACAAGCCTTATATCAGAGCTTTCTACAACAGAGGCAAGAGAACTGCTTGCAAGTGGTACAATAGGCGGCGGTATGCTTCCTAAGCTTAATAACTGTATAGATGCTATTGAACACGGTGTTTCAAGAGTACATATTCTTGATGGACGTATTCCACACTGCTTACTTCTTGAAATATTTACTAACAAGGGTGTTGGTACAGCTATTCTTTCAGAGGGAGCAGAGAAATTCTTTGAAACTAACCTGTAAATTAATCTAAATATTATTTACTTTTATTGACCGGATTGTTACTATGGTTACTTGATATAATGTCAGGGATAAAGTATATTCTGCCACTAAGATGACATTTAAAGAAATATAAGAGAGGCATATATTTATGGAAACTAAACAGATTATAGAAACAGCAGAAGAAAAGCTGATTCATACATATAACAGATATCAGATTGTACTTGATAAAGGCGATGGCGTAAGATTATACGATACAGACGGAAAGGAATATCTTGATTTTGGTGCGGGTATCGCTGTATTTGCACTTGGATATAACAATAAAGAATATAACGATGCGCTTAAGGCACAGATAGACAAGCTTATCCACACATCCAACTACTTTTACAATGAGCCGGCAGTTATGGCAGCAAAGGCATTAACAAAGGCTTCAGGAATGGACAGAGTATTCTTTACAAACAGTGGTACAGAATCTATAGAGGGCGCTATAAAGCTTGCTAAGAAGTACGCTTACTTAAAGACTGGAAGAACAGATTCAGAAATTATTGCAATGCATCATTCATTCCACGGAAGAAGTATGGGAGCACTTGCAGTTACAGGCAACAAGCATTATCAGGAAGCTTTCGGCCCTATGATACCGGGAATAAAGTTTGCTAATTATAATGACCTTGAAAGCGTTAAACAGTTGGTAAATGACAAAACTTGTGCTATTATATTTGAGACAGTACAGGGCGAGGGTGGAATATATCCTGCAACTAATGAATTCATTCAGGGAGTAAGAAAGCTTTGCGATGAGAAGGGAATTCTTCTTATACTTGATGAAATCCAGTGTGGTATGGGCAGAACAGGCACTATGTTTGCATATGAGCAGTATGGTGTCAAGCCGGATATTCTTACAGTTGCAAAGGCACTTGGCTGTGGCGTTCCTATAGGAGCATTTCTTGCAACAGAAGAGGTTGCAAAGGCACTTGTTCCGGGTGACCATGGTACAACATATGGTGGTAATCCTCTTGCGTGTGCTGCTGCCACAAAGGTATTTGAATTATTTGAGAAACAGAATATACTTGCAAATGTAAAAGAAGTATCTGCTTATCTTGAAAAGAAGCTTGAAGAATTAGTAGGTGAGTATGATTTTATAGTTGAAAGAAGAGGCCTCGGACTTATGCAGGGACTTGAACTTTCAATCAGTCCTAAGGATGTTATTGCAAAGGCATTAGATAATGGACTTATTCTTTTCTCAGCAGGAACTAATGTTATAAGAATGGTGCCACCACTTGTAATAACTAAGAGTGACGTGGATGAGATGATAGAAAAGTTAAAGAAGTCATTTTAATATGTTTACAACAACTTATTGAAGATTATATCTGGTTGCATTATTCACAGTAATATGAAAAGGTTGGAAATATTATGAAGTTAATTAAAAAGCTTATATCAGTTACTATGATATGTGTTACTCTTGTTTCAGTAACGGCCTGTGGTAAGACTGACAGGGATGAAGAAGCAAAGAAGTTAGGTATCGAAACACCTGTTACTATTAATGTGTGGTATGATAACAAGGACTATGAAAGCTATCTTAACACTGTAGCTTCAGGACTTAAGTCAGCTAATAATCTTATCACGGTTAATCCGGTGTATGTTGAAGCACAGGATATTGTTGATACGATATATACAGAAACAGTAAGAAATAATAATGCACCGGATGTATATCTTATGTCAGCAGAGAATAATGACAAGGCATATCTTCTTGGTCTTATGCTTGAAAATGATTCGTACAAGGACATATATAATGAGCAGATATATGGAAAGGCAGCAATCAGGTCGGCTTCATACAAGGGTAAGCTGTATGGATATCCGGTAAGTTTTTCTATGCCTGTTATGGTGTATAACAAGCAGTATGCATCAACAGTTGAGTCATATGAGCAGTTAAAGCAGATTAGCGATAATTATGTGGTGACAGAAGAAAATGCAGGTGTTGCGAAAGTATTTGACTTTGACCCGTCAGGTATGTTTCTTAATTATCCATATATAGGAAGATATATGAATATAGGCGGCGATGAGGCAGAGGATGCTGCTTCATTTACAATAGATGAGCAGCATTTTAAGCAGGCAGTTAAGGAATATGCACAGTTAAAGGATACATTTGGAATAGACAGACAGAGTTCTACACTGGATGAATGTCTTGACGAATTCACACAGAATAAGCTGTTGTATACAATAGTTAGCACTGATAACTTAAAAAAGATTGATGAGTCGGGTGTATCATATGGAATTATACCGGTTCCATATCTGTCAGAAGGACTTGAGTCAGTTCCGATGTCAGTGACAACGCTTGCAATAGTTAATCCATATACGTCCAATATAGCAGTTGCAAAGACTGTTGCAAGGGCAATATCGTATGATTATGCAGAGGATATACAGTCACTCAGTGGTCATACAAGCGCAAGGGCAGACCTTACAAAGAAGGGAAAGAATGCTGACAATACAGATTATAATATGCTTCACGATATATATTCTGACAGTATAGTTAAGGCTAAGTATGTCGGAGTGCAGAATATATATACACAATATGAAATACTTATTCATCAGGTATGGGATGGAA
>FR886280.1:0-36482 GCA_000436535.1 Eubacterium sp. CAG:252 | reverse complement strand
GAAAGAGTGTTGATGATGCATACAATGAGTTTCATAAGGGAGTGGAAAGCTATCTTACATCTATAAGGTAAAGTTTTATATGTATGAAGCTTTCCGGGGTCAAAAGGTCTAAATTCACATAAGCTTGCTCATAGGTGGGGGCTTTTGACTCCAACATCATATATATAACAGGTATAATTCCTGTCATTTAACCCATATTAATTAGTAGTAAACTAATTACGGAGGTTGGTTAAATGGCAGGATTTATTATTGCTATCATATCTGGTGCGCTTATGAGTCTTCAGGGAGTGTTTAATACCAATGTGACTAAGAGCAGCAGTATATGGGTGGCAGCAGGCTTTGTACAGATAACGGCGTTTGTGACGTGTCTTGTTATGTGGTTTTTCAATGGAAGACAGGAGATAGGCGGGATATTCCGTGTTGATAACAAGCTTTCGCTTCTTGGTGGTGTTATAGGTGCATTTATTACATTTACAGTTGTAAAGAGTGTGTCAGAGCTTGGCATAGCAAAAGCGGAGATAACAATAGTTGTCGCACAGGTAATAATGGCATATATTATTGAACTTTTCGGACTTTTTGGAAGTAAGAAGGCAGAGTTTTCGTGGCTTAAGCTGTTGGCACTTGTTATAGCAGTCGGAGGCGTATTTATGTTTTATGCGGTCGGAAAGAATGAGTAGGAAGGGTAATATAAGAAAGTAAATGGTTGTCGCTGATATAGTGACAGGAGTTGGAAATTTGTATATAATAAAAATGTTGTGGCTGGATAAAGAGTAAATGATGTTATATCATAGGTAATTTGCGAAATGTATTAACCAGAATTTATGTGGTTTTGGGAGTTTCGTGAATGTCTATATTATATCAGATAAATAAGGATAAGCGAGGATTATACAATGGAAGATTTATTTAAAATAACAGGTGAAGTTACTCTTAAAAAGGGTGGCGGACGTGAGTTAAAAGCTGGAGGAATGTGGATATATGATAATGAGATAGACACATTTTCAGATGGAGTTACTGACGGAGGACTTGTTGAGCTTCACGACTTTGATGGCTATTTTATGGGAATAGGTTTTGTGAACAGAAAGTCCAAAATAACAGTAAGAATGTTATCAAGACACGAGAAAAATATTGACGAGAAGTTTATAGAACAGAGAGTAAGGGATGCTGTTGACTACAGAATTAAGACAGTTGATACATCTTCATGCAGACTTATATTCGGAGAAGCAGACTTTCTTCCGGGAATAGTTATAGATAAGTTTAGTGATGTACTTGTTGTTGAGTCGCTTGCACTTGGTATTGACAGGCTTAAGCCGCTTATTATAGAGAAGTTAAAGCAGGTGCTTGCTGAGTATGATATGCCGGTAAGAGGTGTGTATGAAAGAAGCGATGCCAAGGTAAGACTTCTTGAAGGAATGGAACGCTTTAAGGGCTTTATTGGGGAAGAATTCGATACTAAGGTCGAGATAGTTGAAAATGGTGTTAAGTATTATGTTGATGTTCAGGACGGACAGAAGACAGGATTTTTCCTTGACCAGAAGTATAACAGAAGAGCTATCGGAAATCTGTGTAAGGGTGCAAAGGTGCTTGACTGCTTCACACATACAGGCTCATTTGCACTCAATGCAGGTATATCGGGAGCTGCAAGTGTTCTTGGCGTAGATGCCTCAGAGCTTGCAGTTAATCAGGCAAGGGAAAATGCAAAGCTTAACGGACTTGAGGATATTGTACATTTCCAGTGCGCAGATGTATTTGACCTGCTGCCAGAGCTTGAAAAGAAGGGTGAGAAGTTCGATGTTGTCATACTTGACCCACCAGCATTTACCAAGTCAAGAAATTCTATTAAAAATGCGGTGAAGGGTTACAGGGAGATTAATCTTCGTGGTATGAAGCTTGTGAAGGATGGAGGTTTTCTTGCAACCTGCTCCTGCTCACACTTTATGGACCCGGAACTTTTTACTAAGACTATCGGTGAGGCGGCAAGAAATGTACATAAGCGTTTAAGACAGATAGAGTACAGGACACAGTCACCTGACCACCCAATATTATGGGCGGCAGATGAGTCACTGTATCTTAAGTTCTACATTTTTCAGGTGGTAGACGAGAAATAGTCTGACAGATTATCTGTATGACAGACTGCGCTTACGCAGGTTATCAAGTACCTCGGAAGGCACAAAAAGATGTCCCATACCACGGCCAAGCTGGATGTGCGGCTTGTTATCGCCGTGGTAGTCGGAACCGCCGGATATAAGAAGATTATGCTCTTTGGCAAGAGTTCTTATATATCTTTCATCGGCTGGTTTATATGTTGAATATATGGCTTCTATGCCGTCAATGCCCGCGCTGCATACGTTATCAAGAAGTGCGTTCATCTGTTCTTTTCCTAAGTGGTACAGTACAGGATGTGCAAGTACAGCGACACCATGTGCAGCGTGGATTATATTGACAGCATCCTTTGGGTCAACCTTATGTCTGCTCACATAGCATGGCTTTCCTGGTGAAAGGTATCTGTCAAATGCTTCGTTTCTGTCACCTGTATATTTATTTTTAACAAGATAGTCAGCAAAATGTGCTCTTGTGATTACAGCATCTGGATAAAGTTCACACATTTTATCATATGTAATGTTAATGCCTATATCGCAGAACTTCTGGCACATCTGGATATTGCGGTCTATTCGTGACTGGCGCTGTTTGGCAAGATAATTATTAATCTCATTGTTAGTATAATCTAAGAAAAGTCCGACAATATGAACCTCAGTGCGGTCAAAGTTAGTACTAAGTTCAACACCCGGTATCAGTTCCACAGGACTTTTATCTGAAGCAGCAAGTGCGGCTGGTATACCGTCAAGTGTATCATGGTCGGTGAGGGCAATAGCCGATAATCCTTCTTTTTCTGCAATTTCTATAAGTTCTTTTGGAGTTTTAGTTCCGTCAGAATATGTTGAATGAACGTGTAAGTCTACTTTTTCCATAACAATCCTCATTTCTGCGCACATATTTAATAGTGGATGTCTTAATACATAGCAAATTAATAACTAATGTAAGCTGTTGTGTGCGCGGCAACATAAGACAAATATTCGCATATCGTGGTTCTAGGACTTTTGACCCCTGATATCATACATAATCAATTATAATTCATATTGTGCATAATTGCACATATTAATCAGAAAATGTGTGATTAAATGCATATTTGGGTTATGGGTGGCAGTATGGTGTGAAATATTATCGATTTAAGTAGCTTGGTTGACTTATTAAAGTAAAAAGCTATAAAAGGGTAAATAAAGAGAAATTTACAAAAATAATTGTGTTTTGGTTATACCTCAAATATATTTCAATAGATTATAAAAAATTTGCTTTTCTAACGCGGATATAATTGCAAAATACAAAAAATTTTCACATATAATAACATTGTTAAAAGAATAATAGTGGGGTAAAATTATATCGTGTTGTATATTATGATGTAAACGCTAAAAGTATAAAAAATTGCTTCTACTTGCAGGATAAAAGGGTATATCATAATTACATAATAATCAAAGAAGGGCGGTATTCATATGGAGAGAAAGCTTGTTATTAACGGGTTTTACAGACATTTTAAGGATAAATTATATCAGGTTAAGGGAACTGCGATACATTCAGAAACTAAAGAAAAGATGGTTATATGTCAGGGATTGTATGGGGATTACGAAATGTATGTAAGACCATATGATATGTTTATTAGCGAGGTCGACCACGCTAAGTATCCCGATGTTAAACAGAAGTACAGATTTGAACTTATAGATATAAAAACAGGAAAGTCGCTTGAAACGGATGCAGTATATGACAGTGAAGATGGCTCTGTAGGATATGCTGGACAGGCAGAAAGCAGACAGAACATATCAGAGGTGGATGATTTCTATAACACAGATAGTAAGACAGGAACGTTCAGAGAAGATAACACATTTCATACAACAGGGGCAGAAGAGCCTCAGGAGGAAAGCAAGCTTATAAGATTTCTTGATGCGTATGACTACAAGGAAAAGCTTGATATTCTTACATCTATGAGAGGCGAGCTTAATGACGGGCTTATTGATATAATGGCAGAGTCCATAGAGGTTGCAGTTCCAGAAGGTGATATAACAGACAGATATAATTCATTAAGAAAATGTCTGATGGCACATACAAAGTATGAGGGATTAAGACTAAGACAATAGTTCAGAAATTAATTGAAGGTTGATAAAGTTATCAACAATCCACAAGTAATAATACATTTGAATAATAATATAACCAATTATAAGCAGTGTATGAATGGTTATAAAGGACAAACTATTCAGATAATATAATAAAACAGTTATTAAATATGGTATAATTGTCAGATAATTAGCATAATATATGCACGAAAAAGGAAAATATACATACATTTTAATTATTCACTTAAAATGTGCATAACTATGTGGATATTGTGGAAAAGTATCTGGATAAGTCTGACTAAATATAATATTGATTGCATATGTTGTTAATAAGTGATATTATTTACGCGTTGACAAGAGAATGTTAAGAATAAGCACGCAGGTGCGATGATGGAGGTTCGTTATGAATATAGTAGTATTAGCCGGAGGTACAAGTACAGAAAGAGACATTTCTATATTGACAAGTACTAAGGTATGTGAGTCACTCAGAAGAAATGGTCATAATGCTAATATTATTGATGTATTTTTTGGTATAGAGGACAAAGAGGCAGAGAGCTTCTTTACAAACAATAATGATGTTGAAAAAACAGCAGAGGCTATGAGGAAAAACACAGTCAATGTTGAGGATGAATTAGAGGCAAGAAAGAAGTCAGGAAAGGGCTTTTTTGGTGACAATGTATTAGCACTTTGTTCAAAGGCTGATATTGTATTTATGGGACTTCACGGCAGTAATGGCGAGGATGGAAAGATACAGGCAGCATTTGAACTTATGGGAATAAAGTACACAGGTACAGATTACATAAGCAGTGCAATATCTATGAGCAAGGAGCTTACTAAAAAGGTTCTTGTACCAGACGGAATACCTATGCCTAAGGGTGTTGCGCTTAAGAGAGGACATAAGATAGAATATGTTCCTTATCCTTGTGTTGTAAAGCCTTGCTGCGGAGGTTCAAGTGTCGGAGTATCAATTGTAGCCAATGATGCAGAATTTAAAGAGGCACTTACAGAAGCATTTTCATATGAGGACAACATACTTGTTGAAGAATACATAAAGGGAAGGGAATTCTCAGTAGGTGTGCTTGATGGAAAGGCACTTCCAGTTATAGAGATAGAGCCGCTTGAAGGCTTCTATGATTATAAGAATAAGTATAAGGCAGGGGCAACTAAGGAAACTTGTCCTGCGGTTCTTCCAAAAGAAATATCAGAAAGAATGCAGAGATGGGCTGAAAAGGCGTGTGAGTCAGCAGGAGTAACTACATATGCAAGAGTAGACCAGCTTCTCACAGAAGACGGAGATATATACTGCCTTGAGATTAACACACTTCCTGGTATGACAGGTACAAGTCTTTTACCACAGGAGGCAGCAGCAGCAGGCATATCATATGACGAGCTTACAGAAAAGATAATAGAAATATCACTTAGAAGATATGAGTAATATTTATGATTATAATGATTATTAAGTAAGATGGAGAGTAATGATATGCGTGGAATGACGTTAAGGGCTATGGCTAAGGCATGCAATGGCAAATATTATGGAAGTGAAGCTAATCTTGACAAAGAGGTTACAGATATAACTACAGACAGCAGGAAAGTTGTTAAGGATGGTCTGTTTATAGCTATATGCGGTGAGAGGACAGACGGTCATAAGTATATTGACGGCTGTTTTGAGGCTGGTGCGCTGTGTGTTATATCAGAAAAGGAGCTTCCAGAGCAGGAGAACTCTTATATTAAGGTAAAGTCAAGCCTTCAGGCACTTAAAGACCTTGCACTTTTATACAGGAATAATCTTGATATAAAGGTTGTCGGAATAACAGGAAGCGTTGGAAAGACGAGTACAAAGGAAACTATAAGCTATGTTCTTGAAGAAAAGTACAAAGTATTAAAGACAGAAGGCAATTTTAATAATGAGATAGGTCTTCCACTCACAGTATTCAGGCTTAGAGATGATGATGAGATAGCAGTGCTTGAGATGGGAATAAGTGACTTTGGTGAGATGGAAAGATTATCCCAAATAGCACAGCCTGATATAGGTGTTATAACTAATATCGGACTTTGTCATCTTGAAAATCTCAAGACAAGAGATGGAATATTAAAGGCTAAGACAGAAATGTTCCACAACTTAAAGCCGGATGGAACAGCCATTTTAAATGGTGATGATGATAAGCTCATAACGATTGATGAGGTTAATAATAAAAGACCAGTAAGATTTGGCATCAGTTATAAAGATGATGTGTATGCAAGTGATATAAAAAATCTTGGACTTGATGGAACAAGTTTTGTTATAAATGGTCTTAAATGTGCAGATGGTGATAGAGCATTTGAGGTGACAGTTCCAGTTCCCGGACATCATATGATATATAATGCGCTTGCAGCAGCATGTGTTGGTGCGCAGTTAGGACTTAGCAGTATCCAGATAAGAGATGGCATTTCAAAGTTAAAGACTATAGCAGGAAGAAATAATATAATAAAGACAGATAATTATACTATTATTGATGACTGTTATAATGCCAATCCTGTGTCTATGAAGGCTTCTATTGATGTTGTGGATATGGCTCTTGGAAGAAAGGTATGTATACTTGGAAGTATGTTTGAGCTTGGAGATAATGAGAAAAATCTCCACTATGATGTAGGTCAGTATGTTGGTGCTAAGAGTATAGATGTTCTTATAACTATAGGCGACCTTGCCAGACATATTGCGATGGGAGCTGCTGACTACAGGGAAACTCACTATGAGTCGTATGATTGCAGTATACATAGTTATGACACTATTGAGGAGTTTGAAAATGAAGCTGGACAGCTTCTTAAGAAAGGTGATAATATACTTGTAAAAGCATCTCACGGTATGCACTTTAGTAATATTGTGGATATGTTGTCTAAGCAGCAGTAGAACAGGTGCATATTTAACTTAAGAAAAAGGTGACGGAATATATTATGAGCCGTAGGACGGCAGAATGGAGTAAGTATGAAGAGAATAAAAAGACTTATAATATGCGTTACAGCGTTTGTATGTGTGTTATCACTGGCAGCCTGTGGAGAAAGTAAGAAGTCAGACCTTGCAGGAAGCTGGTCAGGTAACAATGGTGGTTATGATGTTACATTTACATTTAATGAAGATGGAACAGGTGAAATGTCTATAAGCGGTATCCAGCTTAATATCACATACACTGTTGATGGAGATACTCTTACAGTCAATAAGACAGTACTTGACGGAACACAGACAGAAGATTATACATATAAGCTTTCTAACAAGGGTAAGACACTTACACTTACAAGTGCTTCTGGAGATACAGAGCTTACTAAGAATTAAAATCGGGTGAGTGATTTAACAATTTAAAATTAATAATTAAAAGTGATCATTTTATACTGATATTTTATATTGATAAAGCCGCTATACATAACCTGTGTTAAGGTGTGTATGGCGGCTTATTATTTATGTATCTTAGTCACAAACAAAATTAACTTATTTTGTGCATTTTTCTTTGTTTGTTCATTTATAGTTTAATTACTTATTGAAAATTTGATTAAACTTAGGTATGCGCTTCATAAGCTGCTGTGCAATAAAGTATGAAGCTATACCATATAATATACCTGTGATTGTTCCAACTAGTACATCAGATGGGTAATGGACGGTTAAGTACAGTCTTGATACGGCAATCAGGGCTGCTAATATAAGTGCGGCAGTTCCCTCTTTCTTACGCCACATAAATATAGCTGTGGCAGCAGCAAAAGATGCTGATGAATGACCAGATGGAAATGAATAATCGTGTATAGACTGGAATATGCCATACAGGTTTTCAAACTGGTCACCAACTACGAAGTTCTGTCCCTCAACCCAGAAGGCACGTGGTCTTGCCCACAAATGCTTCATAATACCGTTACAGAATATGAGTGAGAGGATAAGTGCTATAGCCATAGAAAGACCGACTTTTCTATATTTTTTAGGAAATATTAAAAGCATTGCAGCAGCTAATATTATCCAGAATATCCCTCCGTTGCCAAGAGATGTGATACCATACATTATTGGATTGGTTATGGGATTATGTAAAGACTCAAACCAGTGTAATATCTGAATTTCCATAATAAATAATAAGTTCCTTTCTGTTTAATCGTTATAATTTTATAATATGATGTTGGGGTAAAAGTAAGATATTTGAACCTGTCAGACTAACATCATAATGAATAATAAAATCACAATAAACAGATTATAATTAAAGACAGCAATTATGTCAATTAAGCTGGATACTGCGTTGGCATGTGGTCTTTCCCGTGTGATTCATAAAACCATAGCTGTATTCATCGGTTATGAGTATATCAAGTGTAGAAGCTTCTGTATCTGTGTACATTAAAGAAACTGTAAATGTTCCATCAGAACTCACAGAATTATTAAATGCATTGTTAAAGACCTGCATTGTATTATTTATTATATCATCGTCAGTCATATTATTATCAGCTTCGTTATAATCAATATAACTGCTGTATGCTTTATCGGCGGCATATAAGAAGGCATCATTGATACTTCCATTAACTTCTATGTCTCGGTAGTTTTTGTTTATAATAGAGCAGTGTATCATAACCAGTAATAGTATAATGACTGTCAGACAACTGCTGCTTATGGCAATTCTCATAGGCTTTCCCCTCTTACACTGACTATAGAATTGTAAGTGCAGTCCTTTTGTATATTAAATATACCTGATTTTACAGGATACATAATGGTTATGTTAAAGTAGTCGTGTTCATTAACAGTATCAAAGTATGAAATATCCACTGTGCTGTTATACTGTTCTGCAAGGGTATTTATTTTCTGACATGTGTTGTCATCTATGGTATGTGTGCTGCTGCTTTCGCCATATATAAGGATGGTATCTCTTATATATTGCTGAAGTTCCTGACCCTTGCATATGCTTTTATTCATAAATATAAAATCAAGTGAGATTATGCATATTATAGACATAATGATAAGATATACAGAGCTTTCAATAATAGATTTCATATGTTCATAAGATATCCTTTCTTAGTATTTTACTGGAAGATTATTTTGATTATTTGTATTCAGGTTTATAATGATTTTTAGATTGTGTAAAATTTTACTTAAAATGTTGTATTTAGTTCTGACTTAATTCAGATTTAATTCTTTGCTGCATTAATGACAGAATAATACATTAAGAAGTGTATCCTCTATGCCTGCACATTTAGCAATGCACATCGATATGAAGGTCATTGCAAGAGAAAGACACACAAGAAGTATAATAATGCCGCCATATTCTTTTATAATTAATTCCATAGACCCTCCTTACACCATAACAATAGCTAATATTTCTGCAAATGTCCTAATTGTTGGAATAAGAAATATAATAGCAACACCAGTTTCACCTAATTTACTTAAGATTATATCCATAATGTAGTCCACCTTTCTGAATATTATGTTTAAGAAGCATATTTGTATGAGTATACATTTAAAGTAGTATATATGTTTAGATTATATAGTCATAAAAAATATATTTGTATGAGTATCTACAAGGAATTCAGATTTTGCCAATCTTGTGTATATTAAGATAAAAATTATCTGTAGTAAATTTAATAAAAATGCATCTATGTAGTATTTATTCGTTTTTAGTATGCTGATTTAAAGTATACAGGGTTATAGGTATATCGATATAATAAGCATCATATCCACCGACATTTTAAGTGCCATAAAAAATACAGGAATGTATTCCATGAATTTAAGTACGCTTATCCTGTCCTTGTAATCAAGTTCAGTCTGCTTATTGATAAGTTCATTGTTTCGCTGTATAAGAGTGCTTATAGTTTCATCAATTCCCTTTTCATCAAGTTCTGATACAGAATAAAGAGTTCTTACGGTTGACATTATGTCGGTCTGTTTGTATTCGGATAAGAATTCATAATAGGGTTTTATATCGGATGGATTAGCCTCTATATCACGGATAAAGTCGTCCAGTGAAAGCTTTATGATATATGGGCAGTCGTCATAAGTATCTTCGATGGCTGCAATAAGAGGCTTATTTTCAAGGTTGAGGGCAACATTTCTTAACCAGTCAGAGAAGCTGTTTCTAAGATTGGCAATAACTCTTTTTTTAGAATTCTGTTTATTGATAACAGGAAATACAAGAAATGTTACAATAATTATTGCTGTATATACGGCTATAAGATAATACTTTGCAATAATTGTATACACAAGTAAAGCGCTGGCGATTGCTATAAATGGCAGTATTTTTATGATTAAGGATGATATATGTGACTCATATGCATTTTTATAATCCTTTATGCACTGGGTATCCTTTTTGGTCTGGTTTAATATATCTTTTCCATAGTGTGTCTGTGTGTAAGCATAGAATAGTATGCAGAGTATTAAGAATATGGCAGTGCTTATCTGGAATATATAGTCAGATGTTATATCAGATGAAGCGGTACTGTATCGGTTTAATACAAGACACATAAACATAGTTATTGCTGAAAGAGCAATACTTATAAATATTCCTATTGTGGTATCACGTTTTATGAGTTTAAGTTCATATTCATATTCGTATATATTTTTAACCCAGCGGTCAAAGTCTTTAAGAAGTACCTGCAATGCATTCTTGTATCTGCCGCCTTTGGTTTCAACACTTATAAGAAAACGATGAAGTGTTCTTATACGGCTGCACTGATAGTTGTTTTCGATTATGCCAAGGGCTTCTTCGTATACATATTCACTCATACTATATTCAAGCTCATCTAGTGCCTCTTGTATGAGCTTTTTAAGTCTGCCGTCTGCTACTGCATAGGTGTCTGACAGAGCAGTATGTATTTTAGGGTTCCTTATAAATGAATACACCATCTGGTGCAGGTAGATGTCAACGTCAGAGAATTCTTTTAAACGGTGGTTATTCATATATTTTTTCCTTATAAGCCAAGGCAGCATAATAACACCGCAGAGAACTATGGCTAAGATATATACTGGCTGAAGCTGGAATAAAAGGCTTATCATTGTGATACAGCTAATCACTGCAATAATTGAAATTATATAAGTTTTTAATGAAAAGCTATATCCGTACAGTGATATGTCACTCGTAAGTGAATGTGGTGAGAAATAGTTAATCAGCTTTTTCATAAATGTTTTTAATCCCCTTTTTAAGAAACTTATCCATAATAACGGCTGGTATTTTTTCATCGGTGAAAGCGCCATCTTCATAGATAACGCTGCACATATTATGTCCATTTTCGCGTGAAAGAAAGCCGACCTGTTTGATACATCGTTTTTCGTATTTATCACATTCGATAAGAACAACAAGGTCGATGTACTTGTAGATGCTGTTGATAAATCTTTCATTGATGTTGCTGCTTCCAAGCATATTATACATACGGTCAGGCATATCCCTCACATCATCAAGATGCATAGTAGTCATACAGTAAGAGCCTGTTGACAGACTGTTCAGAAGATGCGCAACCTCAGGACCGCGTGATTCTGATAAAAGAATCCAGTCGATATTATGGCGTAGTCCGGCTTTTATTATATCCGGATAGGTTACTTTATCATCAACAAAGAATTCCACGCATTTTTTATTTGGATTTATTTTGCGATAGTGGATTTCCTGATTATCCTCATATACGCCAGCTTTTTCATTGTGTGGAATTTTGGTTGAAAGATACTTGATAAGTTCGGTTTTGCCAGCGTGGGGCTGTCCACCGACAACTACACTAAGATGTGCTAAGACACTGTTTTCAAGAAGATTGATAATACTTTCTGGAGCATAGTCTGACTTGACAAGCATATTGTGGTCAAATCTTAAGTATTCCGGTATTTTCCTGATAGCCATACTTTTCTTCTGACATCTTGATTCGTGCCATATTGATATTCTTAAGTTTTCTGTATTGGCTTCAAGGATGGGGCGGCTCCTGTTAAACTGTACGCCCATAATATTGGCTAATTTAATGGATATATTTTCAACATATTTATCACTTAGTTCCTTGCCGGATATGTAGCTTCCAATACCAAGCTCAGTTATCCATAGATTATATCCGTCCCATTCTATATCAGTGACTTTTTCATTATCTATCTCATCGGATATTTCACTGAATAGCTCTTCTTTATTTTTGTCTATAAGTTCTTTTAAATCTGCGCTGTTCATATACTCCTTTACCTGTGCTTAGCACATCTTTGTAATAGTTAGTTTGCTGCTTTTAAATGCTTTTTCTAAGAAACACGATAATTAAGGTGTGTTAAATGCGTTGCGAATCTGTGATTCGTATTCAATGCCGTTAACGGCTGACTTTGTTTTAGTTGAAATGGTTGTGACAACGGCAGCAGTGAGTAAAAGTGCTGCAAGTACACCCGCAAGGGCTATGATAACTTTTCCGTAATGTTCTATTATGTCATGCATAAGAAAATCCTCCTGATAAATATAATATTGAAATAAAGTTAAGGGAAAAATAACCTGACAGGTTAAAGATTATAGTTAAAAATAGCATTACAAAGATAATGTGATTTTATCTGCACACCATTGTAATCTACAACTAATTACAGCTACATCTTCATAAATATAGAATGAAGATAAGTGAATTAGCTGTAAGTGATAATTAGGTATAAAACAAGTCAACACAGACACAAAAAGAATGTGTAAAATACAATGTTAAATTGACTACAAACCATATCAATCTACAACTAATTATAACTAAATCCTCATAAACATTGAATGAAAAAAAGTAAGTTTAGCTGTCTGTGATAACTAAATAAAATCAAAGTAACACAAAATAAAATAACACATACAATAAATGTTACCTGTATTAATAATTGACTTAACATGCTGGGAATTCTTAACTATATCTTAGTTGATTAAATAGAAATCCAATAAAAACATATCCGCTAAAGCAGATAAAAGCATATGACAGGATAATTAATGCAGTTATGTAGTAAGGGTATATTAGCACTAATGATGTACCCGATATCTATATCTTATATAATATACTGACATGACAATTATGTATATACCAATGCTTTCTATATTGGATTATTGATAAGCGCTTTTCATATTGCTACTATAACACTATAAATTATATTTGTAAAGTATTATTTTTAAATTTTTTCTTGTTTTTAAAAAGTTATAGTAAACAGTATTTATATAAAAAGAATTTACAGGCAAAATACTTTCAATAACAGGATGAATTGGATTGTATTTTAATTGTATTTTTGCAATTGGTGTATTGACATTTATATATAATGTGATAATATAAAACTGCTTTTAGAAAGTACATTTATAAAAGCCATTACGAAATGATATGAAGAATAAAACAAGTCATAGTATGCGTTATAATGCGCAGAATGGAGGTACTAAGTTAAGATGAATAAGGAAATGTGTGTTGAAAAGATGCCAATCACAGATGAATATCTTGAAAAGATGAATGCGTACTGGCGTGCAGCTAACTATCTGGCAGCAGCCCAGTTATATCTTTTGGACAATCCACTTTTAAGAGAGCCTTTAAAGCCAGAACATATCAAGAAGAAAATAGTAGGTCACTGGGGAACTGTTCCGGGACAGAACTTTGTATACTGTCATATGAACAGGGCTATAAAGAAGTATGACCTCGATATGGTACTTATATCTGGTCCGGGACATGGAGGTAATTTCTTTGTTGCCAACTCATACCTTGAAGGAACATACAGCGAAGTATATCCTAATGTAAGTCAGGATATGACAGGACTTAAGAAGCTTTGCAAGCAGTTCTCATTCCCGGGAGGAATATCAAGCCACGTTGCACCAGAAACACCGGGCTCAATCAATGAAGGTGGTGAGCTTGGATATTCAATAGCACATGCATTTGGTTCTGTATTCGATAATCCGGACCTTATTACTACATGTATCGTTGGTGATGGTGAAGCAGAAACAGGCCCACTTGCAACAGCATGGCATTCTAATAAGTTCCTTAATCCTGTTACAGATGGTGCAGTACTTCCAATATTACATCTTAACGGATATAAGATAAGCAACCCTACAGTATTCTCACGTATATCACATGATGAGATAGAAAGCTTCTTCCATGGCTGTGGCTGGAAGCCTTACTTTGTTGAGGGTGACGACCCTATGACTATGCATAGAAAGATGGCAGAAACAGTTGATACTGTCATTGAGGAGATTAAGGAAATACAGAGAGAAGCAAGAGAAGAAGGTAAGACAGAGCGCCCATTCTGGCCTATGATTGTTCTTAGAACTCCTAAGGGCTGGACAGGACCTAAGGTTGTTGACGGCAAGGAAATCGAAGGTACATTCAGGGCACATCAGGTACCTATTATGATGGATAAGCCAGAACATTTACAGCAGCTTAACGAGTGGCTTGAAAGCTATAAGCCTGAGGAATTATTTGATGAGAATGGCAGATTAATTCCAGAGTTAAGAGCACTTGCACCAGAGGGCGACCACAGAATAAGTGCTAATCCACATGCTAATGGTGGTAAGCTTTTAAGAGATTTAAGACTTCCAGACTTTAAGGATTACGGCGTTGACGTACCTTTCCCAGGAGCTAAGGAAGGTCAGGATATGATTGAACTTGGAGGCTTCGTAAGAGATATATTCAAGTTAAATGAGGAGACAAAGAACTTCCGTATCTTTGGACCAGATGAAACAATGTCTAACAGATTAGGAAAAGTATTTGAGGAAACTAATAGAGACTGGAACAATGCCCTTAAGGATAACGATGAATTCCTTGCCAAAGATGGACGTGTAATGGATTCAATGCTTTCTGAGCATATGTGCGAGGGCTGGTTAGAAGGATATCTTCTTACAGGTCGTCATGGCTTCTTTGCAAGTTATGAAGCATTTATAAGAATAGTAGACTCAATGGCAGCACAGCATGCAAAGTGGTTAAAGGTATGTTCACAGCTTCCATGGAGACAGTCTATTGCCTCACTTAACCTTATTCTTTCATCAAATGTATGGCAGCAGGACCACAACGGATTTACACATCAGGATCCGGGCTTCCTTGACCATATAGCTAATAAGAAGGCAGATGTAGTAAGAATGTATCTTCCACCAGATACTAACTGCTTACTTTCATGCTTTGACCACTGCATAAGAAGCCGTGATTATGTCAATGTGCTTGTTACATCTAAGCACCCAAGACCACAGTGGCTTACTATGGAACAGGCTGTTAAGCACTGTACACAGGGCGTTGGTATCTGGGAATGGGCAAGCAATGACCAGGGTGAAGAACCAGATGTAGTAATAGCAGGATGTGGCGAAACACCTACACTTGAGGCACTTGCAGCCGTAACTATATTAAGAGATAATATGCCTGAATTAAAGATTAGATTTATAAATGTAGTCGATTTATTCAAGCTTCAGTCTAATACACAGCATCCACACGGTCTTTCAGACACAGATTATGATGCTTTATTTACAAAGGATAAGCCAATTATATTTGCATTCCATGGCTATCCAACACTTATACATGAGCTTACATACTACAGACATAACAGAAATCTTCATGTATTCGGTTATCAGGAAGAGGGTACAATCACAACTCCTTTCGATATGAGAGTACAGAACGAAATTGACCGTTATCATCTTGTACAGGCTGTTATCAATGCACTTCCACAGCTTGGCAACAAGGGCTCATATCTTCTCCAGAAGATGCGAGATACTTTAGTTGCACATAAGCAGTATATAAGCGAGTATGGTATGGACTTACCAGAAGTACAGGAGTGGAAGTGGCATACACCAGAAAGCAGATAAAATGTATAATTGATATGTAAAGAGTTTGGTTTTATTAAAAATATTAAATAAAAATCACTATACATATTGCAAAATACAGATAAAAATAATATTATATAAGTAACTTTTTGCAATGTATTTATCAAAAGTACAAGGTTACTATAACCAGATATGGAAAATGCAGTAACAGGTACGCATTTTCCATATTCAGGTTTTATCAGAAGTTATTGCATTTAATTAAGTTATGCGGTGATTGCACACATCAGGAATAAAAATGAGAGTGGTAGCAGGGGTGTAGTCATGGTATAGGCAGAATGGAGGATTTTACAATGAACAACAAACCAGAAATTAAGATTGGTATCGTAGCTGTCAGCAGGGACTGTTTCCCGGAAAGCTTATCAGTAAACAGAAGAAAGGCACTTGTTGAGGCATATAAGAATAAGTATGATGAGGCTGATATTTACGAATGTCCTGTCTGTATAGTTGAAAGCGAAATACATATGCAGCAGGCACTTGAAGATATTAAGAAGGCAGGATGTAATGCACTTTGCGTATATCTTGGTAACTTTGGCCCTGAAATATCAGAAACTATGCTTGCAAAGTACTTTGACGGACCTAAGATGTTTGTTGCAGCAGCAGAGGAAACATCAGCTAATGGCGGACTTGTAGGCAACAGAGGTGATGCTTACTGCGGTATGCTTAACGCAAGCTATAATCTTAAGCTAAGAGGAGTTAAGGCATATATTCCGGATTATCCTGTTGGAACAGCAGAAGAGTGTGCAGATATGATTCATGAGTTCCTTCCGGTTGCAAGAGCTGTATATGCACTCAATAATCTTAAGATAATAAGCTTTGGTCCAAGACCTAATAATTTCCTTGCATGTAATGCACCTATTAACCAGTTATATAATCTTGGTGTTGAAATAGAAGAGAATTCAGAGCTTGACCTTTTTGAAAGCTATAACAATCACGCGGGTGATGAAAGAATTCCTTCAGTAGTAAAGAGCATGGAGGAGGAGCTTGGAGCAGGTAACAAGAAGCCTGAAATACTTTCTAAGCTTGCACAGTATGAGCTTACACTTCTTGACTGGATAGAGGCACACAAGGGCTCAAGAAAGTATGTTGCCATAGCAGGAAAGTGTTGGCCAGCATTCCAGACACAGTTTGGTTTCGTACCTTGTTATGTTAATTCAAGACTTACAGCTATGGGAATTCCTGTATCATGTGAGGTTGATATTTATGGTGCTCTCAGCGAGTTTATAGGAACAGTTGTAAGTAACGATACAGTTACACTTCTT
The DNA here is from genome assembly GCA_000436535.1 of Eubacterium sp. CAG:252. GTDB lineage: Bacteria > Bacillota > Clostridia > Lachnospirales > Lachnospiraceae > Lachnospira. The sequence continues at coordinate 19,322 of FR886280.1, read as the reverse complement.
GATATTAATAATACAGTACCTTCTGATATTTATAACGAAGATATCAAGGGCAGGTTTAATTATACAATTAAAGATACATTTATGGGATTCCATTGTGGTAACACAGCTTCAAGCAAGCTTGCATTCTGTGAGATGAAGAACCAGATGATTATGGCACGTTCACTTCCAGAAGAGGTTACAAACGGAACACTTGAAGGCGATATTGTGCCAGGCGATATTACATTTTTCAGATTACAGAGTACATCTGACAGCCAGTTAAGAGCATATATAGCACAGGGTGAGGTTCTTCCAGTAAGAACACGTTCATTCGGTTCAATCGGTATATTTGCTATTAATGAGATGGGAAGATTTTACAGACATGTACTTATTGAGAAGAATTATCCACATCACGGTGCAGTTGCATTCGGACACTTTGGCAAGGCTTTATTCGATGTATTTAAGTATATCGGCGTTGAAGATATAGCTTACAACCAGCCAGCAGGAGTGCTTTACAAGTCAGAGAATCCATTTGCTTAATGCAGATGTAAGCCAGGAAAAGAAGCGCAGTATTATAGAGGTACGTTGCGCTTCTTTTTCTAAATAAAAATAGTAAAAAAAGAAAAAGGGGTGTTTTATGTATTACATAGGAGTTGACTTAGGAACATCATCAGTGAAGCTTATACTTATGGAGCCAACAGGCAATATAGTTAATACAGTATCCAAAAGCTATCCAATAGACTTCCCAAAGCCAGGCTGGTCAGAACAGAACCCATATGACTGGTATGAAAAGACATGTGAGGGCATAAAGGAGCTGGTAGCTGGTTACGATGCAGATAAAGTGGCAGGTATAAGCTTTGGAGGACAGATGCATGGTCTTGTTATACTTGATGAGAATGATAAGGTCATAAGACCGGCTATTTTGTGGAATGATGGAAGAACAACTAAAGAATGTGATTATCTTAACAATGTCATAGGAAAAGATAAGCTCACAGAATATACAGCTAATATAGCATTTGCAGGCTTTACAGCACCTAAGATTTTATGGGTTAAGGAAAATGAGCCTGAAAACTTTAAAAAGATAGCCAGGATAATGCTTCCAAAGGATTATCTTGCATACAGGCTTACGGGGGTACATTGTACAGATGTATCAGATGCTTCAGGCATGCTTTTGCTTGATGTTAAGAAGCGTGACTGGTCAGACGAGATGATAAAGATATGTGATATATCAAGAGAACAGCTTCCTAGACTTTATGAAAGCTATGAAAAGGTCGGCTGCCTTACTAAAGAAGCAGCAGAGGTGCTTGGTCTTTCAGAAAATGTTATCGTTGCAGCAGGAGCAGGTGATAATGCGGCAGCGGCAGTCGGAACGGGAACTGTCGGAGATGGTATGTGTAACATATCACTTGGTACAAGCGGAACTATATTTATATCAAACAAAGAGTTTGGAGTTGATAATAACAATGCACTTCACTCATTTGACCACGCAGATGGAAACTATCATCTTATGGGATGTATGTTAAGCGCAGCTTCATGTAACGGCTGGTGGATGGATGGAATTCTTAAAGACACCGATTATAAGGCTGCACAGGAATGTATAACAGATGATATGCTTGGCAATAACCATGTATATTTTCTGCCATATCTTATGGGTGAGCGTTCACCTCACAACAATCCGCTCGCAAGAGCTACATTTACAGGAATGACTATGGACAGCACAAGGACAGATATGACACAGGCTGTTCTTGAGGGTGTTGCATTTGCAATAAGAGATTCTTTCGAGGTTGCAAAAGAACTTGGAATAAACATAACAGAAACAAAGATGTGCGGCGGCGGTGCCAAGAGTGAGTTGTGGTGCCGTATTATGGCTAATGTACTTGGAATAAAGGTCAATCTGTTAAAGTCAGAGGAAGGTCCTTCAATGGGGGCTGCAATGCTTGCAATGGTTGCTGCCGGAGAATATAGCAGTGTTCAGGAAGCCGCAGACAGTATAGTTAAGATATGTAAGACAATAGAACCACAAAAAGCGATTGCAGACAGATACAATTCACGTTATAATACATTCAGGCAGATATATCCTGCCTTAAAACCAGTGTTTGATGTTATGTAGGATGAGAGGAGATTAGTGTGAAAAATAGATTTTTCACACGTGGGATTTGTGTCTGCGCGCACTTGACACAAACTCGTTATGCGCAAAAAACGTGCGCGGAAAAGAGGATTATATATGAAATTTTTTATTGACACAGCGAATGTAGATGATATCAGAAAAGCTAACGATATGGGAGTTATATGTGGAGTTACAACTAATCCTTCACTTATAGCAAAGGAAGGCAGAGATTTTAACGAAGTAATAAAGGAAATCACAAGCATTGTTGACGGTCCAATAAGTGGAGAGGTAAAGGCTACAACAGTAGATGCTGAGGGGATGATTAAGGAAGGCCGCGAGATAGCAGCAATACACCCTAATATGGTAGTTAAAATTCCTATGACAGTAGAAGGCCTTAAAGCAGTTAAAGTCCTTTCAGCAGAAGGCATCAAGTGTAATGTGACACTTATATTCTCAGCTAATCAGGCACTTTTAGCTGCAAGAGCAGGTGCTGCATATGTATCACCTTTCCTTGGAAGACTTGACGATATATCACAGCCGGGTATCCAGCTTATTGAGGATATTGTTGGCATATTCTCTAACTATGATATCCAGACAGAGATTATCTGTGCAAGCGTAAGAAACCCTATACATATTACTGACTGCGCACTTGCAGGTGCTGATATAGCAACTGTTCCATACAAGGTTATAGAGCAGATGGTACATCATCCATTAACAGATGCAGGTATAGAAAAATTCCAGAAAGATTATAAGGCAGTATTTGGTGAATAAATGATATCAACACAGAAAATAACTACGTCAGAAGTTAGAAAGTATAATAAAAACAGAATATTTAAGCTTATATATAACAGCAACAGCATATCAAGACAGGAGATAGCAGATACTCTTGGTCTGTCACTTCCTACTATTAACCAGAATATCAAGCTTCTTAAAGAAGAAGGACTTATACTTCTTGAGGGTAACTTTGACTCAACTGGCGGCAGAAAGGCACAGATGATAACTGTAAATGCATCTGCAAGATATGCTGTAAGTGTAAATATATGTCCAGCCGAGATAAGAACAAGCCTTATCGACCTTAGTGGTGAGATAAAGGATGAGATAAGCCTTAAGACAGAATTCAGCACAGATGCCAATTATGGTATAAAGGTGTCTGAACTTGCCTATAATGTCATAAGGGCTAATCATATATCAGAGGATAATCTGTTAGGAGTAGGCATTACTATGCCGGGTGTTTTTAACTCTGATAACAGTATGTTAATATTCTCACCACCTCTTAAGGTTAAGAATTATAAGACGGACAATATAACAAGATATATAAAGTATAATTATATAGTACAGAATGATGCAAGAGCAGGCGCATTTGCTGATTACTGGTATGCACATAAGAATGAAAATGCACTAAAGGAAGAAGATCTTGAGGAAAAGCTTTATCTTATGGTAAGTGATGGTGTTGGTGGAGCTGGTGTCAGCAACAATACTATCAAGAAAGGCGAGCATAACAGATACGGCGAATTCGGACATATGACACTGTATCCGGGTGGGAAGAAATGTATGTGTGGTAGAAACGGCTGTCTTGAGAGCTATCTTTCAACTAAGAATATATCAACAGATATAGGTCTTACACTTGATGAGTTTTTTGAGAAGCTGTCTGATAATGATGAAGAATGTAATCATATATTTGATGAGTATCTTGATAATCTTACAACCGGTATTAACAACCTGTATGTAATATTTGACAGGGACGTGGTTATCGGAGGTGTTATGGCAAGATACCTTCCAGCCTATGAGGAAGATATAAGAAACAGACTTATATCAAAGTTTTCCTTTGACACAGATGCGGGCTACTTCTCACTGTCAAAGTGTACCGCCAAGAGAGCAGACACAGGAGCAGCGATAATGTTTCTTACGGAATACATTAACAGCATCTAATTGCGAGAGCAGCAAAGCTGCGGAGCAATTCGTATGGGTATCATAATGTAGTGGGACGAAGTAAGCTCATTTTGTCAGAAAAAAAGAACATCAAGAGAGGGATAAATAGCAAATGGATAGTATAATAACCCATTTTAAGAAAGCTATTACATTAGAGCACTGCGCCGTAAGGTTTCTTACGGCGTGGTGTTTTATTTGTTTAATGCAGACTATAGTTATGAATGTCAGGAATGTAACAATAAATACACTGGATTATGCAAGAATGGTGAAACTTCCGTTTATGGCGGCAGCAGTGATTATACTTACTGTTCTTTTGTATATTGTATACTATATATTTGAAAAGAAAAATGAGGCACTTTCACGTAAGATTGAGGGTGGAGTGCTTGTGGCATCAGTGTTTTTATATGCATGCGTGAGTGTGCTGCAGAATAATGACATATATTTTGTTGTGGCGATGAGTGCACTTACTGTAATGGCGGTAATATACTGCATAAGATATGCAGGAATAGTGCATATTAACATGTCAAAAAAGTCATATATAATCATTATGGCTGTGTCAGGAGGTTTATATATTTTATTTGTGAGCTTCTGCATGGTGACAAGATATCTGTCTTATGGTTCACCTAACTTTGATATGGGACTGTTCTCACAGATGTTTTATTATATGAAAACCACGGGAACGATGAAAACGACAAGTGAAAGAGATTATCTTCTGTCACATATGTGTGTCCATGTATCACCGGTATTCTATCTTATACTGCCGTTTTATATGATATTTACCTCACCGGTCGCACTTGAGATAATACAGCCGGTTCTTATAGCGGCGGCTGTCATACCACTTGCACTTATATGCAGGCACAGAAAGCTGTCAGGCTGGGAAACAGCACTTATAATAATAATTTACTGCTTATATCCTGTTATGAGTGGGGGCTGTTTTTATGATATACATGAAAATATGTTCTTTCCTCTGTTATTAAGTACATTTCTGTTGTTTATGGAAAAAGATAATACAGTTGGAATGTGTATATCTGCGGTGCTTGTGTGGCTCATAAAAGAAGATGCAAGCGTGCTTATGATGTTTGTCGGATTATATATGCTGCTTAATAAATGTATGAGAAAGAAAGGTGCAGTGCTTTTTATAACTTCTGCACTGTACTGTCTTGGTGTGTGTATATTTCTTAAATATGCTGGAAATGGTGTTATGTCAGGACGTTATAATAATATGATACCTGAGGGCGATGGCAATATGTTTTCGGTTATAAAGACTGCATTTGCTAATCCTGCGTATCTTGTAACACAGATATTTGCGGTGGATAACATAACATTTATAATACAGACAATGGGTGTGCTGTTATTTCTTCCGCTTATGACGAAGAAGTGGTCAAGATATGTCCTTATCGGTCCATATGTCCTGTTTAATCTTGTAACAGATTATCAGTATATGCACAGTATATATTTTCATTATGTGTTTGGTTCAGGACTGCTGCTCATATATCTTGTCATTATCAATCTTTCAGATATTGATGTTAAGAAGAGGTTAGGACTTATATATTCAGTGGTGGCGGCTGTTACAATATTTTTCACGGCATATAATCTTCCAAAGCTTGAGACGGCAGTTGACACTCTGGATGAGGAAAGACAGCAGGTGTACAGTACTATTGATGAGGGACTTTCTGTTATACCTGACGATGCAAGTGTAATAGCGACAACATTTTTATGTGCAAAGCTATCCCAAAGAAGTGAGCTTTATGAGTTGTATTATACTGATAAGTCTGCTGAATATGTGGCTATAGACTTAAGGGGCGGGGCTAAGGGGTACGATGTAAATGCGTATCTTAGCGATGACAGATATGAAGTATTGTATTATTCAGATGGGATTATAGCGGTATTTCGTGACAATTTTTATAAATCATAATTGAATTTAATATTCCGGTAATTAACAAAACGGATTGTGAAGAATAATATAAATAATATTATTACTATAAATTGGTGGATATAAAAATAAATCATTTTATCTGTGACACGAATACATTTAAAATGTTTATATCAGAAGAAAAAGAGTTTTTATGAAAAATATGGTATTTAACAGATAATAACAGATAGAATATTGAATTAATCGCAGGATTTGATATAATTAACACATATAATGTCTAAAAAGTGAAAATTATGTTTTCACGCGCGGTTTTTGTGTCTGAGCGCACCTGGCACAAAATCCTTATTGCGCAAAATGTGCGTAGAAATGAGGTATATAATGATAGCAGAATCTATGAAAGCACTTGTTAAAGGAAGTTCAGTAATAAGAGCTATGTTTGAGGAAGGCAACAGACTTGCTAAGATATATGGAGCTGAGAATGTATATGATTTCTCTTTAGGTAATCCTAACGTGCCAGCGCCGGCAGAGGTTAATGAGGCGATTAAGGAAGTCGTTGATGAAGAAGATTCTGTAGTCCTTCACGGATATATGAGCAACTCAGGTTTTGAGGATGTAAGAGAGGCTATAGCACAGTCACTCAATAAAAGATTTGATACACATTTTAACTATACTAATATAGTTATGACAGTTGGTGCAGCAGGCGGTCTTAATACAGTACTTAAGACTATTCTTAATCCGGGTGATGAGGTTCTTACATTTGCCCCTTTCTTTGGTGAATATAAGAATTATGTGGGCAACTTTGGTGGAAAGCTTGTTGCAGTATCTCCTGATACAAGCACATTCCAGCCTGAGTTTGACGAATTTGAGAAGCTTATCAATAAGAACACAAAGGCAGTTATTGTCAATAATCCTAACAATCCTACAGGTGTTGTTTACTCAGAGGAAACTATCAAAAAGCTTGCAAAGATTATGGAAGATAAGCAGAAGGAATTAGGCATAGAAATATTCCTTATTGCAGATGAACCATACAGAGAGCTTGCATATGATGGTGTTGAAGTCCCATATCTTACTAAGTACTATGACAATACTATTGTTGGATATTCATACAGCAAGTCGCTTTCACTTCCGGGCGAGCGTATCGGTTATCTTGTTATTCCGGATGAGGTTGTGGATGCAGAGGATATGAAAGCTGCAGCTTCAGTTGCAACACGTATACTTGGTTTCGTCAATGCACCTTCACTCCAGCAGAAGGTTATAGCTAAGTGTTTAGATGCAAATGTTAATATAGATGCTTATGACAAGAACAGAAAGGCACTTTATGAAGGTCTTACAGAACTTGGTTTTGAGTGTGTTAAGCCAGAAGGAGCATTTTATCTTTTCGTAAAGTCACCAACAGAGGATGAAAATATATTCTGTGACACGGCAAAGAAGCATAATATACTTATCGTTCCCGGTTCTTCCTTCGGTTGTGCAGGATATGTAAGAATGGCATATTGTGTATCTTATGATACTATAGTTAATTCACTTCCTAAGTTTGCAGAGGTGGCAAAAGAAATGGGAGTTAAGAAGAACTAACAAACTTATTATGAAAAAAATGCGTATAAATGAGAATTGATATGAAAAGAGGAAAAATAAGTGAAAGCATGGGAAAATAATATAAGAAAAGTAGAACCATATGTTCCGGGAGAACAGCCTAAGGACAGTGGTGTCATAAAGCTTAATACCAATGAAAATCCATATCCACCTGCACCGGAGGTAAGAAAAGCAGTCGAGAGCACAGATATAGATAAGTTAAGATTATATCCTGACCCTGATGTTACAGAACTTGTCAGTGCCATAGCAGATTATTATGGAATGGAGAAAAATCAGGTGTTTGTAGGAGTTGGCTCAGATGATGTATTGTCTATGTGTTTCCTTACATTTTTTAATGGAAGCAAGCCTGTACTCTTTCCAAATATCTCATATTCTTTCTACAGTGTATGGGCAGACCTTTACAGGATACCTTATGAAAAGCAGGCACTTGATAAGGAATTTAATATAACAGCAAGTGATTATTATAAGGAGAACGGCGGAGTTATATTCCCTAATCCTAACGCTCCAACAGGCTTATATATGGGGCTTGATACAGTCAGGGATATAATTGAGCACAACAGGGATGTAGTTGTCATCGTTGATGAGGCATATATTGACTTTGGCGGACAGTCAGCAAGAGAACTTGTAAATGAATACGATAACCTTCTGGTAGTGCAGACATTTTCAAAGTCACGCTCTATGGCAGGTATGAGAATAGGTTATGCGTTCGGTAGTCCTGAGCTTATAAAGGCTCTTAATGATGTTAAGTTTTCGTTTAATTCTTACACTATGAATATGACTTCTATCAAGTATGGTGTCGCATCTATCAATGATAAGGCATATTTTGAGGAATGTGTAGATAAGATTATAACTACAAGGGAAAAGGCTAAGAAGTCACTTAGCGAACTTGGCTTTACATTCCCTGACTCTAAGGCAAACTTTATATTTGCAGCACATAAGAGCGTACCGGCTAAGGAAATATTTGAAAAGCTCAAGGAAAAGAAGATATTTGTAAGATATTTCAACCAGCCGGGCATAGATAACTACTTAAGAATAACAGTCGGCACAGATGAGCAGATGGATAAGCTTATGGAGGCTTTATCCGAGATTGTGGCATAAAAAAGCATTAACAGGAATGGAGTAAGTATGGCTATACCGTTTGAACACAGGAACTTTCACAAGGAACTTGAGAAAATGGCACAACAGTTAAAGGCAGAGGGAAAGACTCCCACACTGCTTCTTCATAGTTGTTGTGCACCTTGCAGCAGTAGTTGTATAGAGTTTCTTTCAAAGTATTTTTATGTTACAGTATTCTATTATAATCCGAATATATCAGAGAGTGCTGAATATAAGAAAAGAGTTGAGGAACAGATAAGGTTTATAAAGGAATTTCCCGCGCCTAACAAGGTTGAATTCATAGAGGGGGATTATGAACCTGAGCTTTATTACAGTACTGTTAAGGGGCTTGAGAGAGAGCCTGAGGGCGGTGAGAGATGTTTTAAGTGTTATGAGCTAAGACTAAGAAAGACGGCTATGCTTGCGCGTGAGCTTGGCTTTGATTATTTTACCACAACACTTACGATAAGTCCTTTAAAGAACAGTGTAAAGCTTAATGAGATAGGTCTTAAGGTAGCAGAGGAAACAGGAACTAACTATCTTTTGTCAGATTTTAAGAAAAAAGAAGGATATAAAAGGTCGATAGAGCTGTCGAAGGAGTATAATCTGTACAGACAGAACTATTGTGGCTGCGTGTATTCGAAAAGAGATGAACAGATAAATAATTAATATAATAATCAGGAGGTATGGTATATGGCTAAGAAGAAAAATGGTGTATTGAAGCTGGCTGTTGGTATAGGTGCGGCAGCAGTTGCAGGAAAGGTTGCATACGATAAGGTTAAGGCAGCCAAGAGCAAGCTTACAAAGGAAGAAAATGACAGCGCAGAGCTTGAAGTACGCAAGTACAATGCTGTATGTGAGAACAGAATGGTTGAGATTGAGGATGAGGAGTTTATGGGATGTGAGGTTAAGGCTATAGCATCCAAGATGACACTCGACCTTTCACTTGCTGTTTTTGAGAAAGATGTATATATCAACTTTGAGAGTATATGTGCAAATGTATCTATCGTACTTCCAGATGGTGTTAATGTAACATGTGATATAGACAAAAAGCTTGCAAAGGTAGGCAATTATGTTGAGAATTCTGATGAAGATGGAATACATACTGTATACATTATTGGTAAGGCTGATTTAAGTAAGGTTGAAGTAGTTCCGGTCAATTTCTATGTTGATGATGAAGATGATTATGAGGATGTTGAGGATGACTCAGAGGATGACTTTGAAGAAGATTTCGATGAAAAAGCAGCATTTCCAGAGTCAGATGATGTAGAAATAAAGGTTATCAATAAGTCAGAGGAAGTAGGAGAAGGCGATGTATCAGCAGATAATGCTGATAGTGAAAAGCCTTCAGATGATAAAGAGGCTTCTGTAGCTGAAGCAGCAAAAGAGGAGACTTCATCACAGGAAGAAGCCGCATCGAAGGAAGAAGCTTTATCAGAGGAAGCAGCAGAAGATGAAGAGGATGTACTTGCTGGCTTTGAAATAGAAGATGAGGCAGAAACTGTAGATGGTGAAGAAGAAGCTAAGAAAGATACAGAAACTATCAGCCTTGAAGAAGTGTAATATATATACGGCAGGAATGATGTTATATGAAATACAGAGATAAGCTTATTAAGTACTTTGAAGAAGCTCCAGAGGGGGCTGTTATAGTTGCCAATGACATGTATGAAAAAGGCTTTACAAAAATGAGCCATGATGCGTTTTTCCGTGCAGTCGAGAGGCTGTGCGATGACGGCATTATCGTAAGGGCAGGAAAGGGAATGTATATTAAGGCAGAAGATAAAGATAAAAATCAGGAAGAACTGCTGTTAAACTACTTTTTTGGCGAGAATAACGATGATGGACTTTTTATAGGATACAGACTGTATAATAAGTATATGGTATCATCATATAAAAGTGACAGGATAGAGCTGTATTCTAATGTGATAAAGGCAAGGACATGCGAAGTCGGCAATATATATGTGAAGCGCCCAAGCGTAGAGCTTGATTTTGAGAATGCTAAGGTTATAGAAGCACTTGAGATTATGCAGAATTATTATGATATTGAACAACTGAATAAGTTGAAGTTTGCACGTTTTGCAAAGCAGTTTGCAAGAAACTATAATGATACTGCGGCTGTGTATGTGTTAGAGCATATGAAGTACAAAAAGAGTACTATTGCATTTATGAAGAAAGTGCTTGATATGTATAAGGTTGAGAATTCTCTTCAACAGTACTTAAGTTATGCTTCTGACTATAAGGTGCCGGCAGTACAGCGTATTGCAAGATAACATGGATATAATAAGTGGTGGATACTGACCGCTGTTGAAGGTTTTGCAAAGCACTTTAGAAAATGTTGCTGAAAAAAATATTAAAATTATAAAAAATGTACTTTACAACCGTGTATACAATGTATATAATAATGCCTAAATAGAAAGGATGGCTTAAAGCTGTTATGGCAGATGGTCGTTTTTCTATTAATAAAAAATAAAAAGCAGAGTAGGAATATGTGCGTTAAGTGCTGTATGGACAGGGAGTTGCCATACGGACGAAAAGTTTTCTTGCGATACATAATCCGCATCCCGCTGCTACATACTATGGCGAATAACCTCCTATGTAGAGCGAAGATTACTGCAAAGGAGGTTTTTTTATGTCTATTTTACTAAGAAATTTTGCATTTTCTGCAAAAGAGTTCAAGAGCATCAAGTCAATGGTTTTTGCTGCATTACTGGTGGCTCTTCACACAGTACTGGCTGTGTTTGTATCTATTCAGGTAACCCCATCATTAAGAATTTCAGTGTCATTTCTTGCCAACTGTGCCATAGGGTATATGTTTGGACCTGTAATGGGCTTTGTATGCGGCGGCTTAGGCGACCTTATACAGTTTGTCATTAAACCACAGGGTGCATATTTTCCGGGCTGGACTTTAAGTGCGGCACTTGCAGGCTTTATATATGGTCTGTTCTTCTATGGCTGTAATATGAAGGTTGCTGAGAACTTTGACTCTGGTAATTCAAAGGAAAAGAAGAGCTTTTTAAAGCTTATTGATGTTAAGTTTCTTTTAAGATGCACACTTGCACTGACAGTAGATACACTTCTTGTCAATGTGCTTCTTGGAACATACTGGTGCAGCATAATGTATGGAAAGGGTTTTGCATTTTATTTATCATTGAGATTTGCAAAAAATATGATACAGCTTCCAATTAATATTATACTTGTATATTATGTGCTGGGGTTTGTTAAGTATATTGATAACAAGATGTCGAGGTAGGCAGTGTAATATGGTATTTATGGGAATTCGATGTGTCAGAGGATTGAGCGGACTTTGAAGATGGGACTCATTAAATATCAGTCAAAGAAGTTTGGTGATGAATGTTTGTCTTGTCGAAGAAGAAATATAAATTCAACATTTGCATAGTCTGGTTGTTTAAGGTAGAATAACTGTAAATGTATAATTATGATGTAAGAGGTAAAATGTGGTCTGAGCCTGTGTCTGACGACAAAAATGTAATAAAATCTGAGAATACGATATTTATTGTAGTCTGGGTTGTCAGATGCAAAAACAGATTGTGCCGCTATGATAGTAATATAAACTTTCTGGCATCATAATTAATAAAAATATAAGACATATAACTGCAGGTATATAAATAGCGGTCTGAATTATGAGGCGGTTTGGAGGCAGGAAATAGCAATACACTGGTATACAGATAACAGCCTTAGTGGTAACAAAGAACGCAGCATAAGCAGTATATATGGGAATGGAGTAATATATGGCAAAGATAATGATAGCATCAGATATTCATGGTTCTGCTTACTATTGCAGACAGATGTTAGACAGATTTAAAGAAGAAAAAGCAGAAAGATTAGTCCTTCTTGGGGATGTTTTATATCATGGACCAAGAAACGACCTTCCTAAAGAATATGCTCCCAAGGAAGTTATTGCAATGCTTAATCCGCTTCGCAACCAGATAATATGCGTAAGAGGTAACTGCGATACAGAGGTGGACCAGATGGTGCTTGACTTTAATGTTCTTGCTGAACAGGCTTATCTTAACTTTAACGGACGTTCAATCGTGCTTGCACATGGACACAAGCTTGATGAGAAGAATATACCGGCATTATGTGAGGGCGACATTCTTCTGTGCGGTCATACACATGTTCCTAAGTGTGAACAAAGAGATGGATATATATATATGAACCCGGGTTCAGTATCTATTCCAAAGGAGAACTCAGCACATAGTTATATGATACTTGACGATAAGTTCTACTGGAAAGATGTAGAGGACGGAAGCATTTATATGACATACTAATATCAATTTTTATTTGAAATTTTTAATTATGATGTCTTATTTTAGCGGACAGCTTATTTCATAATTGTTTATATATTTTTAATTGCATTTGATAATATATGTGATAGAGTATTATCTAGTGATTGCCTGCTGGCAACGATATGATAAAGTGATTATGAAAGGCTGGATGATTGGATGAATAGTTTTAAAGATAAGATGGCAAGATTCATGTATGGAAGATATGGGATGGATCAGCTTTCAAGGAATTTGTCTTTAATATGTTTAGTACTTCTTATCATCACTATGTTTGCAAGAAATAATGTGATATATACCATAGCACTGATTGGTATTATATATACATATTTCAGGGTGTTTTCGCGTAATATCTCAAAGCGTTCAGAGGAGAATGAAAGATATCTTAGATTTCACTACAAGGTTGTTGGTAAGATTAATAAGATAAAGTTCAGAATTGCAGATAATAAGACACATAAGATATTTAAGTGTCCTAGCTGTTCCCAGAAGATAAGAGTTCCAAGAGGCAAGGGCAGGATAAGTATTAAGTGCCCTAAGTGCAGAATAGAATTTATCAAAAAGACATGATATAAAGAATATTTAATGTAAAGCATATTTGTAACCTGTATGGTTATGAATATGCTTTTTTATTCTGAATATGTATTATTAATGTCAATTATATGGTGGAATATGAACCAGAAAATAGAAAATCTTCTGAATGTATCACTGGATGCGACAAGGGAGGAACTGGAAAGCTCGGAAAGCCTAAGCACAGGCTTTAACTGGCGTGATAATACGTGGGAAATAATTGTCAGGTATACAGGGAATCTTGAGAATATAAAAGCAAATTATAATGTATATGTAAGGGAATTGTTGTTTAATTATGCGATAATAGTGACAGATAAAGCTACAATAGAACTTATTTCGCAGGAGCCGCAGATAGTTTATGTAGAAAAGCCAAAGAGCCTTTACTTCCAGTTAGAGCGTGCGAAATCTGCGGCGTGTGCTTCTAATGTGCGCGTGGGTCAGCCGGGGGCTTATGGGTATAAGAATATAAGCAGGAATATTAATGAAAGTATAAGTGAAAATACAAGTGGAAATATTGGCTCAGGTCAGACAGGGCATGGAATTGGCGGCATAGCAGATAATGGGATACAGTATCTTAGTGGAAAAGGTGTAATAACAGCTATAATAGATACGGGAATTGATATATATAGCAGTGAGTTCCGTAATGCTGACGGGAGTACAAGGATACTGGATATATATGACCAGACGTTACAGAGGGAGTATAGTGCTGCGGATATTGATGCATTTATAGGAAAAGATAGAAATGTGTATACAGGTAGGGATATATCGCAGGAAGAAAATGAGGAAATTCCCGCATTTGACAATATACAGCACGGAACGAATGTGGCAGTTATAGCCTGTGGAAAGAGCGGTGTGGCATATGAGTCGGATATAATTGTTGTTAAGATGGGATATTCATATAATAATCAGTTTCCGCGAACAACCAGCCTTATGGATGCAATAGATTACATTATAAGAAAGGCGATGGAGTATAACAGACCGGTAGCTATTAATATAAGCTATGGAATGAATTACGGCGACCACAATGGCAATACTTTGCTTGAGAGTTATATAAATGCAGCTGCATCAGGCTATAAATGCAGTATATGTATAGGAAGCGGAAATGAAGCGGATAAGGCTGTCCATTATGGCGGTACCATTAAAAATGCCCAGACTGATACAGTTGAGATAGCAGTTGGTGAGTATCAGAGTTCTATAGATATACAGATATGGAAGTATTACTGGGATGATATAAGGGTAACGCTTATAAGTCCGGATGGCACTGAACGGGTTATAGTGACACATGGGAAGATAAGCAGATATACGCTTGGAGGAACTAATGTCATAAGTATGTCAGGTGAGCCTTCGCCGTATAATCTTTATCAGGAAATATACATTAATCTACAGCTACAGGGAAGTTATATAACATCAGGCATATGGAAAATACAGCTTTATGGTGAAAATGTACGTCAGGGAACTTATAATATATGGCTTCCGGCAAGTGTATCATTAAACAGGGCAACAGGTGTTATAAGACCGGTTGCATACGATACAATAACTATTCCGGCAACTGCAGGTGGCTGCATATCAGTCGGGGCTTATAATTCATATACAGGTGCATATGCTGCATTTTCAGGGAGAGGCAGTGCTTTAACGGATGTACTTACAGCGGGAATAAAGCCAGATATTCTTGCGCCGGGTGTGGATATAAGTATAAGAAGGGATACCAGACAGGGAGTGGTGTATACAAGCGTGACCGGTACATCATATGCAACGCCGTTTGTGACGGGGGCGGCGGCACTTCTTATGCAGTGGGGGATAGTTATGGGAAATGACAGGTTTATGTATGGCGAGAAGCTAAAGGCATATCTACGAAGCGGAGCAAGGCAGCTTGATGGTGTGACACAGACACCTAATCCGGTAACGGGGTATGGGGCATTGTGTGTGGAGGATAGTATAAAATGATATTTTCATAAAAAGCATTTGCAATATATAAAGACAGGTTATAGTTAGTCAATTACTCGAAATATCATATATTCAACTCGGGAAATATAGAAAAATTCAAAATAAACTTGAAAAATATATAAACATTGTGGTAAAGTATGTTTATACTATAAAAGTATTATTGTAACAGATATTGGAGGAAGTATATGAAGATTTCAACTAAGGGAAGATATGCGCTCAGGGTTATGATTGACCTTGCAGAACACGATAATGGAGAATATATAACACTTATGGATATAGCAGGACGACAGGGAATATCAGAGAAATACCTTGAGTCAATAGTTTCTATGCTAAGTAAGAATGATTTCCTTACATCACTTCGTGGAAAGGGAGGCGGTTATAAGCTGTCAAGAAGACCTGAAGAATATACAGTTCTTAGTATTTTACAGTGCACGGAAGGTTCACTTGCACCTGTTGCATGTCTTGAGAATAAGCCTAACAAGTGTCCTAAGCTTTCAGAGTGTAAGACAATAACAATGTGGGAGAACTTTGAGAAGACTATTAATGATTACTTTGGCAATATAACAATAGCTGACCTTATTAATTCAGGTAATGGTATTGATAATTATGTTATATAGAAAAGAAAGCTCTTTTAGAACAGAAATATAACTTAAAAATGACGGCTGAATTAGAATGAAGTGTGACTGGTATGTTTGAGTGGAGTGAAGCATTTATAGAACGTGGTGGAAAAAGGGAACGAATACATGCTATCAAAGTTATGCTCAAGCTTGGGTTTACTAAGGAACAGATACTCACATAGTATACAAAAGAGGAAGTAGATAAGGCTGAGAAGTCTATGGAACAAAAAGATATCTAATAAATAGTGTCATGTACTAGATGTTTTAAAACAAATAGTACATGATATTTTATTATACAATAATTATATAAATATAAAAAATATATAGAAAATAATGTCGAAAATGTTAAAAACTGTAAAAAAATGTTGAATTTGTCACTCAATAGTACTATGATAACAACAGATTTTATTGTCGTGTATTGGAAGAAGTGGATGTGCTGCATTATTATATGTATGTAGTCTGTAATGAAGAACGTGATATATAATGTCTATATTTTATACCTATAGGAGGAATTGAGATGGGTAAAAAAAGAGAACAAGTTAAAGCTAGTGCAGCGGAGAAGTTCAGAAACAGACAACTGACTTATAAGATATCTGTTGCAGTAGGCTGTCTTCTTGGATTATGTCTTACACTTATGATAATTATAAGTGCAAGTATAGCAGCAAGATTTTTGAGCTCAAGTATAAGTGGTGAGTTTGAAGGTATTGCAGCTCAGAATGGACGTTCAGTACAGGAGGTAATAGATACAGCTGCTAATACAGCTACCATACTTCAGGATTACATAACTGATAAGTATGATGAATATAGTAAGACAGGATATAGTGGTGAGACTGCAAAGAGCAGCATATATGATATCCAGTTACAAGAGATGAATAAAGAGATGGAAGAGTTCATGGTCAGCGTTGCATCTTCAACAGTAACATCAAGCGAAGAAATCGTAGGTGTTGGTGTGTTCTTCGAACCTGATGCATTTGACCCTTCAATAAAGGACTACACAGTGTATGTGAATGAGTCAGCTGCAAAGACAGGCAATGCACAGAGCTATGGTGCATATACATCATATGGCTCACAGGATTACTATAGGAATGCGGCTACTACAAAGCAGAACTGTTTTACAGACCCTTATGAAGACCAGGGAATTAAGATGGTAAGTGCTTCATTCCCTATTGAGTATCATGGAAAGACACAGGGGGTTATTCTTGTTGATATCAATATAAGTACATTCAGTAATCTTTGTTCATCGGACTCAGATTACAAGACAATGTATGTTGATGTATTAACAAGCGACAGCACAATCGTATATGACAGTGAGTCAGACGAATATACAGGACAGAAGTTAAGCAGCCTTATATCATCAGGTCAGTATGCAAAGATACAGTCAGGAATTGATACAGGAAAGAGCTTTAGTGTAACAACTAAGAAGGATAATGGAGCCAAGGTAGTAAGATATTACTCTCCAATAAGTGCGGCAGGACAGACATGGTGGGCTGCCAGTGCACTGAATAAGACGGACCTTTTAAGCAAGACAATAATACTTGTTGCACTTATGGTTATTATAGCAATCGCAACACTTGCTATTATTGTTATCATAAGTTCACGTCTTGTAAGAAAGTATATAAAGCCAATAAGCGGTGTTGTCGAGGTGGCAGATAAGCTTGCCATGGGTGATTTCTCAGCAAGACCACAGTCAGAATATAATGATGAGATAGGACAGCTTTCTAATAAGTTTACAGAAATGTCAGAAAGACTTAATGAGATTATCAAGGATATATCAAGAGGTCTTAATGAGATGGCAGATGGTAACTTTAATATAGCGCCTGAAGTTGAACATGTAGGTGACTTTAAGGAGATAGAAGCCTCACTTGTTAAGGTTATTAAAGATTTATCAAAGACACTTTCAGAAATAAACAGCGTAGCAGATATGGTAGCTTCTAATGCAAGCCAGCTTTCAGATGGAGCACAGTCTATAACAGAAGGTGCTACAGACCAGGCAAGCTCAGTTCAGGAGTTACAGAGTACTATTGCCAATGTATCTGACCAGGTAAATATGAACGCCCACAATGCTAATACAGCTAATGAAATGGCTAAGAAGGTCGGCGAAGAGATTGTCGAAAGCAATACACAGATGCAGGAAATCGTAAAGGCGATGGATACAATCAGTGAGAATTCTAAGCAGGTAAGCAGCATTATCAATACTATCAATGAGATAGCTTCAAGTACTAACCTTCTTGCGCTTAATGCTTCTATAGAGGCGGCAAGAGCTGGTGAAGAAGGAAGAGGCTTTGCTGTAGTAGCTACACAGGTAGGCAACCTTGCAGCACAGAGTGCTGAGGCAGCTAAGAATTCAGGAGAACTTATTGTTCAGGCTATTAATGCCATAGAAGAAGGAAAGCAGATGGTTGATATAGCAGCAGATAAGCTTATGGCATCTGTTGAGAGAACTAATGAACTTGTAGCCAATATTGGTGAGATATCTGAGGCATCTGAACAGCAGTCAGAGGCTCTTAAGCAGATATCAGAAGCTGCAAGCCAGATAGCTGCTGTTGTAGAAGAGAACACAGCTATGGCTGAGGAAAGTTCAGCAAGTAGTGAAGAGCTTTCATCACAGGCTGACAGACTTAAGGAATTAGTTGGCGCATTTAAGCTTATGGAATAAGACAGCTGATTAATGTGGTATAATGGAGTTTATATCATATTGCAAATGTCTATCATGGTATTGATGAGATATGAAATGACATTAAATCTGTCTTGTCAGTATATGTATTAATAAATGGTATTACATGCTATATATGTATATAAATCAGTTAGAAATATTCATATAATAAAAAGATATCCGTCTATGTGCATGGAACATAGACGGATATCTTTTTTTATTTTTAAGTTGTCACTCAGATAAATGCTGTTATGACTACTGAAGGAGTGAAAGAACACCCTGGTTAGACTGGTTAGCCTGAGCAAGCATTGACTGACCTGCCTGAGCAAGAATGTTGTTCTTGCTGTAGTTAACCATTTCCTGAGCCATATCTGTATCACGGATACGAGATTCAGCAGATGTTGTATTCTCAACAACGTTGTCTAAGTTAGCAATTGTATGCTCAAGTCTGTTCTGTGCAGCACCGAGAGTTGAACGCTGTGAAGATACCTTCTGTACAGCTTCTGCTATACGATCGATAGCAGCTGTAGCATCATCTTCTGTGTCAACCTTAAGACCTTTAACACCGATACCTGTGGCACTCATAGATTCAATTTTAACGGCAATCTTGTTGTCTTCAGCAGAATCAGCTCCAACATGAAGACTGAAAGAGATAGCTCCGTTAACT
>FR886279.1:48935-70713 GCA_000436535.1 Eubacterium sp. CAG:252 | reverse complement strand
ATTATCGTACATAACGCATTTCGTTATCGTACATAACATATCCCGATATTGTATCATCTGCCTGACGTAAAACACAATAAAATACAATATTATTACTCTACCGTCTTAGGAACTATAAATCCATATTCATTAGCTTCTGGTGCATTGGCAAGTGTATCCTTGCTTCCGTCACCATTAGTAACAACATCCTCTCTCATGACATTATTCACAGGGAATACGTGTGACATAGGCTCAACGCCTGTTGTATCAAGCTCACCAAGCTTATCTATATAATCAAGCATGCTTGCCATATCCTTCTTGGCATCCTCTTTTTCCGACTCAGAAAGCTCAAGCTTAGCAAGAATACCTACATATTCGATAGTTTCATCACTAATCACATTAGCCATAACATATCATCCTTTCTTTCATATTAACGTCTTATATTTTTCCTTTGATATCTGCGAATTGCTCCGCTGCATTTGATATCCTCGAATTACTCCGTTGCATTTGCAGCTTACACCATTATATAAACATTAGAAATTTGCTGATTTACTTTGCAAATCGCTGCTTTCCCTTGTTTAGGCAGATCAAAAAAATCTTTGATATAAGGATTTTTTCCATTAGTCCCTGACTTTAATATGAACCTCTCTTAACTGCTGTTCTGTCACTTCATTAGGTGCTCCACACATAAGATCCTGTGCTGTACCACTCATTGGGAAAGGAATAACCTCACGGATATTCTCTTCATTTCTAAGGAGCATAATCATACGGTCAACACCTGGTGCCATACCTGCATGTGGTGGTGCGCCAAACTGGAATGCGTTGTAAAGTGCTCCAAACTTAGCCTTAAGTACTTCTTCATCATATCCGGCAATTTCAAATGCCTTAACCATAATCTGCATATCATGGTTACGCACAGCACCTGATGATAATTCAACACCATTACATACGATATCATACTGATAAGCAAGAATATCAAGTGGATCCATAGTATTAAGTGCTTCAAGACCACCCTGTGGCATAGAGAATGGATTGTGTGTGAAACCAATCTTCTTAGTTTCTGGGTCTCTTTCAAACATAGGGAAGTCATTTACATAACAGAATCTGTATGCATTTTTCTCTATTAAATCGAGGCGTGCGCCAAGCTCGTTACGAATCTGTCCTGCAAAGAATGCAGCCTTATCTTCCTTATCAGCGATAAAGAATATTGTATCTCCTGCCTGAAGTCCTGCAAGCTCTCTGATTTCGCCCTTAAGCTCATCTGGGATAAACTTATCAATAGGGCCCTTATATGAAAGGTCTTCAAGAACCTCAAGGTAACCAAGTCCACCCATACCGATTCCTGTAGCGAACTTAAGAAGCTTCTCATGCTGTCCCTTTGAAAGCTTGGCATGAACATTGATAGCTCTTACAGTCTTGTTCTGGAAAGGCTTAAATGTACATTTATTGAAGAAATCGGACAAATCAATAATTCTAAGTGGATTTCTAAGGTCTGGCTTATCAGAACCGAATTCAAGCATAGCCTGCTTATAGCTTATGATTGGATAAGGTGCCTGTGTTACAGCTGCACCCTCTGGTGCGAACTTTGCAAATGTTTCTGTAAGCACTTCTTCACCTACTGCAAATACTTCTTCCTGAGTAGCAAAGCTCATCTCAAAGTCTAACTGATAGAACTCTCCTGGTGAACGGTCAGCTCTTGCATCTTCATCTCTGAAGCAAGGAGCTATCTGGAAATACTTATCAAAACCAGATACCATAAGAAGCTGCTTATACTGCTGTGGTGCCTGTGGAAGTGCATAGAACTTACCCTTATACTTTCTTGATGGAACAATATAATCTCTTGCGCCTTCTGGTGATGAAGCACAAAGAATAGGTGTCTGGATTTCAAGGAAGCCCATGTCTGTCATCTTCTGACGAAGGAATGATATAACCTTTGAACGGAATATCATGTTATCCTTAACCTTAGGATTTCTTAAGTCTAAGTATCTGTACTTAAGTCTTACATCTTCTCTTACTTCCTTAGATGTCTGGATTTCAAATGGAACCTGCTGGTAAACCTGTCCTAATACTGTAATCTTCTTAGCTTCAAGTTCAATAGTTCCTGATGGAATCTTAGGATTATATGTTTCCTCATCTCTCTGCTCCATAACACCATCGATACTGATACACTCTTCCTTCTTGATACCCTTTAAGAGTTCTGGTTCACGGATAACTACCTGTAATACTCCGTACATATCTCTTAAATCGATAAATGAAACTCCACCGTGGTCACGGATGTTCTCAACCCATCCTGATACCTTCATCTGCTTTCCAATGTCGTTCTCACTTACATTCTGTAATGTGACATCTCTGTAAATGTTTGCCATTTTTTAATAGCTCCTCTCTTATAGTTTTATATTGTTAATGTGTGTCTTGTTGCAGCTGATAAATATATTACTCCTGCTTTCTGCAAAGGCTGTAACGATATAGCTTAGTGGCAATCGTTATCTGCACGCAAAAAATCCCGGAATGCCTTACCAGCATTCCGGGACGAATAATACATAATTATCCGCGGTACCACCCGCATTGAACGAAATCTGCTTCTGAATAGCTGTTCATCAATAAACTTAACCCCCACAAGCTTCTTATCATTCCTCTTTAAGTACTTAACGCGTACAACGTAATAACCTACATATATCACCTGATACTTTTCATAACAACTTTTCTGATAACCATTTAAAAATCTATGCATTAAAGATAGCTTCAGCAGTAACGGCAATATAATTCAGATATTCAACTCCAGAGCGTTCCTCTTGACAATTCCCTGCGGATGCTTTCAGTCGGCGGCATCAACTTTCCTGTCAGGTTCCATGAAAAGAAGTCTCTTTCCCAGTCTTTAATATATTCATATAGTTGAATAATAGCATATCCTTATGAATCATGTCAATCTATAACACCATTTTCTTTTGCATAATTTTATTTATATTTTTCAATTTTCTTTTGCAAATCTTATGCACATATTCATGGATATATATATTCATTACACTCTGTATACCCAGTTATCCTTTCTTGTATGGCACTGTGGCTCATCTCCATCTGCGTATCCAAGTATACAATGTCCGATTCCTTCATAATCACCTTCTATGCCAAGTGATTTGAGTATCTCTTTACCCTCTGCACTTTCAAACTCTTCCTTAGCTCTATGTATCCAGCAGCTATCTACTCCAAGTGCATGTGCTTCAAGCATAAGATTACCCATAACTAATGAACCATCATATACATATGTAGGCATACTCTTATCAGCCAGGACAACAAGTACAACCGGTGCACCATAAAATGGATCAAAGTCTTCTGGTTTACCCATAAATGCAGCATTCATCTTAGAAAGCTTATCTCTAAGCTCCTTATCAGTAACAGCGAGTATAATAGGTGACTGCCTGTTCATGCCTGTAGCTGCATATGTTCCAGCTTCAACTATCTTATCTATTATATCTGCAGGAACCATGTCACTTTTATACTTTCTTACACTTCTTCTTGTCTTAATTATTTCCAATATATCACTCATAGTAAACTTCCTTTCCGATAGTGCTACGTAAATAATTTTTTATATTCGCAGCTTAATCAATAATTTCAGTTAATTCTACACTTCATAATCAAGGCATGATCTTACAGCTGTATATGGACGAACCTTCCCATCTGCAACTGCAACGTGTAGTGGATTAGTGCTGTATGCCTTAAGCGCATCTGCATCTGTAAATGTTGTATCAAGCATAACATCTACTGTTGATGATGGTAAACCATTAATATTAACCTTGACATCTACAAGTCCTGGCACTTTTCCTGCAAGTCCCTCAAGTCCTTCCTTGATACCTGCCTTTACATTTTCCTTTTCTTCTGCTGTAAGTTCTTCTTTTAACTTCCATAATATAACGTGTTTAACCATAATTATTAATCTCCTTTTGTGTAAAACTTTTTATAATTATAATATTATTTTTAAGTATTTTACAAATATTCTTTTAATGTTCTTCATAATCATTTATTATATATTTTTGTTCTTTTGTCTGCACTTTTACCACTTTCATATCAAAAGGTATTAACGCATATTCACTATATACATAACAATTACCCAGTTATATGCAGCATCCCAATAAGCACAACAGCAGCCAGTCCATAGTATGTGACAACAGCAACGAGATCATTGATTGTTGTTATAAGTGGGCCTGAGGCTACAGCAGGGTCTATCTTTATCTTATGGAAGAACATTGGTGTAAGCACACCAATAAGGCTTGATATAAGCATTGCAAGCAGTAAAGATGCACCTACACAGCCTGATATTGCAAATGCATAGTGCCATGGCTTGCCCTTAACCACCATAATATATATTCCAAGCAGTAAGAATGCCATAGAACCAAGCAGTAAGCCATTCGCAAAGCCTATGCGCATCTCTTTTAATACGAATTCAAACTTCTGCTTAGCTGATATATCTTCATCCATAAGAACTCTGATTGTAACAGCAAGTGACTGCGTTCCTACATTTCCTGCCATATCAAGGATGAGTGACTGGAAACACACAATAATTGCAAGCTGTGACACTACATTCTCAAATATACCTACTACTGATGATACGCCCATGCCAAGGAACAGTAACAGAATAAGCCAGGGAAGTCTTTTCTTCATACTTGCAAAAAGACCCTCTGTGAGGTCATTCTCCTCTGTTAAACCGGCAAGCTTTGCATAATCATCGCTCATCTCTTCATCTACCGCTTCTACGATATCAGAAGATGTGATAACACCTATTATTTCTTTGTCTTTATTTAATACTGGAATTGAATCTTCGCTGTAATCCTTTAAGTCTTCGATACATTCGCTCATCTTTTCGTGAGCATATACATATGGATATGATGTGCTTATTATATCCTCAAGCTTCTGGTACTCTCTTGCAACAATGAGGTCTTTCAAGTCTATCGCACCATAATATTTATTATTATCATCAACAACATATATTGTGTTGACATTATCATTTTCCTCCGCCTGCGAAACAAGCTCTTTCATGGCTTCTTTTATTGTAAGTCCGTTGTGTATACATATGAAATTAGTAGTCATCTTACTACCAATCTCATTATCATCATATGAATAAATCAGGCATACATCTTCCTTTGCATCCTTTTCCATATGTGATATAAGTGCCTGTCTTTCTTCTTCTGACACATTATCAAGAATATCAACCGCATCATCTGCATCCATATTTTCAAGGACATCTGCTGCCTCATCTACAGATAATTCCTCTATATACTCTGGTGTATCTTCCAGATATGAGAAAATCTCTGCTGTCCAGTCTATACCAAGAATTTTATAAAGCTTTATTCTTGTATCTTTGTCCAGAAGCTTGATTGCCTCTGCTATATCATTCTCATGATACTTTGATAACTTCTTGCGGATTACTTCATCAGATTTGCTGCTTTTAAGAATTCTAACAATATCCTTGCTATAATCCTTATGCATAACTACATTTGATAGAATCTTATTCATCATTATTCTCCTTTCATTCTGACAAGAACAATGACTAAGATTAGAAAAAATGTGACTTTAACAGACTATTGCACACGCCCTTTTAAGAAACGCAGACAATAGCTTTGTCGGCTTATAATCTATGTCATTGTTCCCTATTTGAGGACTATCATGCCCGTCCATTACCGTCACCTCACTTTTATTTTTATATACTGCATAATATCAGCAGCCGTATATAATACTCTTACGGCGGTTTTATTTTATAATCTGTAATTTATTATGTCAACTAAAATCAATGTAAAATCAGAACTAAAATCTAATAATTACTCTTAACAATAATCAAATAATAAAATTTATCAGCTTTGATTAAAATCAAAAAATGACAGCCCACCACACTTATGTGAATGAACTGTCATCTTTGAATTTTTAATTAATCTGCATTTATTTTATTACATATTCTTTTTTCTTCTTTGTAATAAAACACCTGTTACGCCTGAACCTATAACAAACATTAACCATACTAACACTACCGGATACATTGTATCTGCTGTAGCAACATCATTATCAACTGTCTCTGATGAACCTTCTGATATAGCATTTGTTTTATCAGAATTACTAGAGGCTGTACTTCCATTATCTGTAATACCTGTTGATGAATTATCCTTTGTTGCGGCTTCATTATTATCTGTTGTTGGTTTGTTATTATCTGTAGTTGGTTTGTTATCGCCTGTTGTTGGCTTATTATCACCCGTTGTTGGCTTGTTATTATCCGTTGTTGGCTTATTGTCATCTGTAGTTGGCTTGTTATTATCTTCCGTGCTCTTTACTGTATCACTGTATACAATAGCATATGTTGAAAATCTGTCTGTTGCAAATGTGATAGTATTATCTTCTGCATTGTATGTAGCATCTATATTTTCTGATACTCCGTTATGAATTCTTATTACACCATACTCTCTTTGTATTGCTGCATCCTTATTGACAATACTATCTGGAACTGCAACCTTAAGAGTTATAGCTAAATTTAATTCATGAACACTATTTGTATTACCATCTACAGTTTTATTAAGTGCGATGTCAAGTATTGTACCAATCTTTTCACCAGCTTTAAGCTTATCGTCAATCAGCCTCTTATCACTGTCGGTTACTGTCTTTTCGATATTGCTTATATCAAATGAAACTTCTACTTTAGCACCATCATTAACAGCTTTAATTTCATCTTCTGTAAGAACACTGTTAATCACTTCATCTTTTGAACCTTCAATGCTTGTATCTGGTGTGTCTTCTTTCTTTACAACCTCGACCTTAATATCTACCTTAACTTCTTCCTTAATCATAGGAATTATTGTAATGTCTGCCCTATCTCCACATACTGTACAATGATGTGACTTGCTTCCTGTTTCTGTAGTTGTAGCTTCCTTATCTATAGTCCATTCTACACTGTAATGATGTCCAAGGGCTTCTACTGCTTCTGTCTTTGTAACATTACATCTTGTACATGTATATGTCTTCTCACCAGTTTCTGTACATGTTGGGGCTTTTGTTATCTTTCCTTTATCCCAGCTATGTCCTAATGCGGCTATTTCTGTTACATCTGTCTTGCTGTTACAGCCTTCTGCTGTACAGTGATGTGACTTACTTCCAGCTTCCTCGCAGGTTGCTTCTTTATCTACTGTCCATTCTTCACTATAAGCATGACCTAATGCTGCTATCGCTTCTGTCTTTGTTGCATTACATCTTGTACATGTATATGTCTTTTCTCCGGCTTCAGTACATGTTGGTGCTTTTGTTTCTTTTCCTTCACCCCATTCGTGTCCTAATGCTTCTATAACTGTTACTTCTGACTTACTGTCACAGCCTGGTCTTGTACAGTGATGTGACTTACTTCCAGCTTCCTCGCAGGTTGCTTCTTTATCTACTGTCCATTCTTCACTATAAGCATGACCTAATGCTGCTATCGCTTCTGTCTTTGTTGCATTACATCTTGTACATGTATATGTCTTTTCTCCGGCTTCAGTACATGTTGGTGCTTTTGTTTCTTTTCCTTCGCCCCATTCATGTCCTAATGCTTCTATAACTGTTACTTCTGACTTACCGTCACAGCCTGGTCTTGTACAGTGATGTGATTTGCTTCCTGCTTCTTCACAGGTTGCTTCTTTATCTACTGTCCATTCTTCGCTGTAGCTGTGTCCAAGCGCTTCTATTGCTTCTGTCTTTGTAGCTTTACATCTTGTACATGTATATGTCTTCTCACCAGCTTCTGTACATGTTGGGGCTTTTGTTATCTTTCCTTCATCCCAGCTATGTCCTAATGCAGCTATTTCTGTTACATCAGTCTTACTGTTACAGCCTTCTGCTGTACAGTGATGTGACTTGCTTCCTGCTTCTTCACAGGTTGCTTTTTTATCTACTGTCCATTCCTCGCTGTAGCTGTGTCCATGTGCCTTGATTACTTCTGTCTTTGTAGTATTACACTCTTTACATGTGTATAATATCTCACCATCAGTATCACAAGTTGCTTCTTTTGTTACCTTTCCTTCATCCCATGTATGTTCAAGAACATTTATAGTTTCTTTCTTAGTTTCTCCGCATACTTTACATGTATATATCTTTAAGCCTGCTTCAGTACATGTAGAATCTTTTGATATTTCTCCATCATTCCATACATGTTCTTTATGCACAATTGGCGAATCATTATAAGATGTTCTTTCCCACTGTAATGCTGTAAGGTCTTTAAGCTTTCCAGCACCTGTATATGGCTGAACCTCTGTACTCAGACTGTCTGCTGCATATAATACATAATCACTATATGGCAGTGCATTCTTGAATTCTTCTCTATCCTGAACAAGTGCTACCTCACCTGCCTTATCTGTGTTAAGTGCTACCTTTAACTCTGCCTGCTTGCCATCAAGCATATATATAGAATTAAATGCATTGATATATCCGGCTGCACTGCTTCCATTACCACTTATAAGTACATTAGTCATACCTGACATATAACAGTTCTCAAGCAGCATATGTGCTCCACAGTTAGATGAAGCACCATTACTTACTATCTTCTTTGCATACTCTGAACCTGCTGTTTTTTCTATATCCAGACGATAATTCCTAAGATTCTGTGCATCCATAATACAATTATACACATGTGCTGTACCGAATCTTAATCTAGGCATTCTGTCCATAGAATCCTTATAGTAGTTATTAGCAAATGTTACTGTTATATTCTTAGATGATGTATCCTCATCGCTCTGTCCAAGAAGATGTGTTTTCTTCTGTCCATATGCATAATTACATATCTGTTCATGTGTCATTCCAGATTCAAGCAAATGCTTATAATATGCATATCCATCCGGATTAGCCTTCATAGCATTCATCATATTATCAAAGAATGTTCCACCATCACTTGCTGGAAAGAATTCACACCATGATATTGTTATGTTGCTCTTATCTGTTGGTGTCTTAATATCTATAACGCCATCATATGCCTTATAAAAAGTACAGTGGTCAATCCATATATTAGAGCTTCCCTTTTCTATAGTCATATAATCCCAGTCGTTACGGTCATATCCACCTTCTGTTTCATCATCCCATTCCCAGAGTTCATCAAACTTAATGTTTCTTATAATTATGTTGTCAGAACCTGTTATATCTATACATGTATGTGTAATCTTAGCACCATTCTTAGAATAGATTGTAAGATTGCTCATACCTGCAAGCTTTAACATTGATATACCTGACTCAATAAGGTCTGGGTGTGTAAGTGGGTAGTTCTTATGTGCAGTTATAAATGACTTATATTCTGAATAGCCTTCAACTTCCTTATCGCCAAGTGCTATATCCGCTGTAAGTTCTATAACTGATGCACGTCCACTGGCTTTAACACGCTTTATCGCATCTAAGAATTCTTCGGCACTTCCTGCCTTATAATAATTCTTTGACTCTTCAAGAAGATTGCCACCACCAGTTACACCGGCACTTGCTGCATAACCTTCAACATTATACTTGTAAAGTCCTGTATCATCACCATCATTTTCATTGTAGGTATCTGATACATATTCTTTTGTTACATACTTCTGTTCTGCTTTGGTTGTTACATTTCCTGCATAATTAATACCAACAGCACTAAATACTGTATAAGGATCCCATCCAAGATAATTAATCTTAATCATCTCATCTGCCTTATTCTTAGATATCTGTCTTCTGTTAGCATTAATAACATATCCTGGTCCAAAGCTTCCATACTCATAAAATCTTGCTGCGGCGGCTGAATTACCACTCATATCTGTATATGGATTAGCTGCATTTGCACGTATAATCTTACCCATATAGCAGTCTATCCATGTTATATAAGCATCTGCTCCCCAAGGTCTTGCAAGATAATACTTATTACCTGAGCATCCATCCTCTGAAAGAACCTGGCACTTATAAAATGTAAGTCCATATGCTGCATCCGCAGAAGTCTTAGGTGCACATACATAACCTGAATTCTTGTTAGCATTATAACGGAATACAAGCTTACAGTCGTTGAATAATGCCCTTGGCTCATTACCATATATAAAGTCTACATTACCTGCTATGTAACACTTGTAATAATACTGTGTACCCTTGTTAGCACATAATGTATCCTGATAACCAAGTATTCTTACATTAATATATGAAGCGTTATCAGCATCATTGCTTAATGCATCTGCTGACTCATTACTCTTACTGCCATCTCCAAGATATTTATATGTATTCTCGAACGTAAGATTCTCTGCCGTAAAGTTGTGTGCTGTGTTTACAATACGTACTGCACAACGCACACCCATGTCACCTCCGGCAAGTTCATTAACATCATAATATATTCTTGTCTTTTCACTATCTTCACCTATAAGAGATATATAAGGTGATGATACAACAAGATGTTCATTATAATCGCCTTCCTTAACAAGAATAACTACTCTTGTTTCATTAGACTTGTCAACTGAATTTACTGCTGCCTGAACTGTCTTATATGTAGGAATACCATTAACTTTATCGCCATCTGTTCCTTTATATGAGGCATCAACTACCTTATTATAGTTAGTAAGATATACATAATTAAATGTTTCTCTTGTTACATTGCCATCTTTATCTGTTATAAGTAATTCAACATCATTTCTTCCCGCTGAAAGTTCTTCATCTGTAAATGTAAATGTTCCCTTAACGCCTACTGCCTGTTCATCAGCAACATTTCCATTAATCTTTAATGTAACTGTTGACTGCTTCTCAACAACACCTTCAAGTGTAAGCTTTCCATCATATACTGTGTTATATGACCTTTTAGTTATAGTAAGTCCTGCTGATGAGTCTTCGTATACATACTCACCAGTATGTCCGGCACTTGGTACTGCCCATACTGCCTCAGATGGATTACTATTATTATCAACTTTGCCATCTTTATGTGAATATGCTATAGCATAGTAATAGTATGGCATCTCAGCTTCAACATCACTATCTTCATAAGCACAATCGCTTACTGTTGCTATAAGCTTAGCATTATCACTTGTTTCATCATATGAATAACGATACACCTCATATGTATCTGCTCCATCAACCTTATCCCATGCAAGGTTAATCTTCTCACTTGTTGATGATATACTAAGTACTGGCTTATCAAGTGCAGGCAATATGTATACATCATCTGATTCAACGTATGAATTAATCTCACCGTCAACACCAAGCTTTCCGCTTACCCTGAACTTGTAATTGCCAGCTTCTTTTAATACATATCTGTATGAAGTATCTGTGAGTGCAGACTCAACCTTACTCCATGTACTTCCATTATCCTGTGATACTTCGAGCACATATAAGCCATCTCCGTCTGCCTCTACTTTATTAGTCCAGCTTACATCTATATATTCTCTTGTGTCTGAACCTATAGCTGTAACTGTATCTATTTCCGGTGCTGTTCCTTCTGCCTTGTAACATTTATTCTGGTCATAAAGAACTGTTCCATCAGCGGCTTCATACTTCATATTCTTAATAGTCGCCTCAACTCCGGCTAATACGAAACCATAAGATACTGCTGTAGCAGCTTTATCTGCCTTAAACAACTCTGTACTTGTATACTTGTACACTAACTGCTGTTCTTTCTG
The DNA here is from genome assembly GCA_000436535.1 of Eubacterium sp. CAG:252. Classification (GTDB taxonomy): domain Bacteria; phylum Bacillota; class Clostridia; order Lachnospirales; family Lachnospiraceae; genus Lachnospira. Next base: position 59,131 of record FR886279.1, on the reverse strand, counting down.
TCCTTTTGGTGTAACAGATATAACCAGACCATCGTCTGTCTTTACCATCTCGAAATGTACCATTGTACCAACATCAACTGTTCCTGTTACTGAACTTCCTGCACCAACTGGTTCACTTGTTCCTTTGTAATATATCTGCTTTAATTCTGTTGACTTTCTTATACCAACTGTAGCTATCTTGCTGCTGTCATAAGCACCAAAGAATAAACCGTTGCTTGAGCTATTTCCACATGAATTAATAATTATATCTGCTGATAATTTATTAATATCTGCTGTTTCTTCAAAACCATAGTAACTTACTGTTGAACTTATAGCTGTTTTGTCACTGGCATCTGCTGAAAGTGTACCGCCTGTCTGTGTCAGCTTAAGTCTCTGACCTTCCGGCTGTACCACAAGATTACCTGTATTGCCTGTTATCACTGGCATCTTTGGCTGCTTGACATATTCAACTTCCTTGGCATCGTATACTACTGATATTGACTTGATATAGGCATTATTACTTATAGATACTACCTCTACTGTACCTGCCTCTTTTGAGTCATATCTGTAAGTTGTAACTGCTGTTGTTGTACTTGCTGCTTTGCCACCTATTGTATACAAAGCATAAGCTGCCTGATATGCCTCTACTGATATAGTACATTTTCCACTTACTGGTATGATAATCTTAGTTCCTTCATTTAACTGGGCTGAATTACCATTAGCCCTTATCCTTCCATTAGTAGTGTCTAATGTAAGACCATCGTAATATGCAACTTCATTCTGTATTGTATCCTTGAATTCAGATGCGAAAGACCAGCTTGTTATCTGTTCAAATGTAATCTTCTGTGTCACTGCCTCTGACTTAACTGTTATATCAGCTCCTGACTTAATCTTATATGGCTGTGCCATAAAGTCGCCGCTAAGAGTAAGTGTATAAGAACCCTCTCTTAACTTAATGCTGTCCTGTGAGCTAAAATTATATACATACTTTTCATTATTCTTATCTGTATATGTATAAGTTACATTTTTATCTGTAAGGTCTGGTTCGTCAGGAAGATTAAGTGTAACAGCATATGTCGGCTTAAGACCTGCTGTTATATCTAATGTTCCGTCTTCTGTATAGCTTATTCCACTGTGTGCAGATGTTATCTCATAATCATCTACGCCTGTGAGTGCAACGCTATATGTTACTTCCTCTTCAACCTTTGCAGAATATGACTTCTTATCATCTGCTATAGTAACCTCTGGTACATACTCTGTATCTTCATCTGTTGAAAATATTATTCCAAGCTCTGATACATCATAGTCATCTGCAAAGCCTGTTATAGCACCACTTACTGTCTTAGTTGAAAGCTTCATAATTGTAATATCTGCTGTTACCTCACTTGAAGCTTCCTTGCTAATCTTTGCTGAAGTTATGCCATCAGTTATAATATAAGCAGGATTGCTTATAGATAACTCATATTCCATTTCTGTATCTTCAACTGGAACTTCAATAAAATACATCTTATCTGATATTTCACCAGAATACTGTAATCCTGTAGTCTTATTAGTTGCAACTACACAAGTTCCATCTGGGATAGTTGATGAAGATGTGACAGTTCCTTTGATTGCTGTCTTTTCAAGTTCTTCACATTGTATTGAGAGGGACTTGATATAATTATTTTTTCCGTCAGTTGTATTTAAAAAGTTTAATGTAAGTTCTCCCTCATCACCTGTGAGATAACAAACAAATTCCAAATCAAGATAATTCTTATCTTCTGAATTAGCAGCACATGAAACACACTCTGCCTTTTCTAATACTCGACCTGATAAATCAAGATATTTACCTAATATATTCGATATATCTTTTACTTTTTCTTCATTTTCGTCCTTATCATCACAAGTATTCTTATATGCCGTAAGCCTGATTACCGCTTTATCACCCATTGCAGGCATTGTTAATTGAGTTTTAAGATTAACCTGAATTCTTTTATTTGATGAACTAGGCGCAAACTTTCCACTAGATGCATCTACATATAACACATCACCATCTGAATTAGTATATGTTCCATTGCCTGATTGGATAGTTGTCTTATTATCTGAAATTGTATTATCATAGCTCCACTCTGCTGAAATTGTCTTCCCTGTTTCAAACTCGCTAAGCTTATCAGCAGAAAATGCTGCTGATGTTGTTGCAGCGCTTGTGGAAGAGTCTATCTGCATAGAATACAGATATGTATTAATACCTATTGTAAGAGCCACATTCTCTGCATTTTTCTTTACATATCCTGTTATCTCATATATTTTGCTTCCTTTAGATTGTACAGTAACATCTTCCATACCATCTAACTCGATATCAGAAACAGTTAATGCACTTTCTGACTTCAGAGTAATTGTACAATTACCTGCACCTGCAACTACAGGAAATGTAAGTACAGTACCATTATTAGTCTGATATGCATTGCTTCCATTGCTTGAAAACTTGCCTGATGTAGCATCAATTACTAATTCATCACCTTTTGAATTAAGTAATTTTCCACTATTTTTTTGCAACTTTGTAACGTTATTACCATTGCTATCATACATTTTATCGTTCGTATCTTCATATGTCCATGTAGCAGACATACTCTCCGCCGCCTTCGCCTTAACCGCAAACAGCCCATCCGGTATATAGAGCCCCGACAGAATTAAAGCCACAGCCATAATCACAGCCGATATTCTCTTAAACCATCCTTTCTTCCTTACTGATTTCTTCATCTTTTCTCCCTTTCCATGCATAAGAAACCTATAATTACTATCATTAATTGTTTTTATATGCACTGTCTTTTTTGTTGACTTTGGACAAAATTTGTCCACCTGTTTTAACTAAAGAATACAACCTGCACTAATTTTATACAACTAATATTTTTTCAGTTTATATATCAACCACTGAATTTTTTAGCTTTTATTCGTCTTTTTTTAGTACATTAGTACTATATATCCAGGCGTTATCCACAACAAAATTCATAACTCGAATAATTAATAAAAAAATACAAAGAAACACCGCGTCAGCCTTTCAGCCACCACGGTGTCTCTTTGTATAATATTAGGAAAAAAGTTTTATATAAATGTGAAGGGTATTCCACATTTGTATCATTATGTAATTATTTAATCCACATAAATCAGCTTTTATATCTGACCTGCGGCATTATTTATTTATCAAGTTTATCAAAAACAATCAATTTATTTATGAGATATTAATTATACCAGTCCAAGTATATGTGGAAGGAACATTGATATCTGAGGAATATATGTTACAAGTAACAATGCTATAAGGATTACTCCGAAGTAAGGAAGCAGTGTCTTTATAACGCTCTCGATTGTTGTTCCACCAACACGGCATCCTGTAAAAAGGATTGTTCCTACAGGAGGTGTTATTGTACCAATTGATAAGTTGAAGCAGAGTAAGATACCAAAGTGGATAGCATCCATACCAAGTGACTTACAGATTGGTAAAAGGATTGGTGTAAATATAAGTATCGCTGGTGTTACATCCATAAATGTACCAACTACAAGTAATAATACATTTATAAGAAGTAATATAAGGAACTTATTAGTTGTAAGACCAAGTATTGCCTTAGCTATCATATCTGGAATTCCTGTAAATGCCATAGCCCATGACATAATAGATGAAAGACCGATCATGAATGTGATAATACCTGTTGTCTTAGCTGCCTCAAGGACAATTCTAGGAATGTCTTTAATCTTAAATGCTCTGTATATAAGTGATAATACTGTTGCATATACTACTGCGATAGCAGAACCTTCTGTTGCTGTGAAGATACCTCCAAGGATACCTCCGATTACGATTACGATAAGTAAAAGGCTTGGGATTGCCTGCCAGAATGTCTTAAGAGCAACCTTAAGAGGAACTCTTGATTCTGCCTGATATCCACGCTTCTTAGCCATGATACCTGCAAGCACCATAACTGCACCACCCCAGAGAATACCTGGAATATAACCTGCCATAAAAAGTGCTGCTATAGAAACACTGCCTGCAACGCTTGAATAAACGATCATTGTGTTACTTGGTGGGATAAGCATACCTACTGGAGCAGATGCTACATTAACTGCTGTACTGTAGTTCTTATCATAACCTTCCTTTTCCTCAAGTGGTCCGATTGTACCACCCATGGCAGCGGCTGCTGCTGCACCTGAGCCTGAGATTGCTCCGAATAACATATTTGCTACTACATTTGACTGTGCAAGAGCACCCGGCATACGTCCGCTGATTACCTTGGCACAGTTTACAAGTCTCTGTGCGATACCACCATTATTCATTATGTTACCTGCAAGAATGAAAAATGGAATAGCTATAAGTGAAAACGAGTTAGAACCCGCAAATATTCTCTGTGCAGAAGTTGCGAAAGAAACATCTGCTGGAATCATACATATCATTGAAACTGCTGATGACATACCTATGGCTACACCGATTGGAGCACCGATAACAAGCAGTACTACCAGTATTGTAACCATTACTAAGGCTACCTGTAATGCTATACTCATATTTACCTCCTATTCTGCCTCTTTCTTAAGCTCAAGAGTGATATTATATACGCTGTAGAATATAATAATCACGCCGCATATTGGGATGATTGAATATATAATACCTGTTGGAATGTGTAATATTGAATCGAACTGTACAAAGTTCATATGTGTTATCCTGAAACCACCAAATACCATTACAAGTCCTGAAAATGCTATTGTTACACACTCGATTATAATATTAACTACTGTCTTTGCTTTTCCTGGAAGCTTATCCTTTACAACACCTATGTTGATATGTTCTCTCTGTCCGAACATATATGTTGCTGATATGATTATTAACCATACAAATGCATATCTTGTAAGAATTTCTGTCACGCTGCTTGGCGCAGAGAAGATATATCTTGCAATTACCTGATAAGTTACCATAAGCACCATCATTATAAATATGAATACGCTTGCATACGAAGTTATCTTATCCAATATATTTTTAACTGTCTTCATATTAAGTACACCTCCTCATTAGTTCTCGTCACGTAAAGCTTCTACCTTATTATATATATCCTTTGTCATATCTGACTGATTAGCGATACTGTCAAGTAATGGCTGGCATTTCTCTCTGAATTCGTTAGTATCTGGATATACAAATATTGCTCCGTGTGCTTCTGCTTCTTCCTTACCTTTTTCAACAGCTTCCTTAAATGTGTCAAATTCGTATTCTGTTGACTCCATTACAAGCTCGTCAAATATTGCTCTGTCTTCTGCTGACATACTGTCAAGAAAGTTAGTACTTGCTACTACTACGTCTGGATGTACGATATGTCTTGTATATGAATAATACTTTGCTACTTCATAATGCTTGAAGTCTGAGTATACAAGCTCACTGTTTTCACCTGCATCAATAACACCCTGCTGGAGTGCTGTATATACCTCTGACTGAGACATTGCTGTACCTGTACCACCCATATACTTAACCATGTTAAGATATGTAGTACTGTCATTAACTCTGACAATCATACCCTTAAGGTCATCTGCTGAGTTAATAGGCTTAGCTGCATATATGTTTCTCTCACCGGCTGTATATATTGTAAGAACCTCAAAATTATATTTCCTTGTTGACTTAAAAAGGTCTGTGAATACACCAGTTTCTGTTGCTCTTCTTAAGTGGTCCATATCCTTGTAAAGATAAGGGGCACCTACGATAGCAAAGTCTGAATCATATCCTTCTGGCACTGAACATGGAACGATAGCCATATCAAGAGCACCTGTTCTTATGAACTCTGCCATAGAACCCTGCTCACCAAGCACACCATTGGCATATATATTCATCTTGTATCTTCCATTAGTTGCCTGCTCGAACTTTTCACCAAGTTCCTTCATAGCCTTGTACTGTGGATGATTTTCATTCTGGTTGAATGCTACTCTTATGATTTTTACTTCCTGACCGTCCGCACTGTTAGTTGAACATCCTGTAAGTGTAAGACTGGCCAGCATTGTTACGCATAATATCAATGCTATTAGTTTCTTGCCCATAAATTCCTCCATATCCGATACATCCCCGCTGACAGCCATAACCCTGATAAATGTCTGCCAGCAGCCTGTATGTATCTACGTGATTACTTTAAAAGGTCTACGCTTACCTTTACTACAACTTTTCTTACTTTAATAGGTTCTCCATCTGCAACCTGTGGTCTGTGCACATCTGTTGGAAAGAATACACAGAAGCATCCTGGTGTAGATGTGATGAAACCTTCATTTTCAACTTCCTTATAGAATATAAGGTCTCTCTCGTCAAATCTTTCAGCTACTTCATAGTTGCCTGTATCTGGTGTAAACCCTAACTTTTCTCTTCCTGTTACAAGGAACTGTACATCTAAGTACTTCTCATGAACCTCTGGCTTTCTGTCTGCAAGTGGTTCTGTCATAGCATCAAATACCTGTGCATATAACTGCTTTCCTTCTATTTCGTATACGCCTGGCTCCATCTTTGTGAAATCATTGCTCTTTAAGTATTCGATTGCTCTTTGTACTGCCTTTGGATAATTAGAATAATCATCCTTTGTGTGAATTGATGAAAATATCATTTTGTTGCTCCTTTTCGTCTGTATTCCGTTAGCAGACATTCCTTAATTTTAATTATTTTTATTATTCTCTATATTTAGTTTCTGTCTGTTCTCGCTGATATTATATTAATACATGCTAATATTTTTATTTACCAGCAATCTATTCAATAATTCTATATCTTTTACTGGACGTTATTCTTACTCTTATCTTCCATGGCGTGAACCATATTAACTATCATCTTATGTGAAGGAACTGGCACACCAAGTCTGTCTCCTGCCTTCACAACTGCACCACTTATTGTATTAACTTCTGTAAGTCTGCCTGCCTTTAAGTCTGCGTAAATAGATGTTCTTCCTTCTGGTGAATTGATTGAAGTATTTCTTACTCTCTCAATCATTTCATCCTCATCAAACTCAAGTCCCATAGCCTTTGCTACCTGCATTGCTTCTTTTATAAGTGTAACTGTCATATTCCATGCATATTCATCCTCTGCGATGAACCCGATAGGTACCTGAAGTACTCCTGTTAATGCACTAAGTGAGACATTCGTAAAGAGCTTATCCCATATAAGCTGCTGTATATTATCGTAAATGTGTGTATCAAAACCACATCCATCAAGACAGACCTTTACTTTCTCAAGCATATTATTCTTGTCTTCTACAAGCATACCTATATTAGTCTTTCCCTTGCCGCCTCTTCTAACATATCCGTTATCAAGAATAGCTCCATTATCTTCTGTTGTTCCTATAATAATTCTTTCCTTAGGAACGAACTCTTCAATAATATCTTCGTGTCCGGCACCATTCTGAAGAGTTAAAACATAAGTATTATCACCGATTATAGCCTTATTTTCCATAAGCGCAGCTCTTGAGTATAATGCCTTGACAAATATAATAACAAGATCAACCTCACCTATTCCTTCGCTGCTAAGTAATGCCTTTGGATGGTATACAACATCTTTATCATTTTCATATAACTTTAATCCGTCTGCACTAATCTTCTCAACAAGGTCTTCCTTCTTATCTATCATGTAAACATCATTATTCATAGAAAGATGTCCACCATATATAGAACCCATAGCACCAGCTCCAAGTACTGCTATCTTCATAGTAATCCTCCATTCTTGCGCTGCTTCTTTGCGCATCTCAAGTTTGTGCGAAGTACAAATCTTGCGTGTGAAAAATCTTATTTTTCACACTAATCCTCCATTTCTGAACCGTAATATTTCTTATTATACAATATACTTTATATATAGCATATTTTAAAATCCAGCCGGTAATATTATCACCTGTTTAAAAGCCTCTATAATAATCATAGTCATCAGCTTTTACAGACTTACCGGCTGATTATCAACCGTAATGCTTTTCTATATTATCTCGTAAATTCAGCAAGTCCTTCGATTGCATATGCTCTGATAGGGCATGAATCTAATCCATAGATTGGAAGTGGTGAATATGACATAAAGAATGTATCCTGTGAAAGCTTATCAAGATTCTTTAATACCTCAAGGAATACTATGTTTTCTGCCATACAGATATCGTGGAAAGGCTTAACATCTTCGTTGCAGTTCTCAATTGAAACTCCATCACCAAAGCCTACACACTTAATCTTGTGGTCTACACACCACTGTGCTGTTTCACCATTAACTAATAATCTCTGATCCTTATCTGTATTAGTATCAGGTGTGAATGGATCAATCTTATAAGAAGAATCTATGATAAGAATATCTCCTTCCTTAACCCAGCCCTCTGTTGCCTTATCAAGGTCTGCTGCACTGATGTGCTTTCTATGAGGAAGTGTATCCTTGAAATCTACATATATTGCTCTTCCCATAAATGTTGTAAGTGGAAGCTCTGCAACTGATGGCCAGTTATCATCATGATGATAAGGACACTCACAATGTGTTCCAAGATGGCTTGTAAGATCCATAGCTGTATGGAAATCAGGGATTGGTCCACCTGTATTATATCTGATAAGATGGCATCTTCTAGACTCTGTCTTTGGGTCTAATGGCTTTGTAAGATCGATTACCTTTAATCCGTTTCCTAAATCAAATGTTGTATTCATAATATGTTTCCTCCTTAAACTTTGTTATTGATTGTGTTTTAAAATGTTTGTTAACTTTTTGTCTTTCCTTTCGACACTTGCAGTATACCAGTATACCGGTATATAATCAATTATCATTTTTTTATAAATTTATTGGGCATTTTTTATGCATTTTAAACAACTCAATGTCGTTTTAAAGATACTTTATATAAATGGTTGCTTGGATTTTTATATAAGTTTGATAAATAAATATCAATGTTATATCATAATGTCCTACATAGAACAAAAGAAAAGAATCACAGGAATAGAATAACTGAATTTAAAAATTTACACTTTTGACACTTTATTTTATATGGTGTAATATATGATATTGCTTTTATTTTTAAGTCATGTAACATAACGTCTGGATTAAATATATTTAATTTTACAAAAATGGAGATATAATATTTATGAACACTTCTACATCATACTGGCTGAAAAAGGGTATACATAATGGTATGCCAATAGCTCTTGGATATCTTGCTGTGTCCTTTACTCTTGGAATAGCTGCTAAAAACGCTGGTCTTACCGCACTTCAGGCTGCACTTGCCAGCATCACCTGCCACGCCTCTGCCGGAGAATTCGCCGGATTCACGCTTATAGCCGCACTCGCCACATATGCAGAAATAGCTGTCATGGAACTTATCATCAACGCACGATACTTTCTTATGTCCTGTGCGTTAAGCCAGAAGCTTGACAACAAAATGCCTTTTTTTCACAGACTGATCATGGGACTTTTTGTTACTGATGAAATATTTGGATTATGTGTATCTGTTCCTGAAAAGCTCAATCCTGCATATATGTATGGCATGGTGCTTGTTGCATCCCCTGCCTGGGTTCTTGGAACCTACTTTGGTGTACTTTTTGGAAACATACTTCCAGCAAGCATCGTAAGTGCGCTAAGTGTCGGACTATATGGAATGTTTATTGCTATCATCATTCCACCAGCAAGAAAGAACAAAATTGTAGCTTGCGTTGTTGCTATATCTATGATTATAAGCTGCATATTCTCTTATGCACCTGTTGTCAGTTCGATATCATCTGGAACACGTATTATTATCCTTACAGTAGTTATTTCACTTGCGGCTGCTGTATTGTTTCCTGTTAAAGAAAACGACAATTCCGCTGATACAAGCCATGATACTGAATAAATTATCAAACTAAAGGAGCTAAAATAAATGCTTTTGCATAATACTTATATATACATACTTATAATGGCAGTTGTAACATACCTTATCCGAACACTGCCACTTACACTTATCAGAAAAGAAATCAAGAATACAACTATCAAGTCTTTCCTGTATTATGTACCTTATGTAACACTTGCAGTTATGACGTTTCCTGCCATACTTGAATCTACAAACAGTGTTATATCCGCCGCTATTGCATTTGTGATAGCTGTTGTACTTGCCTGGATGGGGAAAAGTCTTTTTCAGGTTGCTATGTTTAGTTGTGCTGCTGTATTCATAGTTGAACTTGTTATGAGATTTATGGCTGGTTAATTGTATACTGCTAATTATTCCGCATATTATGCTTATTTTCAATATAGCACTTATGTACTG
>FR886279.1:0-48875 GCA_000436535.1 Eubacterium sp. CAG:252 | reverse complement strand
TGATAGCAATATACTAAAAAGCCCTGCTATAGTGATTACGGCTAATCAACTATAGCAGGTTTTAATAACTTCACAGAACCTTAAGTCAACATATATCAGGGTTTATATTATGGAGGGTTCTGTATTATGGGCAAATCTTCTGATAAGCCTTGAAGTTATCAGCATATTAATCAAACCTTCTTATCTTTTATCATATAAGATAAGAGCAATCATCTCAACAGGCTCGTTACCTATCGCCTCTATTCCATGACCTTCACCTGAACCTGTAAATGTAACATCTCCAGCTGTAACTGTCTTTATAACACCATTATCATTATACTTTGCTGTACCGCTTAATATATAATAGGTTTCTGACTCACCATTATGGATATGGTATCCTATAGCAGAACCTGGATATACTGTTGTATGTCCAAATACTCTGCCTGCTTTATACATCTCATCCTCTCCATTAAGAAGACTTCTTACAAGTATTTCTCCAGTTCCATTGAAGGGACTCGGTTTTTTATCATATATTTTATCATCTCTTTTACGAACCATACATATCTCCTTTCCTGCCAGTGCAGACTCATGTTTATATAATCAACATTACATAGCATAGACATCTGCTCTGACAGTATTTTCTTACTATATTTTTATCAATACACTTATACGCCTTATTAATTTACTGTATCTATTTTGGGAATATTATTTATTATATTTCTTAGCCATATCATTAAATTCTTCTTCTATTCCAATATAGTAGTTAAGACCCATGTCAATCCACTTTGGCATATCTTCTTTTGGCATGCCACCCATATCGTGTTCATCATGGAATACAGTATTACGGTCTTTTAAAGTTTCCTTACCATATACATACATACCAAACATAGATGCTTTCTCAAATACGTGACATGTTACAAAGTTAAATCCATAAGGAATAACATCATCAAGGTTAATATCTGCCTTGCCATTCTTACTCATAACATCCGGCCACATCTTCCAGCCCTTAACTTCCTTACTTACCTTTTCAGCTTCCTCTATAGTCTTAAGGCCAATAATAAGTGTCATAACATCAACACCCATATCCTTTGCCATAGCCTCAGCAGCCTTGCATCTTTCAATAGCCTCATCTATACCATATTCAAGCTTACATTCTGTACGTGCTATAACTAAGAAATCTGTTCCCTTTGCAGCCTCAAGACTTGCTGCAACTTTTGCAAGCCATTTTTCTCTTGAAACAACTTCATGCTTGATATCTCCATCCTTATATCCGTTCATCATTGCAAAGCCCCATCTGTTCCAGCCTCTGATGCCTGTTGTATCATCGATAGTACAGCCTTTTGCTCCTGCATTTATAAGTCTTTTTATAAGTCTGTATGTAGTAAGTGGAGTATCTCCGAATCCATCATCTGCATCTACTATAAGTGGAAGTGATGAATAGTTACATATTCTTTCTGTTGACTGTACAAGGTCATCTGCTGTTATAAGACCAATATCCGGAAGACCTGCAACACTTTCTGCAAGCTGTCCACCACTTAACATAAGTGCCTTAAAGCCTGTGAGTTCCGCTGCTCTTGCAGTTCTACAGTCCCATACACATGGTGCAAATATCTGCTCGTTTTTTACTAATTCCTTAAATGATGTTGTTTCTTTCTTAATATACTCTTCTTTCATAATTCTTTATTCCTTTCTGTTGATATGTTTATAGTTTTTTACTGATATTCTATAACACTTTAAGCTGCTATAGGATACATAATGTTGCCAAGTACTAAGGCAAGTGCGAGTGCAAGTAATGTAATAACAACTGTTACTACGAATAAATATTTATAACCTTCCTTGTATGAAACTCCCGATATAGCAAGGACTGCAACGATACCGCCGCTATGAGGAAGACTGTCAAGACCTACAGATGCAATAACACCTATTCTGTGCATTATAGCTGGATTAACTCCCATAGCCATAAATGGTTCTGCAAGTACTGAAAGTGTTGTTGAAAGTCCTCCCATACCTGATGCATTAAGTCCACATAATAATGTAGTAGCAATACCAAATATAATAAGTGGATTACCACCTGATGTACTAAAGTTAAGAATTCCATTAACAATCTGGTTAAATCCTGGTGCTGCTTTAACAACTGAACCTATGGCTACTATAGCTGATGCATTGATAGTTGTAACTGCTGCACTGCTGACAGCATCTGTAAGCATCTTCTGTACTCCTGTAATATTCTTAAAGAATAATATACAGCAAAGAACAATTCCTGATAAAAGCGCAACTGATATATCCTGTTTTAATACATTCAGTACAACTGCTACACATACGATAGGAAGAATAGCAAGTACTACATTAGGCAGCTTTCCATTTGCTTCCATCTCATCTGTCTTTGCAAGGACTTTGGATGTTTCTTCATCAACAATAAAGCCTTCTCCATTTTTCCTTGCTCTGTTTGATTCCCACATAAGATAAACCAGAATAAGTGCAAGTGTAAAAACGCCACATACAACACCAACTACTGGAGCTGCCATAGCATTAGTTGGAAGAAATGATGATGGAATAATATTCTGCACCTGAGGATTACCAGGTAACATTGTTACCCATGTGAATATACCAGCACCGATTGTTGCAGGTATAAGCTTTCTTGGCATATCAGCTTCCCTGAATACCGCAAGTGTGATTGGATAAAGTGCAAAACATGAAACCATGGCAGATACGCCACCATAAGTTAAAAGTCCACCAGCGATTACGATAGCTGGTATGGCAAACTTAACACCAAGCTTACCAATAATAAATGAAGCTATTGACCTTGCTGCTCCTGTAATATCCATGACCTTTGAAAGAATGGCACCTAACAACAGCATAAGCCATGATGATTTAACAAAGTTTGCAAATCCAGTCATATAATCACCTGTCATAGTTGATACAACTGGAAGTCTGCTGAAAAGTGCTATAAATATAACACTGATTGCCGCTGCATATACAACCGGCACTTTCTTTAATGTAAGGACTAGTAACAATGCAAGTCCTACGAGAATGATTATCATATCCATATGATTGTCCTCCTACAATTTCCTTTTAATCTTATAGCGTATGATTGATTATATTTACACGCTATTGGATCTGTACTAAATACTCTTATACAAATCTGTCATTGATTAAGAAATGCTAAATCCATGCTTTCATAATATGCGCGCTTATTATTACTTGCATTGTTTTGCATACCTCTTGTGTAACTGTAGTATACAACAGTTATTTAAGTTTGCGCAATGCTTAATTTTCTATAATTTTTTCATTATATTTTTGTGCATTTTTACCAATGCATTGTTTTGATTTTACATATAATTTCATATAAGTGTCCTTTTCAAATTATATTAAAATCCATAAAAATAAACATTATTTTTTAGATACACATCAATTCTTTAGCTACCTCACCAGCTTTTTTCTAAAATGTTTTAACAATTTATCTGTTGCTAATCAGCTTATATTAGTGTAATATAATAGATGTATACATCAGTTATTAAACACAATACATTAAGAAACAATAATGTGTATTTTAACACATTATCATTCTCTAACATGCATTTATATTAAACGTAAAACATGAATAGAGAAAAATCTACGTAGAAACGGAGAATTATTATGGCAAATACAGAAAATATTTCCAAAAAGGGATTAAAAGAACAAACATACCTCACGCTAAAAGAAAGAATGGTTGATTGTGTATACCCACCTGGATCTCTTATTAACGAAGCACAACTTGCTGCTGATCTTAATCTCAGCCGTACACCAATAAGAGAAGCCATAAGCAAGCTTGAAATGGAAGGCTTTGTCCAGATTCTGCCTAAAAAAGGTATATACGTTACTAATATAACTTTCAATGATGTAATACAGGTTTTCCAGACACGACTAGAAATCGAACCAATAGCTCTTAAGCTTGCTGCTCCTCATCTTCCTAAGGAAGGGCTTACCCTATTCTGTCAAAAGTTCGAAGAACCTGTTACAGATATACATAACAGTTTCCGCCTTGATACTGCTATGCATCTTTTTATTATTGAACATTGTGGAAACAAATATATAATTGACATGATGCAGCGCGTTTTTGAGGAAAATACAAGGATAATAATTTCAAGTAAACAGAATCAGGCTCATATACATGATGCCAAGCATGAACATATGGAAATCCTTAACTTGCTGATTAATGATAAATATGCTGAAGCTGAGGCTGCCATGAGAACTCATATCGAGGAATGTAGAAGAGCTGCTCTGGATTACTTTTTAAACAATCAGGTATATACTTCATCAACAAACAGCTCATCTTATATAAAAGAGCTTGAAAAATACTCTTAATATACAGATTATAAATATTATTGTATTAAAAATTGTTAAACCCCAGCCACATATGCACTAAGCATCTGTGACTGGGGTTTAATAACTTAATCCGACATCTTTTTACAATCTATTTTTTCTTATAATTCGCAATTCCGAATATTGCACACAGCATCACCACTGCGAATATCATCCATCCAACAAGATATGATGTTCCAAGCTTTGCAAATGTATCATAATATCCCTTAAGATATACAATTACAATAATCGCCGGAAGTATATAACTCATATAGAACCTGAAACATTCAGGGAACTTTATGCCCTTACCTGTATTAGCTTCCTGTCTGAAGTCTTCCCAGCCCCAGCCATTCTTCTTTGTACAGAATAACACGAATATCATACTTCCAAGTGGAAGAAGATTATACGATACAAGGAAATCTTCAAGATCCATAATACCAGTTCCTGGACCAAGTGGTTCAAAACCTGAAAGCACATTAAAACCTAATACTGCTGGAACTGAAAGCAGCGACATAAATATAATATTCCACAGCACTACCTTTTTTCTTGAATAACCCTTAAGGTCTATGTAAAACGAAATAATATTCTCGAATACAGCTATAACCGTTGAAAGCGCCGCAAACGACATAAATATAAAGAATGCTGTTCCCCATACTCTTCCACCAGCCATGCTGTTAAACACATTCGGAAGTGTCTTAAAAAGCAGCGAAGGACCTGCATCAGGCTGTACTCCAAATGAAAAACATGCTGGTATAATAATAAACCCAGCCATAAGTGCAACGAATGTATCAAGTACTACTATGTTAACAGCTTCGCCACCTATGGTTCTATCCTTCTTCATGTAGCTTCCGAAGATTTCCATAGCACCAATACCTACACTAAGTGTAAAAAATGCATGTGTCATGGCATCGAATATAACAGGGCCTATACCTCTTGTCTTAATAGTATCAAGATTAGGAACAAGATAAAACTTAACACCCTCAGATGCGCCTGGTAAAACAAGCGAATGTATCGCAAGCACAACAATCAGCACTATAAGACATGACATCATTACCTTTGTTATCTTTTCAATACCCTTTTCCAGTCCAAGTGCACATACCCCAAAGGACAACAATATCGCTATCATCATCCATACAATCATGACTCCAGGATTACCTAACATATTGCCAAACTCTGCGGTTATCTGCTCTGAACTGACACCTGTAAGTGAGCCGCTTGCTTCCTTGAAAGCATAATAAAGCATCCATCCTGCTACCATAGTATAGAAAGCCATAAGAATATAACTTCCAACTACTGATACCCACTTAAAGTAATGCCACTTACTTCCCTTTTTCTCTAGTACCTCAAACGCTCTGGCTGCACCCTTTCCGCTTCCTCGTCCTATCGCAAACTCAGCACACACAATAGGAAAACCAAGAATAGCAAGGAACACAAGATATATCAGTACAAATGCTGCTCCTCCGTTAATTCCACATATGTATGGAAACTTCCATACATTGCCAAGCCCTACTGCACATCCGGCTGACACAAGTATAAACCCTAAACGTGAGCCAAACTTTTCTCTTTCTTTCAAAACTCAACCTCCAATATTTCACTGTTGTATATTTATTACAATATTCTGCATAACTAATTGCATATAGCTAACGTGCCATAGCCGCCTTAACAAGATGCTTTGCAAGCACAGATGTAGTAACTGAACCAACTCCACCAGGAACAGGTGTTGCTGCTGCTGCGATATCGCTTATAGCATCAAAATCAACATCACCACATAAATTGCCCTCGTCATCTACATTAATACCTACATCAATGACAACTGCGCCATCTGCTACATATTCCTTCTTAATCATACGTGCAGAACCTGCAGCCGCAACAAGTATCTCAGCGTTCTTACATGTACCTGCCATGTCAACTGTCTTTGTATGACATACTGTAACTGTTGCATTGCGCTTCATAAGAAGCATAGAAACAGGTTTTCCTATAACAAGACTTCTTCCTACAACTGTTACCCTTTTACCCTTTATATCAATACCAGCATAATCTAACATCTCAATGACTGCCTCTGCTGTACATGGTGCATATCCACTCTCATCACCGGCATATACCTTAGCTAAGTTAAGAGGTGATATACCATCAAGATCCTTTCTTGGATCTATTTTGTTTTCAATCTGCTTTTCATCAAGCTGCTTTGGAAGTGGTCTTAACATAAGAATACCATCTATGTCAGGATTCTCGTTAATCTTATCGAACTCAGCCTGAAAGGTATCATTATCTATATCAGCATCAAATGTATATGTTGTACATCTGACTCCTACCTTATCCATCTTTTTAACAGCTCCTCTTTCATATGAGCAGTCATCTGGTCTTTCACCAACCCTGATAATAGCAAGGTGTGGAAGTGGACCTTCTATACTTTTAACCTGTTCCATAAGCTTTTCATTAATGGCATTAGCTACTGGAAGTCCTTTTAATATCTCCATTATCTATATATCTCCATATTTGTTATTTAAATATATTTTATTTTGTTGTGATTTTTATCATAATTACAACTACACATATATGTCTGGCTATCTCACACAATCCATAACTCTGTCATACACCTCATCTGCCATCTGATTACCTCTGATGATGAGCTCATCTGCCCTTGTATTCATATCATCTGCCACATCAGTGTCCTTCATAAGCTTTGTATTTATGTATACATTAAGTGAAGCTCCGTTGAGTGCTGCCTTACACATCTGTACACCTACTCCCGCATCACTTATAGCTAATCTGCTGCCAATAACAGATATCCTGTCTATAAGTCCAATAGCTTCAACTATAACCTCCATCATGGAAAGTGGTGCTTCACTTGCTGCTATAAGCGCTTTTTCCATAACCTCTTCACGGTGCTTTAACTGCTCATCAGTATCTTTAGGAAGACCATACGCCTCCGATAAAGGCTTGAAAGCTTTGGCATCCTTATCCATACATTCTGCCAGTTCTTTAGTCAGGTCATTTGCACGTACTATAAGCTTTTCAATTTCATCCTGATATTCGGCATATTTTTTCTTTCCTGTTGTAAGTGCAAGAACCATGTTACCAAGTGACATGCCAACTGCTGCAACATAACCACATGCACCGCCTCCACCTGGAACTGGTTCCTTTGATGAAAGCACATTAAGGAATTCATTCATATTCATATCTGTCATCATATCTCTTTCTCCTTTACATACCATTATTCTGCCAGTATCTGAAATGCTGTATTTTATTTAACTATAATTCAATCTCTCCTGTAAACACGGTAGCTGCCGGACCTTCCATATATACATCCCCGCTTTCTTCATCCCATGTTATCTTAAGATCTCCTCCTAGAAGGTGAACTGTTACATCCTTACTGTCACACATGCCATTAAGAACTGTAGCAACAACTGTCGCACATGTTCCTGTTCCACATGCGAATGTCTCACCAGAACCTCTCTCCCACACTCTCATGTTAAGAGTTTTTCTGTCTAATACCTGTACGAACTCTGTATTGATTCTTTCTGGAAATGCCTTATGATTCTCAAAGTATGGTCCAACCTTTTCTATATCGAATTTTGTTATATCTATATCGTTATCAAGATATACAATATCATGTGGGTTACCCATAGATACACCTGTTATATCATATGATTTTCCATCCACCAGTATTGCTTCATTAATAACTGCATTTTCCACATTATCAAGTGCTTTAACAGCAAGCGGACACAGTGTGGCATCATTCTTATATGTATTCCTGTAAGCTGCCTTATATTCTACTAAAGCATTAACATCTACAGGTACCTTTGAAGCCTCAAGTTCCGGTTTTCCCATATTAACTACTACAGAAGCTACCTTGCCATCATCTCCAACATTTAACTTAAGTATCTTAATACCTGCCAATGTCTCTACATTGACTGTTGTCTTATCTGTAAGACCATTGTCATATACGTACTTTCCTACACATCTTATTCCATTTCCACACATCTGTCCCTGTGAACCATCTGCGTTATACATCTCCATAAAAAAGTCTGCCTTATCAGACGGCTTTATAAGTATAAGTCCATCAGAACCTATTCCAAAATGTCTGTCACTCACCCTTACAGCCACCTCTGATGGGTTTGCCAGAGGTAACTTAGTGCAATCCACATATACATAATCATTGCCTGCACCCTGCATCTTTGTAAACTTCATATCAATCTCCATTTCTTTATGTGAAAATGATTATTCTATTGAATATAATTATTCTCACACTTAATATTCTATATTATGATACCAGGGTCAAAAGGTCTAAACCCACATGAGCTTGCTCATAGGTGGGTGAAAGACCTTGGGACCCCTGGTATCATATCATGCTGTAATGTCGGTCTTAGAAGGTATTCAAAGCCTTACTGATGTATACCTTAACTACACTTCTGTACCTACACATCTGCATATATACTTAACACCATCGTTGCTGACTCAACCATAGTGTTACCGCTATCCATACTACACTTCTGGATATACCTGAACGCATCCTGCTCTGTCATATTATTTCTTTCCATAAGCAGATGCTTTGCGTTATCTATTATTTTCTGTTCTTTGGGACTTCTCTGCCTTGGTGTTGTACGGGCCTTTCTTCTTTTTCTTATCTGAGACTGCAGCATAATCTCTATGGTAGATAACAGATCATTTACCTTGATAGGCATAGCTACACATACAACATTGCTATCCTGACAGTCCTCCCACAGATTCTGTGATGCAACAAGCAGCAGTTCAAAGCTTTTAGGCTTATATTCGCATAATTCAGAATAAATCATATTATCTGAAAGCTTATAACCACTTATAATGATACCGTCAGACAGTGCATCTGCCTGATTGATAACCTGTGCCCCACTTGTACAAGGAACTGCCACATCATATCCCTTACGAACCAGGAGACTTCTTACAGACCTTGCCTCCTCTATCTTCGGAAATGCAACAATCAATGTAGACATATTCTAACCTCGTATATTAAAACTTATAAAGATATTCATCGAGCTCCCACTGTGTAACCTGAGTCTTGTAATCATCCCATTCCTTTAGCTTGGCTTCTGTATACTTTGTTGTAATATGCTCTCCAAGAACACCACATATAAACTTATCCTCATTAAGATACTTTATCGCATCATAAAGGTTATCTGGCAGTATTTCTATTCCTGCATCTTTTCTTTCCTCTTCTGTCATCTCAAATATATTGCAGTCAACACTGGCTGGAACCTCCAGCTTATTCTTAATACCATCAAGACCTGCCGCAAGGCATGTAGCAAGTACAAGGTATGGATTAGCCGAAGGATCAGGATTTCTAAGCTCCACCCTTGTTCCATTTCCTCTTGAAGCTGGTATTCTTATAAGTGGACTTCTGTTAGTTACTGACCATGCTATATATACAGGTGCTTCATAACCTGGCACAAGTCTTTTATATGAGTTAACAAGTGGATTAGTAATAGCTGTCATACCCTTTGCATGCTTCATGACACCCGCTATGAAATGATATGCATCCTCTGATAATCCAAGCTTATCACTATCATCTGCAAATATATTCTTTCCATCCTCTGTAGCAAGAGACATATTAACATGCATTCCAGAGCCGTTAATACCATACTTTGGCTTAGGCATAAATGTTGCATACAATCCATGTCTTTTAGCTATAGTCTTTACTGTAAGCTTGAATGTCATAATATTATCTGCTGTCTTTAAAGCTTCATCATATCTGAAATCAATCTCATGCTGCGCTGGTGCAACTTCATGATGGGAAGCCTCTATCTCAAAGCCCATATCTTCAAGAGTAAGCACCATATCACGTCTTACATTCTCTCCAAGGTCTGTAGGTCCTAAATCAAAATAACCTGCCTTTTCATGGGAAAGTGTTGTTGGAAGTCCATTATCATCTGTATGGAAAAGGAAAAACTCACATTCCGGTCCAACCTCGAATATATATCCCATATCCTTAGCTTCATTAATCACTTTCTTAAGTATCCATCTTGGATCACCCTCGAATGGCTTACCATTTGGTGTATATACATCGCATATAAGTCTTGCAACCTTTCCCTGCTGTGGTCTCCATGGAAATATTTCAAATGTATCATAATCCGGGTACAGATACATATCAGACTCTTCTATCCTTACGAAGCCCTCTACTGAAGAACCATCAAACATACATTTGTTATCCAGTGCTTTGCCAAGCTGGCTTGAAGTAATAGCCACATTCTTTAGCACTCCAAACATATCTGTGAACTGAAGTCTGATAAACTCAACATCCTCTTCCTCTACCATTCTAAATATATCCTGCTTAGTATATTTCATATAGTAACCATCCTTTCCTGCTGTACGCACGCATACTAGGATTAATATACTACAGAATACATTTACTTGTATACATACTTTCTTAAAAAACTAATATTATTAAGTAATTATTACCCATTATATGTGCATATATTATACCAATTATATATGTCATTTTATATAACGGAGAAACCTTATGAATAGAATCAATAGCAAAAACAGCAGCAATGCTGTCAGCAATATTAAAAATATAACCCACCTTAAGCTGTCTGTACTCTTATCCTCCATACTTCTCATGCTTGCCTTTGCTTTTTTTATCTACGCAAGCTTTAACCCTAAAGACACTGCTGCCAGTTCTAAAAAACCTGTTTACTCTGATTCTGGTTCCAATTCTGGTTCTAATTTGGGTTCGGATTCCGTTTCCAATTCTGGCTCTGATTCTAGTTATAACTCTGGTTCTGGTTCGGATGGTATAAATGGCGGTTCTATCAAAGGAAACTGTGTCGCTGGCAAGAAAGCACTTCCTATATACTGTATACAGACTGATGAAAAAAAGATATCTATATCATTCGATGCCGCCTGGGGTGCTGATGATACGATAAAGCTGCTTGATATTCTTGATAAGCACAATGTCAAGACAACATTTTTTATGACAGGCGGCTGGGTTTCTACATATCCTGATATGGTTAAAGAAATATATAACAGAGGTCACGACCTCGGCAATCATAGCGAGAATCATAAGGAAATGAGCAAACTGAGTGCCTCTGAACAGAAAGAAGAAATAACCGCAGTTGATAATAAAATCAAAGAACTTACAGGATATGACTGCTTTCTATTCAGACCACCTTATGGTGACTATAATTCACTGCTTATCAACACCGTATATGGCTGTAACCACTATCCTGTGCAGTGGGATGTAGACTCCCTTGACTGGAAAGACTACGGCGTTGACAGCATAATAAAAACCGTCACCAGACATAAAGCTCTTGGTAACGGTTCTATAATTCTTATGCATAATGGTGCGAAGTTCACTGCCGAAGCCCTTGATACAGTACTCACAATCCTTGAAGAACAAGGCTATGAGATTGTTCCAATATCCCAGCTTATCATCCGCGAGAACTTCCATATGGATGGAACTGGACGGCAGATTGAGGATTGACTGCTGATTATAACTATTAATTATCTATTCCTAAGTCATATATAATGATGTCGGGGTCAAAAGCCCCCGACTTTGATAGCCTGCATACATAAATCTAAGCGACTTTATTATTATAATCTGTGACAAATACCTCACTTGCTATTGCTCTTGCTGCCTCTACAATCTTCTCAAGACGAACCATAACTTCATCTGAAAAGTACTTTTCACTGCATTCCTCACATTCCTCACATGGAACATTTTTTATTATGATTATGCAATCATCAAAAGTAACAACATGTGTCGTTACTGATGGTCTTGTTGTCTTACATCTACAATAAAAACACATATTTATCGTTCCCTCCTTGTCTTCATATCTAGTTCGAACTTATCTGTATTAGGAGAATCTCTTCAAGAAAATTATACAACTTAATCGCATTTTCTTAATGCGTTAAATATACATTATAGAAACTTACACCTGTATCCCCCTGTAAATGTTTCACCTCCTGCCAGCTCATTGCCCCATTCTCTGGCAGTAAGACTGCCGTCTGAGTCTATGGCATCTGTCCTTCCGTACCATGGTTCTATACACACGAAAGGTACTCCTTTTCCTGCTGCTGACCATAGTCCGAAAACAGGAGCCTTAAACATAACTTCTACAACTGGTTCACAATCCTTACTTAAGCTCACGCTCTTAATCCCACTGTTTTCAACAATTAGAGCATCTTTATCAAAAAACTCCTTTGTGATTGTAACATTATTATTTGAGAGAGTGAGATAATGTTCCTCTGGCATAAGAAGACCATCCTCTGATAACAGCTTATAAGCCACCTTATCATCCTCAGTATCAAATCTTATCTGCGCGCCGATGGCATTATCGCCGCACACAAATGCAGGATGTCCACCTATACTAAAATACATAACATCATCACCAGTATTCTTTACTTCCCATATTGTGCTTATATTATTTCCACTAAGTCTATGAGTTATCATCAGTTCAAAATCAAAAGGATACTTTTGCTTTGTTTCTTCACTTGATATAAGCTTCATTATTATCACATTATCTTCCTTATGTACCAATGTGAATTCAGAATCTCTTGCAAAGCCATGCTGTGTCATATGATATTCTTTTCCTTTATATACAGAAGTATCATTCTTATATCTTCCTACAAGTGGAAAAAGAACTGGTGTATGTCTTTTCCATGCATCCGGACTGCCATTCCATATATACTGCTTTGAATCCTGCTTTCTTACTACAGATATTATCTCGCATCCTTTAGAATCAATTATTACATCAAAATCGTCATTATAAATTTTATACTGCATACTCTGTTACCCTCTCACTATATTCTAATCAAAATACTATTTATTATAAACGAATCAGCATGTATCCTGACCCTTACATCATTTTAACATAATAATTGCTTTAATTACAATTATTACTATTGCTCATTATTTACGTGCTCATTATATATATCGTATATATTCATTGTATACATAAACAGGAGATATGCAGTCATCCCGCATATCTCCTGTTTGTTGTTACTATAATATTGGAAAGTTTTTATACTAATCACTTAGTATGTTTATTTTATGATGTGAGTATCACACTTACATCATATTATACAGGCACAAATGTATTCTGCCAGCATAAGCTTATTTCTTGTAACCGAATTCTGGGATTCCACTCCATCTGTTACGGAAGTAGTGAGCTACCATCTTAGGCTTTCTATCCCTTGTGAATAAGCCCTTCTTGTTACCCTGTACTCTGAGTAAGCTCTGGCTTGTAGCAAAATCTGCAAAGTTCCAAGCCTGCTCACCTACTACGAATTCATATTCATCAAATACCTTATTGTTCATCTCATAATACTCTACCTGATATTCCTCTGTATACATAACAGATGTTGTATCGTGAAGTCCACTGACAGTATCTGCACCATATTCTGTAAACATTACTGGTTTTCCAAGCTTGCCCCAGTCTGAAAGCTCCTTGCGAAGTCCTTTTTCAGAGATTTCAAGGTCTGGTCCACCAAAATACCAGCCATAATAACGGTTAAGGCATATAACATCGCTTAATTTAGAAGAACAATCAGTATCAGCAGTTGTTCCCTGAACACTTACTAATGTGCAAGGACGTTTCTGTGGATCGATTTCCTTTGCAAGGTCAAACAATGGTTTAAAGTAATCATATGCGCCCTCTGCTGCTGAATCAGGCTCATTCGCAATACTCCACATAACAACACAGGCATGGTTCTTATCTCTTGAAATAAGGTCTCTTATAACATCCTTATGATGCTCCTGTGTCTGAACTCCGTGTTCTTTATCAAATGTACCGATTCTTTCTCCGCCGAAGTTAGCACCGCCACCAAACTGAAGATTAACACCTACTGCTGTTGTTTCATCAATAACAACGATACCTTCCTCGTCACATAATCTCATCATCTCTTCGCTGTATGGATAATGGCTTGTTCTGAAGCTGTTAGCATGCTGCCACTTCATAATAGATATATCCTTTGTGTTCATAGGAAGATTAATTCCTCGTCCGTTAGGGAATGTATCCTCATGCTTTCCATAGCCCTTAAAGTAGAATGGCTTTTCATTGATAAGGAACTTAACTCCATCTACTCTTACACTTCTTACACCATATGGAAGAGTATATACATCTTCTCCTGCTGTAACCTTTATCTGGTAAAGATAAGAATTTAATGGCTGCCAAAGCTTTACATTCTCAAGTTCAATCTTTCCCTGTGTTCCTGCTGCCTCTGCAACCTTGTTACCCTCAGCATCAAATACCTCAATCTTGCAAGCTGTGCTGTCCTTATCAACACCCTCAATATCAACAGCATAGTTAAGTACTGCTGATGGTGCTTCCTTTCCAAAGTCAATATCTGATGTTACTGTAATATCATTGATATAAGTCTTAGGTGTTGTGTATATCTTAACTGGTCTTGTGATACCGCAATAGTTAAAGAAGTCAAAGTTAGGATTGTTCTGAGGCTTTTCAGCTGCTCCTGCTCCCATTCCTCCCATCAGACCGCTCATCATATTAGCCTTACCACCAACTGGAAGAGTTGTGTAATCTATAACATTATTAACTGCGATTGTAAGAAGATTATCGCCATCCTCTAACACATCATTTAACTCAACCTCAAATGGAAGGAAGCCACCCTTATGCTCGCATATTAAATTACCATTAAGATAAATCTTTGCGTAATGTGTTACTGCTGCACATCTTAATACGATTCTCTGGCTCTTTACATATGATGGAACTGAAATGTTTCTCTGATAGAATACCCATCCGTAATGATCCCTGAAATCTGCTCCTTCCTTTAAATCATTGTAAGAAGCTGGAACTGGCATAGTGTCTGCATCCTTTAATGGTGCTTCATACCATTTCTCATCAAAGCCCTTACCATTGTCTAACTTAAAATCCCATACTCCACTTAAGTCACTTAATAATCTTGATTCTGTTAATATTGGATATAACATAATTAATTCCTCCTGTGATTTTAATAATTTTGTATAATAATTTTATTGTCCCGCACTACGCATTTTCATTTCTCTTAATTCTAAGCTTCTCTGCATTCTCTTCAACTCTCTTCTTATTAAGAGGATATAAGAACCATAAAGCAAGTAAAAGTAATATCATTCCTCCTGCTGGAACAAGACATGTAATATTATATATTCCGTCTACTATCTTTGTATCAAATGCTGTTGCTGAAGTGTATCCTATTATTGAAAGAAGTACTCCTGATAAACCTGATGAACAAGCCTGTCCAAGCTTTCTTGCAAATGAATATACTGAATAAATTGTTCCGTCCTGACGAACTCCTGTCTGAACCTCTGACTCGTCAATTACATCTGTAATCATAGCCCATATTACCATGTTGAACATTGAAGTTCCTATTGTAGCTACGATAATCAAGCCTACCCATACCCATACATTGTGTGTATGAATTATGAATAATAGTATGAAGGAAGCTGCACTTATAAAGCATCCTATCATTGATAATTCTTTTTTACCTATCTTTGAAGCAAGCTTTACTATAAATGTTGAAAGTGTAAGTATAACAACTGTTCCTGCAAGACTTGCTATAGACATAGCCTTTATATTTCCAAAGTAATTAGGATATACATAAGCATTCATGTTGCTTAATGATAACTGTGCAAGTAAGAATACTAACGCACATACAATAATTCCTATTAATGACTTGTTATGAACAAGCTGCTTAATAAGTTCCTTAAATGAGAACTTCTGTGTATTCTGTTCTACCTTAACTCTTTCTGTTGTCATATGATAGCAGAGCATATAACATATAACTGCGCCTATTGAGCAGATTAATGCTCCAATCATCATCTTTTCACCAGATAATACTGAATTACCGGCTGCATCTGTATAATATACTACAAGTGGTAATATAACACCAATAGCTGTCTGTGCAAGTGTTGCACCAATTGTTCTCCAGTTAGAAAGTGATGTTCTGTCTGTTGGGTTATCTGAAATTGCAGATGCCATTGAACCATAAGGAATATTAACTCCTGTGTAACATACGCTTCCCCAGAGAAGATATGTGAAGAACATCCAGAATATCTTAAATCCCATTGGCATTCCCTTAAAATATGTTGCATACATCAGAAATGAAGCAACTGCAACTGGTCCACACATACGTCTTATCCAAGGAGCAAACTTACCTTTCTTACCAGGTCTGCTTCTGTCAACTATCTGTCCCATTGTTACATCTGTTACTGCATCCACGAATCTTGCTGCCATCATCATAAGTCCTACAAGGGCTGCTGAAACACCCATAACATCTGTGTAGAATTTAAGTAAAAACATTGCTGATAACAAAAATGTAAAATCATTACCAAAATCGCCAAACATATAGCCCAGCTTATCCTTTATCCCGAAAGGCTTTACCTTTCCATTAGTATCATTCATTATACATCCTCCATTTCTGTACATACACATTCTTATATGCAATATATACACCTTATATTTTTGCGTTGAATTCTTTTAAAGACCGTCTTTAAATATTTGTTTGCACCCCTTTGTGTGCTTGTTTTCTATGGTCTTATAATAACTTTTTTATACATTTTCTGTTATTACTATATTCAGTATTTATCGTACAATTTTTACCTGTCCAATTTTTATACTAAAAATTATACCCTTTTACATTTAAATTATACTAACATGTCAGTTGCACCTCTATTAACATGTTAGTATTCTTGTTTGTGACATGTTAGTTTTTTAGATTTATAATTGTTACATACATTAAATATATGTTTCACGCTCATATCATAATTTTAAAAATTATTTTAAAAATAATAATTAATAGATAATATTTTATACAACTTATGATATAATATGATGTGAGTGTCAAAAGTAAATTTTGCCACTCACTGATGTATCAGGATTGCTACATTACTATGCAATTCACGCAATCCTTAAACACCTCAAACTTTCATAAAATGCCGTATTCACGACATTTTATTCCGTTTTCGGTGTTTAGCGTGTCCCAAGTAAAAAAGTCTTTTTCTGCAAGCAGAAACGACTTTTTATACTTTTGACACTTACATCATAATACTGTGCCGCTTTATCCGTCTGTGTAGGTGCATCTGTGATAATACAACGCAAATACATAGCTTTGGGGGATATACATGGAATACAAAATATATTTAGATTATACAATCGAGCTTTTATCGCAAATAAAAATCCCATCCTACATTATTGACACTCCTTACATATGGGATAATCAAATTGATGGTGGACTTAGAAATAACATTTTCAACCAGAATGCTTATAAGAATAATGAAGAAAATTTCAGCCAGTTCATCAAATCCTATAACAGGGATAATACTGCTTTATTTATACATGACAGCTTTTCATGTGAATATATACATATTAAGCTTCCTGACAGCGAAAGAATATTCATAGCAGGTCCATTCTCCTTTGAAAGATTCACTAACCAGAGAATACTTGACCTATGCTCTTACAATTCAGTTCCTGTGCAGTATAATGAGTTTATGTATCTGTACTACTCTGCTCTGCCAGTATTTGCTGATGAACGCTGCATTACAGCGATTATAAGCTGCCTTTGCAGCAAGCTTTGGGGTAACAATTATACTATTGAAAAAAAACATGTACTTAATAAAAATTCAACTCCATATATGTATAAAGAAGAGGCACCAGAGCCTACAAAAAAATCTGTCGAAGCTCTGGAAACACGCTATAAAAATGAAGCATTTCTTATGGAATGTATAGCACATGGAGATTACAGATCTATTGAAAATATGGAGCGTCTTAACTCTTCTGATATAAAGCCACGCTTATCTGACTCAATACGTGACAGAAAGAATTTCATGATCATACTAAATACAATCTGCCGTAAAGCTGCACAGACTGCATATATACATCCGGTACATCTTGATGAAATATCGCGCAAATTTGCAATTAAAATTGAAGACTGCACATCAATCGCACAGCTTGAAGTATTAGAAAATGAAATAACAAGAAAATACTGTCTTCTTGTCCAGTCACACTCATTACGGACATATAGCAAGCCTATACAGAATATAATCAACTATATATCCTTTAATCTCACAGCTGATTTAAGCCTTAACGCTTTATCGGAAGAGTTTATGTTAAACAGCAGTTATTTATCAACGCTCTTTAAAAAAGAAACCGGAGTAACTCTGACGAATTTCGTAAACAATAAAAGAATCGAGCATGCAATATACCTGCTAAACACAACACAGTCAGCTATTCAGGATATTGCCGCACAATGTGGCATTAACGATGTGAACTACTTTACCAAGCTTTTTAAAAAGCTTAAAAACATGACTCCTACGCAATACCGCGAAATGATACAACACAAATAAGCTATAAATCAAAAAAACTGCCGTAAGGATAATATGATGTAAGTGGCAAAATTCACTTTTGACACTCACATCATATTATATTACGTCAGTTTTTTTCAAAATATTCTGGATATATTCCCTTAAGCTTATCAAGCTCATTAAATATTCTGCTTATATGTGCCTTTATAACACGAAGATACATTCTCTTATCTTTATTTTTTATTGCTTCTATAAGCATTTCATGTTCATCATTGGTCTTTGCGCTTATGCTTTTATTTAATTCCGCAAGATACCTTATCCTGTTATAATGGCTCATCTGTGTCTGGATTATATTCATGGCAAGCTTTTCACCGGAACATTCGTATATCAACTTATGAAATTCATTATCTATCTCTATTCTTGGAATATTTTCCACTTCTTCTTTATAGTTAATAAGACGGTTATTAAGCTGTGTCATCTTATCAAGCATATCATCGCTGGCATTTTCAAATATTGCATCCACCATTCCAATCTCAAGACTTTTTCTGACAAACCATTCCTGCTCCGAACGCTTACAGTTAATACAGGCTACATATGTTCCAGACTGTGGTATGATTTTTAAAAGTCCCTCTTTTTCAAGATTAACTATTGCCTCTCTTGCAGGTGTTCTTGATACATCATATCTTAAAGCAATCTTCTGGGCACTTATGGAATCTCCCGGAAGCAGCTTAAAATTCATTATATCGTATTTTAATTTTTCATATGTTTCTTCGTTTAATGATTTCTCCATAGCTGTACAACCTTTCTGTATATTGATAAATGGTTCCTTTTTCAGAAAATAATCCTTATGATGATATGTATAGCTGCAGATATAGCTGTTTTTTACATCATATAACAAAATACCGCCCAGGGCTTGTATAACAAATAAGTTCCAAGCTCTGAACGGCAATGTATTTATATAAATTAAAGATACTTCTTAAGTGTTTCTCTTACAGCGCCTTTTCCTGATATTTCTTCTACAAATATCTCTTCAACCTTATCACCGATTCCTGCTTCGTATAAATTTATACCAAATATATTAGCATTTGACAACAAATTCTTCAACTGGCCCGTGTAAGATGATGGCTCACCCCATATAATACCTTTAATCTGGTCTTTTAATTCATCAGCCATAGGATCTGGTGATAACTCAAAAGCAGCACCATCATCATCCACACCAAGAAGATATCTGCACCAGCCGGCAATTGCAAGCGGAATAGCCGTAAGTGACTTTGCACTTCCATCTTTAGCAACATATGCCTTGATTGTTTCTCCATATCTTATTCCAACCTTCTGTGAAGTGTCTGTTGCTATTCTTTGTGGTGTATCCGGCATAAATGGATTAGGTATACGGACATTAATAACCTCATCCGCAAACTTAACAGGATCTATAATTCCCGGATTAGTAACAACTGGCATTCCCTCAACCAGTCCTATTCTTCTTACAAGCTCTGAAAGTTCTTTATCCTTCATCTCATCAGCTATCAGGTCATAGCCTAATACACAGCCATATACCGCAAGTGCTGTGTGTAACGGATTAAGACATGTAGTAACCTTCATTCTTTCTACCTTGTTAACTGTATCCCTGTCTGTCATATAAACCCCCGCCTTTTCAAGCTGTGGTCTTCCATTAGGGAATCTGTCCTCTATAACAAGATACTGTGGTCCCTCTGCATTAACAAAAGGAGCTATATAAGTTCTCTTAGATGTAATAACTGGTGCCATAGCTTCAACGCCAGCATCCTCCAATGCCTTTGCAACTGAATCTGCTGGTCTTGGAGTAATCTTATCTATCATAGACCATGGGAATGATATTGTATTCTCATCATTGACATACTGAACAAAATCTTCTCCAACAAAGCCCTTCTTTGCCCATTCACTTACCATTTCTGTTACTGAGTTTCTTAACTTTTCACCATTGTGTGAGCAGTTATCCATAGATACAACAGCTAAAGGTGCCTTGCATGTATTAAATCTTTCTAATAAAAGAGCAGCTACAACTGCCATAGCAGATGATGCCTTATCTGGTCCATTATCAATATCACTCTTGATGAATGGGAAAAACTCTCCCTTTGCATCATGAAGCGCATATCCCTTTTCTGTTATTGTAAATGAAACCATCTGAAGCTGCGGACTTGCAAATATTGTCTTTAATCTTGACCAGTCTGCTTCTACTGATGACTGTGCCTTAACAGCCTCTGTAAGTGAACCAAGCACCTTCTTATCTGTACTTCCATCTTCCTTTAATGTAACAGCCATAACAAGATTGTCAAATGGTGTGTATATCTTATCAACAACATCATAATCAAATGTTTCAACACAAGTGATTCCTTTATCTGATAATCCCTGCTCAAGCAGCGAATCTGCTATACCACCTATAAAAATCCTGAAAATATTACCTATTCCAAAATGAACCCATGCAGGTGCTTCCTTTGTTGCTGTGGCAACTTTCCCAACATCATATGATGGAAGCTTTATCCCTGCCTTTTCCCATTCTTTTTTATCTTTAATACCTTCTATAGAAAGCTTCATAATAATCCTCCATTCTTGCGCTGTTTCTCAGCATAAATTAATCAATTGATATATGCCTGAAACGATTTATCTTTCTGACTTAACAATAGCCTCCCATAAGCCATTAAGATATGTCGCTCCTAATGCTCTGTCATAAAGGCCATAACCTGGCATAGCTACCTCATCCCATATCATTCTTCCGTGATCTGGTCTGATTGCACCATCAAAGCCTGTATCGTGTAAGGTCTTAATGATCTTATACATATCCATAGAGCCATCTGTTGATAAATGTGCAGCCTCCTCAAAATCTCTTGGAGAATTATACTTAAGATTTCTTACGTGTGCGAAAGGTATTCTTCCTCTGCAGGCTTTAATAATCTCGCAGATGTCGTTATTCTGGTTAGAACCAAATGAGCCTGTGCAAAGTGTGATGCCATTATAAGGCTTATCAACTGCATCAAGAAGCTTTGTAACAGAATCCTTACCTGTCATGATTCTTGGAAGTCCGAATATAGGCCATGCTGGATCATCCGGATGGATACCCATCTTAATATCATACTTCTCACATACAGGTCCGATAGCTTCAAGGAAATATACAAGATTGTTAAAGAGCTTATCAGCATCTACATCCTTATACATCTCAAAAAGCTCTTTAAGATGATCAAGTCTTTCTGGCTCCCAGCCTGGCATAACGAAACCGTTAGACATCTTTTCTACTGATTCCTTCATGTGTTCTGGATCGATCATATCTACTGTATCCTGATTATAAGCAAGAACTGTTGAACCATCCTCTCTTACTCTTGCAAGCTCAGAACGTGTCCAGTCAAATACTGGCATAAAGTTGTAACATACCATATGAATATCTGCTTCACCAAGTGCCTGTAATGTCTTGATGTAATTATCAATATGCTCATCTCTCTTAGCTGTACCAATCTTAATGTCATCTGAAACATTAACTGACTCTATACCTGCTATTCCTAACCCCTCTGCTTCAACTACCCTCTTAAGCTCTGCAATCTCTTCTGGCAGCCATAACTCCCCTGCCTGCTTGCCAAAAAGTGTTGTAATAACATTCTTAACCCCCGGAATCTGTCTTATCTGCTTAAGTGTTACACTGTCATATCCTGGTCCATACCATCTTAATGTCATATCCATAATAAAAAATCCTCCTTAAATATAAAATGATCATCCACCTTTTATGTTACCCATTAACTGTGGCAGCCATAACAAATATATCATTACTGTTACAGCATTTCTTTGTTGATAACATACTAACATGTTAGTTCTAACATGTCAATATATTTATTTGATTTATTTTATATTCTTATGTTGTTTTTAAAAAAACAGGAGCTTTTGATGTTCTTATCAAAAGCCCCTGCTTTCATGCCTGCGGATTATTCTTTTATTTATCTGTCGTTGTTCATTCTCCAGTCTATACATCTTTGCAGATATTCAACGTATTCAGGATTCTTACACATACCTTTGCCAGGATTATCTGATATCTTGGCAACATCCATTCCGTTACACTTTGTCGTTTTCATAACGATATTAAGTGCTGGAACCTTCGTATCATTACTGATATACGTTCCTATTCCAAATGCTACCTTTGCCCTGCCATTAAAATATCTATACAGCTTGTCAGCCCTGTCAAAATCAAGACTGTCACTAAATAACAGAGTTTTATTTCTTGCATCTATTCCAAGACTCTCATAATGCTTAAGCATTTTCTCACCCCATGCATAAGGATCGCCGCTGTCATGTCTTACGCCACCAAAAAGTGTTGCATATGTGAGCTGGAAATCCTTTAAGAAGCAGTCTGTTGTTATTGCATCTGTAAGTGCTATACCATTAAGTATGCCATATTCTCTTACCCATGCATCAAGTGCATACCAGTTAGAATATGCCGGATTGTGCTTGTGATTGCCCTGTCCTGTACACATGATCCACTCATGTGCCATAGTACCTACTGGTGTGAGATTGTATTTCTTTGCAAGATAAACATTACTTGTTCCGACAAATAACGAATTACCTTTATAGTCAGCCTCTGACAAAGCCTTAACAGCAAGCTCCTGTGCCTCAGCTGATAATCGTCTTCTAAGTCCGAACTCACTAAAGCTTCCTAGTCTGTATACAGTTTCTTTTCCTTCTGTTCCATCAGCATCATCTGCTTCAAGTGCTGCCACTTTAGCCGACAATCTCTCCTTAAAGCTGTCAAGAAGTTCATTATAATCGTAAGCCATTCTGAAGTACACTTCATTTACGATAGCAAGCGTTGGTATCTCGTACATTGATGTGTTAAGCCATGTACCAAACGTTTCGATACTAAGTCCACATTCTGCATCCGTAGTTATCTTAAAATCTGCATATCTTGCCTGCCATAATCTTAAAAAGTCCACATAACTACCCTTCATCCACTTTACATTTTCAAGGTAATCAAGCTCATCCTCTGTAAATCTCAATGTACAAAAATGCTTTATCTGCTCTCTTATCTCTTCAACCATTTCCTCTGTAAAATGCACGTCCTTATTGCGGCACTTGAATGTCCATGTTGTCTTATAATCTGAAAACTGATGATATATCGCCTGTCCCATACTGAACTTATACATATCTGTTTCTAATAAACTTGTTATTATTGGATGTAATCTCATAATTTTCCTCTTTTCTGCGCACATCCCTCTCTTACAATATATGTGGTGCGCCTAATCCTTTTCATTTTTCAGGAACTCTGTAATCTTTCTAAAAATGTATCTGCGTATAGAACTTTAAACCAAATATCTTACAATCTGTTGCAGAAACTTTATTACAAAATGTATCTGAATATAGTTCTCTAAACCCGGTCTATACTATCTCTACCTGTATCATACCAGCTGTCTTAACTGCGGCTTCCTTTGAGTCCTTAGTCACGCAGGCTGTTGCATTTTCTATAAGTCTTACAGTCACCTCCGGTATTGTGGCTTTGGCTATGCTTAAGTTGCTTATGACACATATTCCTGTACATACGCCGCAGAAGTCGACTACATCTCCCTCACTTACCATATTTGAAAGCACCTCTCCAAGCTCAAGACTTGCAAATGTAGGCTTATCAATAATAACAGGCTCATATGAGGCATTAACTGCTTTCATAATATCGCTGTTAATCTGCCAGCCGTCTGTTCCCTTAATACAGTGGACAACTGGAAGCTTTCTTCCCTCCTGTGTATTAAGATAGTTATCACCGTGCGTATCCCTTGTAAGAATAACATCTGTATATCCGCCATTATTCACCGCATCTATAACAGCAGGAACGGCTTGTTTACATTCATCATTTCCAAGGGGACCATCGATGAAATCATTCTGCATATCTATAATAACTAATACTTTTTTCATAGTGCTGCTATCCTTTCTTTTAATTATTTTATTCAAATGAGCATATATAAAATATTATTTAGCTTTGCCTGTATTAGATGGTCATATCAGTCTGGAACATACTCATACAGCTCCGAAGCCTTGTTGCCTGTTATGGAAACGCCCTTTCTGTCGAGTGATTTTATTTTATTGTCGACATTTCTTTTAAAATTCGTCTTGTAGAGCTTCTTTCCGAGTATAATCTCATAAACTCTCTGCAAGTCTGGAAGTGTGAATTCCTGTGGCATAAGATTAAATGCTATATCAGAATACTCTGTCTTGTTTCTTAATCTCATAAGTCCCTCAAGAACTATCTGTGCGTGGTCGAAAGCAAGTGCCTCATCACTTACAAGCTCAGGAATATAATTCTTAACCTTTAATCTTCCGTTATTAAATACCTTTTCCTTAAGCGAATAGACTATGTTGATATTCTTCTCACTATTACTGAATGTAAGCTTCTCATCATCAAATGTTATATCAAACCACAATGCTTCACTGGCATCATCCCCTGCCTGCGGCTTCATGCCATCTATAGGAATAAGTGTCATATAGGCAATATCTATAACTCTCATTCTTGGGTCCCTGTCAGGCTGGCTCATAGTATATAACTGCTCCATATATATATCCTTAAGTCCGGTTTCTTCCTCTAACTCCCTGCACGCCGCTGTATATGCTGACTCCTTTATATCAACGAAACCTCCCGGAAGTGCATAGCAGTCTATATATGGATGATTGTTTCTCTTTATAAGAAGCAGCTTAAGTCCCTTAAGGTCTTTGCTCATCCCAAAAAGCAGCATATCAACTGTAACACTTGGTCTTTCATAATGTCCGGGATTGTACTGTGCCAGAAACTCTTTCTCTGTAAGCCCGTTTTTATTCTTTCTTAATTCTCTCGGAATACTCCTATTATCCGACATATTTTCACCGCCTTTACAAAAGTAGCTTTTTGATACTTTTATATATACTACTTTTTACAACATATGTAAAGTGTTTTTTACAAAAAATATTTTTATTATAGCTGAAAATGTTACAATTTACTTTACAGGGGTCGGCGCAGATAAGTCTGAATATTTATCAGTTTGTGTATAGTGGATACTACACATAAAAGAAATATAGAATTTTCAAGCTTGACTCTCAATAGTAACAAATAAAAAACATAATTTGACATAAATATAGAAATAGAGTAGTATATCAACGCAAAATAATCATAGCCAACATTACATCAAAACATTTAAAACTGGAGAATATTATGTTAAAAAGAACTAATAAAATTAATACTTTAATTGTATCGCTGATTATTGTTATGGCTGTCTTTTTCACAGGCTGTTCAATGACTTATGATAACAGCCAGACATCCGGCACAACCAGTACAGGTACAACCGTTGCAGCAGAAGCAACAACCGAAACAACATCAAAAACATCATCATCATCTGCTACTGCCTCTGATAATACTAAAAGTACAGGCTGGACCAACAGTAAACAGACATCTGCTGACAGCAAAAACACATCTGCCTCAAATCTTACATTTAGAAATGAGAACCTTTTAAACAGCCACTACGAAAAACATGGCAAAGATATGGGCTTTTCATCTGCCAAAGAGTATGAAAAAGCTGCCGCCGCAGTTGTAGCAAACAGCAGCGCACTTCACAAAAAAGAAGCTGAGGACGGCGATGACGTTTACTATATCGAAAGCACCAACGAATTCGTAATAGTATCGACTGATGGTTATATAAGAACTTACTTTAATCCTGATACCGGCATAGCTTACTACAACCGCCAGTAGACGAGATATATAAATACTACAAATAAACAAAACTATAAAATATTTTATATTGCTCATTTATAGGACTATAATAACAATAAATATCCAAATAACAAAAAGTGGGATGACACACTCTTAAATATAAGACGTGTCACCCCACTTTTTTATATACAATGTTAATATCAAAAAATTTAACGTTAATACCCCTGATAATTATTGTTATAATAATTGTTATTGTAATTATTATAATAATACTGCTCTTTTATTCTCTTATAGAGCTGCGCATCTGTCTGTAACTTATATGGATTAACATAGAACACGCTTAACAGTCCAAGTGTAAATGCGCTCAATATAGTCCAAGGTATGAAGGAAAGATTAAGTACAAATGTATTAAAACGCTGTCCACTCATCATTTCCTTGCTCTTTCTTAAGGCATCCATTGCGCTGATTTGTGGGTCATCTGCCATAATGTACGATACCAGATAGTAATCATAAAAACGTATAACTCCCGGAATAATAAAGAGTAATGACCATAAAAATATAAATACAGAACGAAGCAGCATAGTTCCTACTATCTTAAGGTAACGCCCACCATTAAATGCATATACAATCTCTCCGGCACTTGCCTGCATTTCTGTATTCTTAAGGAAAAATCTGCTTGTTCCCACTGCAAACGGATTACGCACAAAAACCGCTATGAGCATAGAAACAATCGTTGATACCGCTAAGAAACCAATCAGTGCAATAACTATTGCCACTACTGAAATTCCGGTTGAATACGACAATCTGTATATCATATTATCAACACCACCGTTTTCAACACTGCTGCTTGCACCTGAATATCCCACCGAACCAAGTGCTAAAACAGATACAACTCCCGCAAGAACACACCGCCAATAATTCTGCCTAAATACATTCTTTGCCGACATTTTTAATTCTTCTCTTGTCCACATAAGCCTTCACTCCTTTATTCTGTTTATAGTAATTATATGAACCGCTCCTCTGTATAATTCAGATAATAAAAAAGGCGGCATCAGTTACGACACCACCAGCTTTATTCCAGCATAGGATAATACTAATTCATACCGTTTCAGACAACAATCTGCACGGATTACCACTTAATGCGGATGACAGGAATCGAACCTGCACATCGTGTGATACTAGAACCTAAATCTAGCGCGTCTGCCAGTTCCGCCACATCCGCAAGCAAACTTATTCTAACATAATGATGTGACTTCGTCAAACTATATTTTTCTTTTGCACTTATTTATTTTTTATTCTTCTTTATTCTTTACTGCATTACTTATGTTGAAAATGTAATATCACAAAATACATCATTATTATGATATTTCGACTTTGCTTCACTTTACAAGTCAATAATAATGCTATTACAAAATATCCGCCAACTCCTCCGCCACATTATCCCAGCAATGCGTATCCCTGCATATCATATACGCATTATCTGCAATCTGCTGCAGCCTGTCATTATCCTGTAACAGCTCTTTAATCCTTCGTACCATAGGCTCTGTAATCTCTGGATTGTAGCCGAAAGCCTCATAATCCCTAAGCATATTAAGGTCATAAAATAATATATTCTCATCATCCGTAAATATCTCATCAAGATACCTGGAAGAGTCTGTAAGTGATACCGCCCCGTTAAGGCAGCTGTTAAACACTCTGTCGTGTGCACCGTCCTTAAACCAAGGCATAACATTAAGTGATATCTTAGCCTGACTTATCTTATCAAGACATTGCTGAGAATTCGCACTGCCATGCTGGATAATATTTTCGGGATGCTGGCACTCTATATAATTATAACCTTCGCCATATGTATGCACCTTAAGCCCGGCATCCACAAGTGCCCTGATTGCAAGCTGTCTGTAGTGAAATCTTACATTCAGGTCAACGTACATCATCGTTGGCATACAGTCAAGAAGCTGGCTATCCGTAATATCCAAGAATTCCTCTCTTAAATGCTTCTCTCCCACCTCATCTATCGTCATATGAGGATGTGCTGTAAGGTCTTCTAATACATTTTCATAAAAATCTATATAATCCTGTTCCATATTATCTATACGTTTTCTTAATATGTGCTTAGGTGTGTAATTGCCAGTAAATATAATATCCATAGGTCTGTCTTTGACCGGCATATACACATCCTCTTTATAAGCCCTTCTGTCCTTATTCACCTCTGTACCAGCCGATGGTATAAAGTATGTCCTAACATCCGGATAAAACCTTTTCATATAATCAATATGAATTCTGTCGATATCTATCTGCACATAATTATGCGGTCTGTCTGCAAGATACTTGTGATAATACAAAGGATGGTCGACCACTATATTAATGACCTTTATTCCTAAATAATCCCAGAAGTTCCATCTGGATGTATGTTCATTATGCAGCCCATCTAAAGCCTTATCACTCTGATATAATCCTGCCTCACCTTCAAGCCCTTCAAAGTTAAATGTAAGTGCCACGAATTCATCTTTTTTATGGAAATTATAGTAATCAAGCAATTCTTCAAAACTATTTTCCGATAGAAAAAGATTATACCAGAATATCTTATGTCCGATTTTTTCAAAATATTTTGCTATCTCTACTGAAAAAAATTCAAGAGTTTCAACACCACCCTTAAACATAATTATGTGCTTCATATCTTTCTCCATTTTAACTAGCAGTTCTTAATAGCAGCAAATACTTCATCAAGTGCTGCTGTGTCAAGCTCCTCTGCTTCTCCTGCATCAATGTGTCCTGCAACCTCTGGGTCCATAGGCATCTTTGCAACTGTCTTTATTCCAAGTTCCTTAGCTGCCTCGTCTATTCTGCTCTTACCATATATATAATGGATATTGCCACAGTCAGGGCACTTAAAGTATGACATATTTTCTACTATTCCAAGTACAGGAATATCCATCATCTTCGCCATATTGACTGCCTTTTCAACTATCATTGATACAAGGTCCTGAGGTGATGTTACAACCACAATTCCATCTACCGGAAGTGTCTGGAATACT
Source organism: Eubacterium sp. CAG:252 (assembly GCA_000436535.1). Lineage (GTDB taxonomy): Bacteria > Bacillota > Clostridia > Lachnospirales > Lachnospiraceae > Lachnospira. Next base: position 19,570 of record FR886279.1, on the reverse strand, counting down.
GTAAGTGGCACATCGCCTGTTCCCGGAGGACAGTCTATAAACATACAGTCTGTATCTCCCCACTCAACATCTTCCCAGAACTGCTTTACAGCACTTGCTATGACCGGACCTCTCCATATAACCGGGTCTGTTTCATTATCAAGAAGATAATTAAGAGACATTGTCTTAATTCCTGTTTTAGTTTCTGGTGGATAGATTATAGTTCCTGCCTCATTACATGTCGCCTTTCCTGAAAGTCCGAAAGACTTAGGAATAGATGGTCCTGTTATATCTGCATCAAGTACAGCAGTCTTAAGACCCTCCCTGCGTGACTTAACAGCAAGAAGTGAAGTGACAAGTGACTTACCAACGCCGCCCTTACCACTGACAACTGCTATTACCTTTTTAACATTTTTATTATTATCATTTCTTGTGTTCTGTGGAACTGCTCTTTCTGCACAGTCTGAACCACAGCTTGAACAATTATGTGAACATTCTTCGCTCATCATATACCTCCCTGTTTTACAATTATTATAGTTCTTATTAATGACTACTATTGTAGATTTTACCATATATTTATTGTAAGTCAAAGTGATATGACATATTCATCATACTAATAAATTTGTTATTGTTCAAAGCCATGCAAAATCTGAGAGATATACATAAAATTGCTTGCATTTTTATGTATATTTATCAGATTTTATATGGCGGATATGCCACATCGATGAAATGCGAAGCATTTTCGAGATTGGCTCTGAACAATAATATCTGAACAATAATATAAATATTTTAAATTTGCTCATTTACAGTAAACCCCAAAAGATATATTATCCAATATTTAAAAATATTAATTGTTATTTTCATCTTGACATATACAACCGCATATAATATATTAAGTGTACCAACTGTACTGTATAAGATAATACAGTTAGTACAATCAATGCATTTGATAATATAAACAAAAACGCAAAAAGTAAAGAAAGGATTGATTTAACTATGTTCGTTATAGATGTCATGTCGCGAGTGCCTGTATATGAACAGATTATTAATCAGGTTGAGGAACAAATCCTGACCGGACTTTTAAACAGCGGCGATAAGATGCCGTCTGTCAGAAGCCTATCAGTCAGCCTGTCAATTAACCCTAACACAATCCAGAAAGCTTACACAGAGCTTGACAGAAAAAAGCTTATAGTCACAGTTCCCGGAAAGGGGTCTTTCATATCACAGGAGGCACTTGATATATTAGGAGCCAGTTCAAGAGAAAAGATGCCAGAATTCAAGCAGGCTGTCAGAGAACTTGCTCTTGCCGGAATAACGAAGGATGAACTTATACAGGCAGTTAATGATGTATTTAAGGAAATGTAATCACACTGGATGTATCCATAATAAAATGAGGAGGTCTTTCAATGATAAAAGCAGAAGGTATACACAAAACTTTCGAGGATTTTACCGCCCTCGATAACATAACCTGCAATATAAGTGACGGCTGCATATACGGTATGGTCGGTTCTAATGGCGCAGGTAAATCAACATTTTTAAGAGTGTTATCCGGAATATATAAGCCGGATAAAGGATGTGCCTATATAGATGATGAACCTATATATGAAAATCCTAAAGTAAAGGAAAATATAGTATTTGTGTCGGATGAGTTATTCTTCCTGCCGGGAGCTACTATGAGCAAGATGGCAGATTTTTACAGCTCCATATATGACAGGTTCAACTATGACCGTTTTTTAAAGCTTGCTGAACTGTTTGAATTAAACATTAAAAAGCCTATTGCCAACTTTTCAAAGGGCATGAAACGTCAGGCTTCTATCATACTCGCACTCTCAACAAGGGCAAAATATATGTTTTTTGATGAAACATTTGACGGACTTGACCCTGTTATGCGAAACCTTGTAAAGAAGCTTATATGTAACGATGTTGCTGAATATGATACTACTGTTATAGTAACTTCTCACTCCCTTCGTGAGCTTGAGGATATATGCGACCATCTTGCCCTTCTTCACAAAGGTGGTCTTGTACTTGACAGCGATGTACTTGAACTAAAGACTACGCAGTTCAAGGTACAGATAGCATTTAAGGGCATATTCGGAAAAACCAAGTTTGAAGGACTCAACATAACAAGGTACCGTCAGGAGGGTTCAGTTGCCAATATGATTGTAAATGGCGACCGTGAAGAAACGATTAATTATCTGCGTGCCATGAACCCTGTCATACTTGATGTGCTTCCACTTACACTTGAGGAAGTATTCACCTACGAAATGGAATCACTCGGATACGAGTTTAATGACTCTGTTGAAGTCGAACTTAACTAATTCCAAATGTGACATGCAATTACCCTTTATTAATAATTGATGTCTGTGTGAAAATATATAAATATATTTTCACACGCGGGCTTTGTGTCTGCGCACACTTGACACTAACCCGTTATGCACATGTAGCAATGCTACATAGAAACGTGAGCAGAAATGAGGATTATTATGAACAATAAACTTAATAATAGAAATATATTCAGTATTAAGCTGTTCTGGCAATCATTCAGACAGCTTAAGATAATAGGCTTGATATCAGCCGCTATTATGCTGTTAATAACAGGTCTTCCTATCATTATGGAAGGAATTAATATAACGAACAATATAAAAGCAGTCAAACCCGCTGGTGATGCATCACTTTCAACAGTTCAGGACTATACTTCCATAGTATATCCCTCTTCAGCAACGGCTGTACTTATTATAGTATTTGCATTTATCACACCTGTACTTGCACTGTACTGCTGGTCATTCCTTAATAAGAGAAGCACAAGTGACTTTTATCACTCTTTGTCATATAAAAGACAGTGCCTTTTCTTCTCCAAGTTTGCAGCCATAACAGCCTGGCAGATTATTATTATGGCAGTTACATTTTTATGCAGCTTTATATGCTACCATATATTTAAAGATTATTTTATAGTTGACTATGCTACAAACTTCCGTATATATATTGCACAATTCTTATGTGCGCTGCTGTGCTCCGCCGGAATTGCGCTTGCCTGCTCTATCACAGGTAATATATTCAGTAATATATGTCTTACTGGTCTTATCCTTTTCCTTCCAAGATTTATATTACTGCTTGCCAATTCAACAATAAACAATTCGTATGTATTAGCCTCTTCAAAGCATTTTATGCCACTACTTGACAACTCTTACAATATGCTTACAAGTCAGGTTTTATATGCATTTGAAGGCGGAATCATCACAACATATGACATATCTGATATGTGGCTGTCAGGCATAGCCAATGTGTACACACTGGTACTTGCCATTATATATATTGCCATTGCATGCGTACTTTTTACTATAAGAAAGAGCGAGACTGCCGGAAAGCCTGCCCTTAGCTGGAAGCTTCAGTTTGCAATAAGATGTGCTATCGGATATACGATAAGTATATTTGGAATATTTGTATATGTCCAGCTTTCAAAGGATACTAATTCTTATGGTGAACCAGCTGCTATGTATGTTATTATCGCATTCTTAATAGCCGCAGTAGTTGTTATTATATATGAGCTTATATCAAGCAAAAAGCTTCACCGCGTGTTAAAAGCAATTCCTTCCATAATCGCCGCATATGTACTTGCCATTATATCAGGATTTTTACTTAACGCAGGTATTAATAATATGACTGCCTACCGTGCCAATGCTGATAACATTGATTATATAAAGCTTGAGATGCGTAGTAACTATTACAGCAGTTCTACAAGAGATTACTTTGAAGATGTCATTAAAAATTTAAAAATAACAGACAAAGATACTATAAAGCTCATAACTGACGTATATAACAACAATTCAGAGAATCTTGACAGCTTAACAAATATGAGCTACTACTCAAGAAACTCCGTAGAATATACAACTTATGAAGTATATTTTAAAGAGGGTATCACTGGAAAGTACCGTAAGGTATTCTTAAAAGAAAGTGATGTATTAAAGCTTGCCGACTTACTTACAAAGGTTGATGAATTCTGTAAAGAATATAAGAATTTGCCTGATTATGATTCTGCAAATGTATCATTTTCAGACTACATTTTACCTGAAAAGCAACGTGATATTTACAATATGATGCTTGATGAGATTAATAATGTTTCTTTCGCTGACTACTACAACCTTATAAGTTCATCAAGACAGGGTTCAAGAATTTCTAATACAGCATATGTAAACATTGCATTTACAAGAAATGGAACACCTTACTCAGCAACCATACGCATAACAGACCTTACACCTAAGACTGCAACTGCATATTATAATGCTGTTAATGAAGCAGCCGCTTCCAATGACAATGAACTGTTTAACAATATGAAAAACAAGCTGTCACAGATGGCGGCTGGCAAAGTTACTTCTTCTGATAATTCAGATTACTCAATGTACTGGTATGTATATACGTTAGAGCCAAACAGTGGTTATTATATATCATATAACAATCTGACTGATGCTGACTTACTGGATGCAATATTAAAAGACGTTGATAATCCTTTTGACAGAAACTTTGATGCATCAAAGCCTATTCTTGGAATAGATTACTATGATGATTATCACGGAAACAGCATATCTTACTATATGCAGCCATCAGGATACGATAAAATATCTGACTATCCTGGATATGAGGATGAAAGTGCGGATGTGCCTTATTCAAGATATTATTAACTAACTGACGACATAATATCACAATGTCAGATATACGGCACGGGAGCGCTGGCGCAGATAATGCGAAGGGCACACTTGAAAGCCGGTTGTGCTGTTTCTTATACTTTCCCTTAACCCCATAGATATGCGGGTACAAGGATGTACCCGCACGGTATCGTCCAATAAAGATACCTACATGGAAAGTATTAGAAACAGCCAACCGGCTTTCTGGTGCCCGAAGTCTTATCTGTGTCAGTGCTCCCGTGCCTTATATCGTCCGTTTGTCACCATCCTACCCAATAAGCAGCACCGCCACATCATTAACATTAGTTCCCGTAGGTCCTGTTATTATAAGCCCGTCCGTTTCCTTAAGTGCATTATAGGCATCATTATCCTTAAGCACATCAAATATATCAATACCCTTATTTCTAAGAACAGCCGCCGTCATGCCGTCACTATATCCGCCTGCCGCATCGGTAGGACCGTCAGTGCCATCACTTCCTATGCTGAATACTACAACATTATCCATGCCATCAATTCCAGCCGCTGCCGACAATGCTATCTCCTGATTTCTTCCACCTTTTCCGTGGCCTGTAAGATTAACGACTGTTTCACCGCCTGCTATATAAGCAAGCTTTCTGCCTGACGCATAATGAGTCTTAGCTATCGAAGCAAGAAAACTTCCTGCCTCTTTTGCCTGACAGCATAACTGGTCTGTTAATATAACCGGTTCATAGCCATACTTTATACATTCACTCTCTACCGCACGGCATAGTTCACGCACACTGCCATTGATAAGTGTTGTAACATTGTCAAGACTCTTTGGAGTTTCTATATCCATAAGCTTCTTAGCTTTATCACTAAGCTTCAAATTATACTTTGCAACTATATGTCTTGCATCCTCACACGTTGATGAGTCCGCACATGCCGGACCTGAAGCTATCATATCAAGCGGGTCGCCAAGTATGTCTGATAATACTATTGAAAATACCTGCGCCGGCTCACACAACTTCGCAAACCTTCCACCCTTGACCTCGGACAGTCGTTTTCTTATCGTATTAATCTCTACAATATCAGCACCACATGCAAGAAGCTGGTTCGTTATATCCTGCAGCTCCTCCCCTGTTATCTTTGGTTTCTCAAACAAAGCACTTCCGCCGCCTGACAACAGGAATAATACAGTATCATCACTTGTAAGCCCTGATACTAAATCTATTGCTTTCTGTGTTGCATTAAATGAGTTCTCATCCGGTACGGGATGACCTGCCTCAAAACACTCAACTTTATTTATTGCTCCCATTACATGGTCATACTTCGTTATAACCACACCTTTATCTATCCTGTCACCAAGATAATCACTTGCGGCTTTTGCCATCTGCCATGCCGCTTTTCCGGCAGCTACAAGAACTACTTTTCCAGCAAATTCTTTATTTTCCAGTGCTCTCTTAACCGCTTCATCCGGAAGTACAGCTTTAATTGCAGCATCTATTATGCTGTCTGCTATATTTCTTAATTCATCTTTCATGGCTGTTCCCCTTTCTTTTCTGTCTATTTTGCGTTATGTTGTTAAGGTCAAAATATATTTTTCCCTGACGATGTTTCTACATTACTCCATCGCATCACAATTTACTCTTTATCTACCATGCACTCACGAACCCGCGCTTTTGCGCTTTTTCGTCCTGCTTCGCATGACTGTTCGTTCGTTAATGGCGCAAGAAAAGTAAATGTCTGCTTCGCAGCCGCTTCCTTTTCTTTTGCGCTCATTATATTATCTACAATTTTGTCCCTGTCAGCTTCTCATAATAATGTATAATCGCACTATGGTCGCTGTTTCCGTCACCGTTATTGTGAAGATACTGCATTATCTCAGATACCTGTGCTGTCATAGGAACTGGTGCACCTACGCTGTGCGCACATTCAAGGGCATTATTCAAGTCCTTTATGTGAAGGTCTATTCTAAAACCCGGCTTTACATTATCCTCTATCATCATAGGCACTTTGGCATTCATAACAGTTGAGCCTGCTATCTTTTTTAAAGAACCGCTCTTTGCACCTGACTTGATAAGTTCATCTGTATTTTCTTTATGATGTTCATCAACGATAAGCGAATAACCTGCCTTACACAGATTTTTTGCCATAGGCTTTCCCATTATTCCAAGTCCTACAAAACCAACTACCATATCTTATATCTGCCTCCTTATATCTTCTATTTTATTCTATAAATAAGCATTTTTAAACATCTCAAACTTTCATAAAAATTATATTCACGACTTTTTGACACTTATATCATATAATAACTTATATACTCTCATTTATAGTTTTACATATTAAATCACACTAATTATACTTATATACATTTTAAATATAAAAAGCGGCTATACCAACAAGTCCAGAATGTACTTATCAGTATAACCGCCCATAGGTCTTATGTGATGATGTCATAGTTAAAATGTATTTTGCCCCATAACTAATGTATCAAAATTGCTACATTGCTACGAAGTCTTATTATGCAAGCATAATGATACTGACTACCTTTTAACTTTCATCCCCGATACCATCATATTTTAATAATACTTCTATAACACTAATGAAAGTATAAATATTTCAACCATTGAAGCAATACCCATTATTAATGTACATACTGTCTGTGTCTTATATCCCTGTTCAGGTGTCATTTCACCAAAGTTAGTAACAACCCAGAAGTAAGAATCGTTAGCATGTGATACTGTCATGGCACCAGCACCGATAGCCATTACACAAAGTACTGTCTTTACTGGTGAAGCAAGACCAAGTGCGCCAAGTAATGGAGCTATGATACCAGCTGTTGTTGTAATAGCAACTGTAGAAGAACCCTGCGCAGTCTTTAATATAGCTGCAAGAATGAATGGGAAGAATATTCCTACTGCTGAGAGAACTTCTGCATGCTGTGTTATATATGTAACCATTGAGCTTGATGATATAACCTTACCTAATACACCACCGGCTGCTGTTACGAAAAGTATAGGTCCGACTGTCTTTAAAGTTTCGTTAGTAATGTCATAGAAGTCTGACATCTTATTAGCTGTAGCAAGCTGTATTACTGCAAATATAGTACCAATCGCAAGAGCTATGATAGGCTTTCCTAAGAACTGGCATGCTACATCAATCGCGCCCGTCCAGCCTGCCATAGATGAGATTGAACCAAGTGCCATAAGAATGATTGGAACAAGAATAGGTGCAAGTGCATTAAAGCCGTTTGGAAGCTTTCCATACTCTGCTACTAATTCTTCATATGTCTTAGTTACCTCTGAACTGTCTGTTACCTCATCCGCACTCTTAACCTTCTTTCCAATATACTTGGCGTATATAAGACCTGCAATAAGAGGGAAGATTGAACATACAACACCAAGTCCCATAACAAGTAACAGGTTATCTCCCACACCAAGTGTATTAGCTGCTGCTATTGGACCAGGTGTTGGTGGAATAAATACGTGTGAAATATAAAGTCCTGCTGAAAGAGCTACTGTCATAGCTACACTTGAAGCTGCCGTTCTCTTTACAAGTGCCTTTCTGATAGGATTAAGAATAACAAAACCACTATCACAGAATACTGGAATAGATACTACCCAGCCCATAAGCTCAATGGCAAGCTCCGGTCTTTTCTTTCCTACTACCTTGATTACCATATCAGCAAGCTTAAGTGCTGCTCCTGTTTTCTCAAGAACTGAACCGATTAATGCACCAAGTATGATAACAATACCTATGCTGCTGAATGTTCCTGAGAAGCCGGCTCCTATTACTGTAGGAATACCGGAAACCTTTGTTCCGTCTGCATTGACAGTATCAACAAATGGAATTCCTGCCAACATTGCAAGAATAATTGATACTACCATAATTGCTAAGAAAGGATGTACCTTAAACTTAGAAATTGCAACTATCATCACGATGATAGCAATCACGAATGCAATTATTAATGCTATACCCGACATAAAAACACCTCATTTCTATTTAATTATTGTACGTTTTGCACAACCTCCTGTGCTTTGTATGGTACAATAATAGCATAGAAAATGAGGTTTTCATATGTTACTTATAACATAAATATTTTTTTATTTTGTTCCACGTAACAACAGTGATAAATCATAATTCTCACTTATAAGTTCCTCTGCGATACTATAGGCAAGATAAAGCGCAGGACTTTCCGTTGGTTTTCTCACATCCAGACCCGTAGTTTCCTTTAACTTTGATATCCTGTACTGAAGTGTATTCTTATGGATATACAGCTCATCTGCTGCCTTCTGTATTGAACCCTGCGCATTAAAGTAAGCCTTTAACATAGCAATACTGTCGCATATCTCATCATAGTCATCACCCTTAAATATCTTCTTTAAGTATTCAAGCTTAATCTCTACTGATATATTGCTCATTAAAAGTTCAAGGCTCATATTCTCATAACACATTATCTGCTCATGCTCAGAGGCGGCTGCATTCCATGCCCGGTGCGCCTGAACGTATCTTTCATGCATGTCACCATCGCCGCCATCTATGCCTATATTAAGTTCAACGCCCTCTTCATCATATATGTAATCAGCAAGCTCACCTGCAAACTTTACAAGCTTTTCTGTCTTCATATCATCTATGATTATTATCTGTCGTGAAGCATTTCTAAAGTGCATACGGCTGTTATTTCTTTTTAAAAATGCATCAACATCATTTTCAAACTTGGCAATCTTTGACTGTCCCTGCTGTGAGTCCTTATAATTATCAAGCTCATCTATACTGACAATAAATATTCTCCTTGGTGCATTAATATCTATCCCAAGCGAGTGACCTCTCTCCTCAAGGTCAGCCCTGTTGTAAGTACCATTAATAAGCCATTCCTCAAAAAATGCATTTCTTACACGCTTATCCATAAGCTTATGATAACTTGCCCTGTTTTCCATAAGTAGAATTTCCGTCATCTTCTTTAAAAGCTTACTTGATGTTATAACCTCCTCATAAGGTCCTGTCATACCAATTACACCCACAATTTCGCCATCAAGCTCAAGAGGAAGATTAATTCCCTTCTTAACACCTACAGACAGGTCATCCTCTTCAATATAATATTCATCAAGATTTTCTGATATAATCCTGTACGCACCATTATGATAGCTTCCTATTCTTGACTTGTCACAGCTTGCGATTATATGTCCGGTTTCATCCATAAGATTAATATTCTGTTTTACAAGCTTTGATATCTCCTCTACTATCTGTGTAGCTGAAGTCTTAGAAATATGCATAACTTCTCCATTCCTGTTCGTTAATGGCGCAGGAAAAGTAAATGTCTGCTTCGCAGCCGTTTTCTTTTGTTTTGCGCCCATCATATCATAATTTACTCTGTAACATCTGATATAACATGTCCATCCACAATGCTAAGTATCCTGTCCGCATACTCTGCCATCTGCTTGTCATGTGTTACCATAACTATAGTCTGTCTGTACTTTGCTGCTGCAAGCGACAGCATCGCCGCAACATTTTCTGCACTCTCTGCATCAAGATTACCAGTAGGCTCATCTGCATATACAACTGCCGGATGCATAATAAGTGCCCTTGCTATAGCCACTCTCTGCTGCTCACCACCCGACATCTGCTCTGGAAACTTATCCCTGCAGTGTTCTACCTGAAGAGCGTCTAACAGGTCATTAATCTCCTCCTCGTCAACATCCTGATTATCAAGCACAACAGGAAGTGCTATATTTTCATATGCAGTATACTCTGGTATAAGACTGTAATTCTGATATACATATCCAATCTTTTCCCTTCTAAGCTTTGATAACTGCCTGTCATTTAATTCACCGATATTAATATCATCAATATATACCTCACCCTCATCAGGCTTATCCATAGAGCCAAGTATTCTAAGAAGAGTCGACTTTCCCGAACCACTCTTTCCTATAATAGCTGTGAATTCACCTTTTCTTATACTTATGTCGCATTTTTTCAATGCGTGTACATCGACTGTACCTGTATGGTAAGTTTTGCTTATGCCTTCTGCCCTTAATATTTCTCCCATAATATCGCCCTTTCCTGCTTTTTCATTTAATAAAATATTCTTTACCCGGCTATTTATTGAGCCGTATGAAAATAAAATATCTGATTTTTTTTTCACATAATACCTTAATTATTTAACCTGCTGTATACATCTAATACATCTAAGCAGCCTTCCTTATAATCATTGCATCAACAATAAGTATAACCGGCATAAGTATGATACAGTACACGCTTTCCCTTACGCACCATTTCATATATATATGGAATATTATACTCCTGTCAGCACCGCTGTTTAGTAATATCTGCATAGTTTCCTTATGTCTTAGAATTCTGCTGTTTAGTACAAGAACCGCTATAATTATGTATACACATGCCGCCATGACACCTGTAAATGTATAAAATATAATTGCCTCTAATGTCTTGCTCTTAACTTCGTCTTTTTCCTCTGAATAAGAATTATATCCTATACCTGCCTGCTGCATATATGAATTCACTGTATTTACTGTTCCGCTATACAGTGAATTCATGCTGTATCTTAGCTTTATCTGATTATACACCGGCTTAAGCTTAATCTCATCTGGCAGTTCGTCAAGCTGGAAATAATTCTTTATTATCTCATTCTGTGTATCCATGGCTTTATTCGCTAGATTTAAAGATGCTATCATAGTGTACTGTCCGAATTCTGGTACATATTCTTTTAGCATTTCTTTCATATCATCATCCAGCTGTATAACGTACGCTGCTTTTGTTGTTGCTGCCGGCTCATAATCAATATAGTAATAATAATTTTTTTTAATTTTATTAAAAAAATACCTCATTACCTCTTCATATTGTTCATCCTCACTTTTATTATCTAACCATAACAATGTCATTGGGCTATATATTTCATTTATAAGATAATTTCTATAATTCTGCTTTTCTTCTTCATAGTCCGGCTTATTTGTAAGACTATCTACGTATGTAATTTTATCGTCTAATCCACTATTCTTTATATATGTACTTAATGCCCTCTCATAACTGTTAAGACTATCTATATTCGATGTATTATTATATGCAGTCAGACGGCACTTATAATTATTAAGTTTTATATCAATTCCCTCAACAATAGTGTCGTCATACTCTCCATCAGGGTTCTTATCTACAAATATAACAACTTCCTCACCGCTGTTAAATGCCTCATCATCAAAGTCACCCTTTATGATGTGACTTTTTAATATATCATACATATCACTGCCATCTTCTACATATTCTGTTGCAAACAGATACTTCTCTTCACATGTATTTCCATCAGACGATGTCTGTATACTATTATCATTAAAGCTGTAATTAATATACCATGACGTTCCAAGCTTGTTATAATCCATAGTATTCCAGTGCCAGGTTCTCCCAGTTTCATAATATCCATAGCTTATATCTTCAACACCATCTATATTCATAATATAGTCAATAGTATTATCATCAAAACCATTAAACAAAATAGTATCCGCTTTTTTGATATTATTGCTCATTCTGAAGCTGCTATATTCATTTAAATATTTCTGCGTGCCATGTTCTGTTTCTTCCACACTATAATAACTATACATATTGTTATATTGCTCGAAAGTGTAATCATATACGAACTTCATCTTACTGATATTTTCTTTTAACTGTTCCCTTGTTCTTACCTGCTCAGTATTATTGTTTATATCTGTATCATATAATCTGCCTGAGCTGTTCATAGGCTTTTTCTTTACATAATACATATTATAAAAGCTCTCATTATCTGTCGAGTTAAATGCAATTATATCCGACTTTTGTGAATTATCTACATATTCTTTATAAGCCTTAACACTATTAAATATGCATCCCATAATAACTAAAAACATAACAAAAGCAAATATTCTTACAGCTGCTCCTGATACAATTCCTTCTGTCTTTATAAACCTTTTATATGTCTGGCGTATATAATTATGTTTATTTATCCTGTCTTTTTTCGATATTCTTCTTTCTGTGCTGGCTCCTATTTTACTTTGCTTATGTACTTTAATATTTTTCTTATCTATAAAGCTTACCACCATACTTGCTGCTACAGATACCAGAAACATGACAAACACATAAGTATATATGCTGCTTTCAACCACGAAAAACTGATAGCCCTTGCTTCTTCCGATTAAATAGCAGACCAGCTTTCCAAGACCTATTGAAAGAAACATCCCCGACAGTGCAGCTACAATAACTATGAGAACATTTTCTATAAATGCCTGTGTCATAATCTGCAGCTTTGAAGCACCAAGATTAGCCATTATCTGGTTAATTCTGCTACGCTCCTTACTATGTATAAGCATCTGGTAGACAACTGCTGCTACTCCTGTAATCATAAGTATGATATACATATAATCGTATATATATCCACCGCCCCATGGCTCATAATCATACACACTGCTGTTATATATAAGTGATTTCTTTGTACGCTTCTTTAACCCCTCATATATACCCGTATAATTCTTATCTATATAATTGTTCGATGAATATATATATGTCGCCTTTCCTATTCTGTTAATACTGTCTGCTTCATCCTCTTTTAATATAATACCGGGTACATTATTTCCGCCTGTCCACACATTGGTATAGTTATTAAGTATTCCAGTGAGCTTATATGTTTTTTCTATTACATTACTATAAGGACTGTTACTCTTTCTTATGTTTATTACTATATCCTGCCCTATCGTAGTTCCCTGATTAAGCTTAATAAGCGTATCCCATTCTATTGCTGCCTCATCATCCTCCTGTGGCATACTTCCCTCACGAAGCGATATATTGCCTATACTTATGAATTCATCTGACATATATCCTAACTTGACACTACTTACGTCCTGCTGCTTCTTAGTATCATACATATAATTATCAACAGCAGCTTTTCCTGACTCATTAAGATATGGATGATTTTTAAGTTCACTATTCTCTTCAAGGTTACTATCATAAAGCATTATTATCCAGCTGCCAAATCTGTGCCTTACTGACTGTAACTGCCACTGATACATATTAGACTTAAACAGCATAACACCTGCAACGAAAACAAATGCAAAAAATATCGCAAGTGATGTTCTTAGTATGCTTTTCCATCGTCTTTTTACGCTTCTTATACAATATTTTATATACTCTATATTCAAATTAACACCTTCTACTAATTCACTGATTATACCCTCTTAAGTCCAAGCTTCAGGCATACCGCCTCAAGTATAAGTACAACCGGCGCCAATATAATGCACCACAGTGACTCTCTTATACACATTGTCATATATACCTTAAATATAACATCTTTATCTGCACCAGTACTTCTTAATATCATTATCCTGCTTCTGTATTCCGACATCGTATTTCTTAATACAAGCATAATAACAACAATATATGAAAGCGCTGCCGTGACAAGCGTGAAGCCATACAGTATGAAAGCTTCCATTGTATTACTTCTTAAAACATCCTTTGGCTCTGAGTAGCTGCTGTATGAAAAACCTGCCTGTCCCAGATATGAAGCTACTGTATTGGCTGTTCCGTTATATACAGAATTAAGACTGTATCTTATATTTACCTGATTATACTTCATGGAAAGAGTAAGCTCATCTGGAAGCTTATCCGCTGTAAGATACTCCTTTAACCACTCATTCTGTGTATCCACAGCCTTTTTACCAGTCTCATCAGATACAATCATAGTATATAAACCAAACTCTGGAATATATTCCTTTAAGCTCTCCTTCACCTCATCGTCAACATATATGACACAGGCTGCCTCACTTTCTGCTGCTGGAACGAAATCCCTGTTATATGTATATTTTTCCATTATTTCATATAACACACTCCTGCTATCATAGTAATCATCAAGCTGCGGACCTACATTATTCATATAATTCTTTACAGCCTTATAATAACTTCCCGTATAACGTTCCTTTACCTCCCCCTCTCCAACAGCAGGAGGATATGTACTATAACCCATAAGTCCTATCTTTGTTCCCTCCGTAATTGTATCGTCATACTCTCCTTCAATATTTTTATTAAGAAATACAACACATTTATCACCATTTGCAAATTCATCATAACTAAGCTTATCTTTACCTGCATACTCACAAAGTATATCATATATCTTACTGTCAGGTTTTACATACTCAGTTGCAAAAAGATACCGGTCTGTGTCCTCTGGATTGGCATTAGTTGTTATATGCTTGTTCTGACTATCCTGAACATACCACGCTATACCCATTTTATTATAGTTCATATTATCCCAATGCCATACTCTTGCAGTGTCAAAGTATCCATAATTTATCTCTTTAACACCTGATATATTATTAAGATAACTTATTATGCTCTCATCTATACCTTTATACATAAGAGCATCTGCACGCTTTATGTTATATAAAAGCTCTGTATGATTACTATATATCCTTCTTTTAATCTGTCCATTGCTTAACAAATTTTCACTGTACGAACTGATATCTCTTTTGTAATATTCCTCCCACATTGGAGTAACAAATGTATGCGAATAATAATTCTTATAAAAACCTCTCGTGTCATTAGAATATAATGACGGATATGGTTCAGTAATATCCCAGCAATAATTCATTATATATGCCGCATTCTTATCCTCTTGCTTAAAACCTACTATATCCACATCATCTGTGCCGGCTTTATAATCTTTATATGTAACTATTATACCTGCCACACAGCCAGCCATTATTATCATCATAGCAAGTGAAAATATCCTTAGTGACACTCTTTGTATAAGCGGCTGACAGTCTTTAAGTCTTTTATATGTCTGATTTATATAATTATTTTTATTTATTGTATGCTTTGCTTTGTGTTTAGCACTTTTATATGTTTTTTTATTCTTCTCTTTTCTTTCCGGCATATAAATGCTTACAAAAAGCCCCGCTATAACTGCCGCAGCAAGCATAATTACCAGACTTATATATACCTCTTTATCTATTGAAAAGAAACTTACTCCCGACACTATTTCTACAATAAGGCACACCAGACGGGCAGATATTATTGAAAAAATCAGACCTGCTAATGATGAACATATCACGATAACTGAATTCTCAATAAATGCCTTACCTATAAGCTGTACTCTTCTGGCACCCAGACCTTTCAATATGCTGTATACATTTTTTCTCTGCCTGTTATAAACTGTAAGCTGGTAAGCTATTGCTGCTATGCCTATGGCTGCAAGCACAATATACATATAATCGTATATAAAGTTTCCTGCCCACGGCTCATAATCATATACACTGCTGTTATATTCAAGCAGTGCTCCTGCCTTCTTCTTTATCCCCTCATATATATCCCTGTAGTTGTTCTCAACATAATTGCTGTTGGCAGAATATATATACACAGCATCTCCATTCTGCTTAATATCTGCTGCCTCCTGCTGTGTAACTATAATTCCCGGTACATTATTTCCACCTGTCCATACATTAGTATAACTGTCTAATATACCACACAGCTTATATGTCTTTGTTATAATATCAGTATCTCCTGAACTGTTTTTTATAGCTGTTTTTATACTGATATCCTGCCCTAACTCTGTCCCCTGATTAAGTGATATTAATGTATTCCAGTCAAGTGCAGCCTCATCATTGCTTTGTGGAAAATGTCCCTTATCTGCCCTGATATTGCCGATTTTTATGAACTCATCTGACATATATCCTATCTTAATGTCAGACTTCTCGTCATTATTATCATATACATAATTAACCACACCTGCTTTGCCCGAATTATCTAGATAAGGATGGCCCTTAAGCTCACTGTTTTCCTTATTGTCAGAGCCATACATCATAACAAACCAGTTCCCGAATCTCTGCTTTGCTGACTGCATCTGCCACTCATACATATCAGACTTAAAGAGCATAACCCACGCCACGAAAACAAACACTAAAAATACCGCAAGTGATGTTCTTGTGACACTCTTTAAACGTCTTTTTATGCTTTTAAAACAATAATTCACATATTCAGTATTCATAAAGGCACCCCCTTATCTTTTTACTGATATTACAATTCCTTTTCCAATATCCCATCAGATACCACATATCTCTCTTCTTATGTACTTCGTATATTTACTATACAACACTCTGCTTACATATAACTTACGCTTTAAGCTTTATTTATTATATTCAATCTTCCCTTTAAGCTTATATAATGGCAGTATTATCCTGAATTCCGCACCGCCGTACTTATCACTGTTTCCCGCCTTTATGCTTCCATGATGTGCTTCTATTATAAGCTTTGAAAGATTAAGTCCTATTCCTGCATGGAACTCATCCTGACTGCTCTTTCCCTCAAACCTGTCGAATATGTAAGCAAGATGTTCTTTATCTATTCCATCTCCGTTATCTGCTATTTTTATCATACACACCTCATTGTTACTGCTTATATCTATGTATACACGACCATCTTCCCTGTCACATATATATTCATAGCTGTTGCTTATTATATTGACAAATGCTTCTACAAGCCATCCCTCATCTGCGTACATATCACGCTTTATGGCATCACCATAATCAACAATAACCTTTGACTTATCTACAACTGCACTCTCAACACTCTCCTCAACAATATAATCAATAATCACCTTATCTGAGGCAAGCACGACTTTTCCCGACTCTATCCTGCTTATATCAAGAAGCTTTTTAATAAATACTTTTATCTTAAATGCGCTCTTTGTACATTCTGTAATTATTGTAGATGCATTTGCTATAGTACTGCTGCCTTCTGTATCTGAAACAAGCATATCCTGTAACATTTCAAGTTTCATAGTCATAACTGAAAGCGGAGTTTTTATCTGATGTGCTATATTCTCAACGAATTCCTGCATCTTCTTATACTGACATATGTTATATTCATGCTCCTTTACAAACTTTCCTTTAAGCAACTCATTCTCCTTGGCATATGTCTTAAGACCTCCAAGACAGTCATCCTTTCCTATCCTGTAGCAGTGTATAATTCCACATATAAAAAGCCCCGCCATAATCAGTGAAATAACAATATACATAACATTTTCACCATTGATACGTGAAAGATATGCATAACCATTCTTTGTATAACCTGCCTCAACCATTGCCGTAGTTCCTGAATTGTAAGTATTCATACTTATATTCATATGCATCATTCTGTCTATCATATTGACTGCTGAGTCTTTATCATACAGATAGAGGGCTCCAACAAGAGCCCTCTGCCTGATACTATAATATATGGTTAGAAATGCAATGATGAGTGCATTAATAACTACTGACACAATAACAAATAATGTCTGATTTCTTCTATAATTTCTTATCTGCTTATCTATGTTCTGTCTGGAGGTGCCAGACTGAATCTGCTTACTATTCTCCATACTTTATCTCCTATGCTATCCAGCGGTACCCTACATTTCTTATCGTTTCTATATAAGGTACTCTTTCTTCTCCAAATGTACCAAGCTTCGCCTTAAGACGGCTCATATTAACGGTGAGTGTATTATATTCAACATAGTTGCCATGTATATCCCACAGTCTGTCAAAGAATACATCTCTTCTAACTACTCTTCCCTTATTTTCAACAAGTATCTTAAGCATATCCCATTCATTATTAGAAAGCTTAAGCTCATTGCCAGCCCTGTACAGCTTATACTTATCAAAATATATTGAAAGCTCACCTTTCTTATATACATCACCATCATTCATGCCACTTCTTCTTAAGTTAGCACTTATTCTTGATAACAGCACCGCATTATGAAAAGGCTTTGTAACATAATCATCCCCTCCTATATCAAGTCCCCTTACTATCGACTCCTCATCATCGCATGAGGTTATGAATATAATCGGTGCATCAGAGTTATGTCTGATTTTTTCACATACCTGAAAACCATCTCCATCTGGAAGCTTTACATCAAGAAGATACATATCATACACCTCTGTATGCTTATTGTATTCTTTCACACTTCCTATAAGTTCTACATCATATCCTTTAAGTACCAGAAGGCTCTTTATTGTTTCTCCTAATTCTTTATCATCCTCTACAAGCATAATCCTGTACATATATTCTGCTCCATTCTGTATCATCCATCATATAAATCAAAGAAAGTTTATCTCATTCAATACTACTTTGTATCTGTCTTGTAAGACTGACAAAGCTGCTGTGCCAGCACCGATTTTGACGTATCTTCATACAGCACACCCCATCACTTATACACATTTTACTTTCCGTAACTTGCAATCAACTTACAATTTTCTAAGTATTTGTAATTATAATATAATTTTTAGTGAATTCATACTGTTCATTTTAATAATTATGTATTTAATGGAGTTATCAAGGAATTATTCTGTCAATACCATTCCTACATTGTTAGCATTATAACAATAACCATAAGCGGTATCATACATATTGTAGAGATTGGATTGAGTGCTGCTGCTATATCTGTTGGCACTCCTAATTTTTCTGAATATATTATAGATACGGCCGCACTTGATGAGAATACTGCTGCCGCTAATATCTGCCTCATGACAAGTGGTGCTGGAAGTATGCAGAATATGAGTATAGCCGATACTATTCCTATTGCATATCTTAATGCCAGTAAATGTATTACTTCCCTGAATGTATCCCTGCTCATATTAATTTCAAGTGATATTCCTATCATCATCATTGCCAGAAAGCCGTTGCCATGACCACAGAAATCAGCTATTTCAACAATTACTGATGGAAGATGGAAATTAAGAAAAGATAATACTGTCATTGTAAAATAGACAACAAATGGCACAGATGAAAACAGACTTTTTATTATATATAAAAGATTTATATTACATTTTTCAGACTTATTTCCCTGATTTAATCTTACCTGTGCCAGTGCATATGTTGTTCCAAGTGTATAGAAGGAATCACCGACATCAAACATGCAAAGATATGGAACTCCACCCGGATAAAATTTT
>FR886278.1 GCA_000436535.1 Eubacterium sp. CAG:252 | reverse complement strand
TTTATTAATCTTAATCCTTTTAACAGAACTCTTTTATCTTTTTTGTCTTTTTGTCTTTTTTATCTTTTTATCCATCTATATAGAGTGAGATAGAGTATTTTTTTATCGGATACCTGTAATTATATCGGATAAAATATTTTTAATCTGGTATCTGTAGTTAACACAAAAATTCGGTCAGAACGTACTTTTAACATTCTGACCGAATATAATAATTACATTATCAGCTGTAATAAACATCTATAAACCAGTTAGCTAAGCTTCTAACCTGCCTGCTAACCATCAGCAATATTAGTCTACTGTGTAAATCCATCCCTTAGGAGCTTCAATTCTGCCCATCTGGATACCTGTGAGTGTTTCATATAACTTCTTAGTTACAGGTCCCATCTCATCCATACCGCTTGGTAAGCAGATTTCCTTGCCGTGGTCAACAATCTTTCCTACTGGAGAGATAACTGCTGCTGTACCGCAAAGACCACATTCAGCAAAGTCCTTAACTTCATCAAAGAGAACTTCTCTTTCTTCTACTTCAAGTCCAAGGTATTCCTTAGCAACATGTACTAATGAACGTCTTGTGATAGAAGGTAAGATACTGTCTGACTTAGGTGTTACAACCTTTCCGTCCTTTGTAACAAAGAGGAAGTTGGCTCCACCAGTTTCTTCAACCTTAGTTCTTGTAGCTGGGTCAAGATACATATTTTCAGCGTATCCTTCTTCATGAGCTGTAACAATAGCGTGAAGGCTCATTGCATAGTTAAGACCAGCCTTGATATGACCTGTTCCGTGTGGTGCTGCTCTATCGAAGTCTGAAACCTTGATTGTAAGTGGCTTAGCGCCGCCCTTGAAGTATGGTCCAACAGGTGTTGTAAATACTCTGAACTGATATTCATCAGCAGGCTTAACACCGATAACTGGATTGCTTCCGAACATATATGGACGGATATAAAGTGATGCACCTGAACCATAAGGTGGTACCCAGTCTTCGTTAGCTCTTACTGTTTCAGCAATAGCTTCTACAAACTTATCTTCTGGGAATACAGGCATCTCAAGTCTTCTACATGAATCTGCCATTCTGCTTGCGTTCATATCTGGTCTGAATATAACTGTGTGACCATTCTCTGTTGTGTAAGCCTTCATACCTTCAAAACATGACTGTGAATACTGTAATACGCCAGCACATTCACTGATAACTACTTTATCATCATCTGTGATAACACCGTTATCCCAAGCTCCATCCTTATAATTAGCTACGAATCTCTTATCAGTCTTTACATAGCCAAATCCTAAATTAGACCAATCAATATCTTTCTTTGCCATAATCCTACTTCCTTTCGTGTTCGACAGTTTACTCACCTACTGTCAGGAGCTTTCCATAATAACTGCTGCAGATAATCCTATCCTGCATAATTAATATACAGTACAATCATCATATACACCAGACCTCTAACCCCTTGGCATAACACATTCTTTTGTGTTCACTATAATGAATCCCATCGATTAATTAAATTACGGATATTTTATACCCACATTTTCTATAAGTCAATAAATTTTGTCTATCTAATCTTTATATGTATATATTTTTTATGTATTTATGCGGGCGAAGGCTTTTTAACTGCTTTTGGACAATACAGATAATGTATTCTGCCGACTACCTCATAATAATGTTTTATATTAATTATCAATATATCCACTATGTCTGCCGTGCGTGTTCAGGGATGCGAAACATCCCT
>FR886277.1:13987-25064 GCA_000436535.1 Eubacterium sp. CAG:252 | reverse complement strand
CTGCTGTGCAAAACGCTCTCTCTGGTCGATTGGGTCGTTAAGCTCTGAATAAGCGTTACACATTTCCCAAGTATTGATGAACAGCTCGAAACGCTCAACCTTCTCTGGGTCAGATGGCTTCTTCTTAGTAAGTGGAGAGATTGCAAGAGGATGATCCATAATAAATGTTGGCTGGATTAACTTCTCTTCGCAGTACTCTTCAAAGAAAAGATTGATGATATCGCCCTTTGTGTGACGTTCTTCAAACTCAATTCCTCTCTCCTTAGCAAGGGCCTTAGCCTCTTCGTCAGTCTTAATTGTATCAAAGTCAACACCTGCATATTCCTTGATAGCATCATTCATAGTAAGTCTTCTGAATGGCTTTCCAAGGTCTATCTTAGTGCCGTTGTAAGTAATTTCAGTTGTTCCACATACAGTCTTTGCAAGGTGTCTGAACATACTCTCTGTAAGTTCCATCATACCTTCATAGTCTGTGTATGCCTGATACAGCTCCATAAGTGTGAACTCTGGGTTGTGTCTTGTATCAACACCTTCGTTACGGTATACACGTCCGATTTCATATACTCTCTCAAGACCACCAACGATAAGTCTCTTAAGGTAAAGCTCTAAGGAAATACGAAGCTTAACATCCTCATCAAGTGCATTGTAGTGAGTTTCAAATGGTCTTGCGGCAGCTCCACCTGCATTAGAAACAAGTGTTGGAGTTTCAACCTCCATAAAGTCCCTGCCATCAAGGAATCTTCTGATTTCCTTTATAATCTGTGATCTCTTTACAAATGTATCCTTAACCTCAGGATTCATTATCAAGTCAACATATCTCTGACGGTATCTCATATCAGTATCAGTAATTCCATGGAACTTCTCTGGAAGTACCTGTAAGCTCTTAGAAAGAAGCGTAATCTCTTCTGCGTGAACTGATATTTCACCTGTCTTAGTTCTGAATATAAAGCCTTTGATACCAAATATATCACCTATATCAGACTTCTTAAAATCTGCATAAGCATCATCACCGATAGCATCTCTCGATATATATGCCTGCATTCTGCCCTTAAGATCTGCTATGTTACAGAAAGATGCCTTTCCCATTACTCTCTTGAACATCATTCTTCCTGCAAAGCTTACCTCAATAGGAGATGCATCCATGATAGCTCTTCTCTCATTGTAATCAGCATTAACTGCCTCTCTTGCCTGCTGCTCATCCATACCATCAGTATTAACCTCTGGTCTGTCACCAAGAAGCTCCTTCTCATGTGCTTCATAGATAGCTCTGATTTCATCTGTATGGTGTGTAACATCATACTTTGTTATCTGAAATGGATCCTTGCCAGCTTCCTGTAATGCAGCGAGCTTGTCCATTCTTACCTTAATCTGCTCATTAACATCTGGCTGTGCCTGGTTCTTGTTATCTGCCACTTTTTTTCTCCTTCTTTACAATCTGTTACCTTAGGCACTTGCAAAACTCCCAAAAACACATAAATTCTGATTAATACATTTCGCAATTACCTAAATCTGTTACCTGATTAATTACTAAACTATTAAATTAAAAACAAGCCTGCCTGTGAGTATTGTGCTCACAGCATATGCTCTAAAATCTTATTACTAGTCATTCTTAACAGAAACAATCTTATATTCAACCACACCAATAGGTGCTTCTACCTTTACGATATCTCCAACCTTCTTGCCAAGCATAGCTGCTCCAAGTGGTGATTCGTTAGATATCTTGTTGTTAAGGCTGTCTGCCTCTGAAGAACCAACGATTACATATTCAATATCTTCATCGAATTCAATATCATGAAGTACTACTGTACTTTCCATCTTAATAGCATCTGAATCTGTGTTGTCATCCTGAATTACTTCTGCATTTTTAAGAATTTCTTCAAGTTCTGCAATCTGAGTTTCAATATCTCTCTGCTCATCTTTAGCTGCATCGTATTCTGCATTTTCTGAAAGGTCGCCCTGTTCTCTTGCTTCCTTTAACTTTTCAGCGACTTCCTTTCTTCTATCTACTTTTAAGTGCTCAAGTAAAGCAACTCTCTCTTCATATCCCTTTTTTGTAAGTAACTGCTTCTCTGCCATTGTTCGTCACCTTTCCCATAAATAAATTCATTAAAATATTCATATAATGATGCCAGGGTCAAAATTCCAAAAGTTATTTGTGCGAATACGTAAAACTTTTTATTACAAAATTATATACTTGTAAAATTCTTTCAATTCCGGCACTCACATTATTACCATCATCTGATAAAATGCTCAAGATATTATATCTCACCTAAACTTTTATGTCAACGTCCGTATCTTCTCCACGAACTCATTGAACTGCTCCTGCTTAGTCACCTGATTAACCTCGTGTCTTAACGCTGCGGCATGCTTTATTCCGGTTGTGTACCACGCAAAATGCTTTCTCATCTCACGCACTGCTGTAAATTCGCCCTTTGTTTCAACAAGCATCTGACAGTGTCTTATAAGCATATCAGCAACCTCATCTATAGAAGGTCCCGAAGTAATCACACCCGTTTCAAGATAGTCTTTAACCTGTCTGAATATCCATGGATTGCCCTGTGCTGCCCTTCCTATCATAACTGCATCACAGCCTGTTTCCTTAAACATACGTGCGGCATCTTCTCCGCTTTTTATATCACCATTGCCTATAACTGGTATATTTACTTTTTCCTTTACTCTTCTTATAACATCCCAGTCAGCCTTACCGGAATAATACTGGCTTCTTGTCCTTCCATGGACTGCGACTGCAGCCCCGCCTGACTCCTGTATAATATATGCTATTTCTTCTGCATTAATACAACTTTCATCAAAGCCAGTCCTTATCTTAACTGTAAGCGGCTTATCTATCGCATTTGCCATACTCTCAACTATTTTTCCAACAAGAAGCGGATTTTTAAGAAGTGCTGAACCTTCACCATTATTGACAACCTTTGGAACAGGACACCCCATATTGATATCAATTATGTCAAATTCCCTTTCACAGAGTCTTTTGGCTATATCTGCCATAATATCCGGGTCGGAACCAAAAAGCTGGACTGCAACCGGATGTTCCTTTGGGTCTGTTTTTAACAGCTCCTCTGTATTTTTATTATTATAAAGAATGGCCTTTGCACTGACCATCTCTGTATACAATAACCCACAGCCCTGCTCCTTGCATAAAAGACGAAATGGCAGGTCTGTTACACCTGCCATCGGTCCTAAGGCTACGGGAGTCTTTATATTAACTGAACCTATTTTCATATATTTATAGCCTTTCTTTTTCCAAACATTTACAAATAAATCATCTGCTACGCATATGTAAGAACTTTCTGCCTTCTTAGACTATCTGGTATCAGCCCTGTCAGACCAAATCATAATAAAGTACTTTGTTATGATTTAATATTATACGGCTCATTACCTTCGCACATCATCCATCCAGTCCTAAGAAAAACACCTTATAAAACATTTCAAGAGACTCTAATAACTCTCTCTTTTCATACTGGTTTTTCTTAACAAGAAGACCGCAGGCTATTTCATCATATAAAAGGTCGCCTTCATCCGCTGTTGACTTAAAAAGCAGTGTGCCATCCTCATCGAATTCAAGGTCAAGTATTCCACCAACCTCTTCTGTGAATAAAACACACATAATCTTTAACTCATTTTTTATATCCTCCGGAAGCTTATCAAAGTCCGGATTAAAGTAATACTTCTTCTCATACGAATTAGAAGCACACAGTACTACATTTTCATTATTATCATACATATCCGTACAATCCTCTCACTGAAACCTCACCAGCTCTTATAGCCACTGAAGCTCCATCCTCTGTTTTTATTATAAGTTCGCCGTCCTTATTAATTCCAAGTGCCTCACCTATAAGCTCTTTATTGGCATATATGGCTTTGACCGTTCTGCCCTTATTGATGAGAATCTCATTGTATCTGTCTATAAGAAGTGTTAAATCCTCAGTTTCTAAAAATGCTTCATAATACTTCTTAAAGCTCTTAGAAAATGCAGCTATAATGCTGCTTCTTTTGACCTTCGTACCTGTTTCAAGATATATAGATGTTGCCATATCCTTTATCGACTCATCAAAGTCTGTTGTGTTGACATTAATTCCGATACCTATAACAACATAATGTATGGCATCCATTTCAGCACTCATCTCCGTAAGTGTTCCGCTTATCTTCTTACTGTTAAGAACTATATCGTTTGGCCACTTGACATAGCACTTTGCATCTTTTACTTCTTCATTGATAGCCTCAACCATCGCAACAGCAAGCACAAGAGTAAGCATGGATGCACTTTCAGGACTTATATGTGGTCTTAAAAGCAGGCTCATCCATATGCCGCTTCCTGCCGGTGATACCCATGTTCTTCCTCTTCTTCCACGTCCGCCTGTCTGACACTCAGCCACAAAAAGTGTACCATCCTGTGCATCCTTTTCAGCCGCAAGCTTTGCCTGATTATTAGTTGAGTCTGTTTCGTCAAAATACTTAATATGCTGGCATATTCCCTGCATATTGCCATCATCATCAAGCAGCAGGCTCTCTATCTCCGAAGCTGTTATTATATCAGGATATTCTGTAATTCTGTAGCCTTTATTCTGGACAGAATTTATAACATATCCCTCTTCCTTTAGCTGGTTAATAACCTTCCACACAGCAGTCCTTGACACACCAAATGTTTCACACAACTGCTGG
Organism: Eubacterium sp. CAG:252; assembly: GCA_000436535.1. GTDB lineage: Bacteria > Bacillota > Clostridia > Lachnospirales > Lachnospiraceae > Lachnospira. Next base: position 20,384 of record FR886277.1, on the reverse strand, counting down.
CCTGACACATAATCGTCAGCACATCTTAACAAATGTAATATTTCTGATTTCATATATACCACCTGAATTCGCAGTAATTCCCATATCCTATATTCTGCAATCCTTATCTAAAAAGAACTGCACTGTCTTTTAGTTATATTTTAGTTATAATATATCCTACAGAACAATAAGAGCTGTAACCACTGTCATAACCGCAAGTAAAACCGCAACAACTGCAACTATAAGACCCGACACTTTATTGCCGTTAATAAAATGCTTTACCGATGTAAGTGCATTTACGATTGTTCCAAGAAGAAACTCAATAGGAAACAGTATTCCGCTTTTGCTTCTTAAAAACAGCACAATAATAAATATTACTGTAGCCGCAACTGTAAGCACAATGTTGGTATAATCTATAATCATTTTTGTCTTTTTGTATGAACCACTTGTTGTATAATACATATCAATTCCTCTCTGTATTCCATACGATTGATGTAAGTACCAAAATGTATCCATAAAGCATATTATGGCAACACAAACCGATTTCTGCCACCGATATTTTGTATATTATTAGTACACATTGCTGCCATAACGCTTATATACTTGCATTATATAATTAGTATGCACCAAGTGTAGCTGCCATAACTGCCTTTATTGTGTGCATACGGTTTTCTGCCTCATCAAATACAACTGACTGCTCTGACTCAAATACTTCATCTGTAACTTCCATCTCATCAAGTCCGAACTTGTCGTGTATCTCCTTGCCGATAGTTGTCTTAAGGTCGTGGAAGGCTGGAAGACAGTGCATAAATATAGCATTCTTGTCTGCATTATCCATAACCTTTTTATTAATCTGATATGGAAGTAAAGCCTTAATTCTCTCATTCCATACTTCATCTGGCTCGCCCATAGATACCCATACATCTGTATAGAGTACTTCTGCGCCCTTTGTTCCCTCTTCTACATTTTCTGTGAGTGTTACAGAACCGCCGCTTTCCTTAGCCCATTCCCTGCACTGGTTCACTAACTCTTCGTTAGGGAAATATTCCTTTGCTGTGCATGCTGTGAAATGTAATCCAAGCTTAGAGCATACTATCATAAGTGAATTACCCATATTGTATCTTGCATCACCCATATAAACGAACTTAACACCTTTTAATCTGCCAAGCTTTTCCTTTATTGTAAGCATATCAGCAAGCATCTGTGTTGGATGATACTCATTAGTAAGACCATTCCATACAGGAACTGATGAATACTTTGCAAGGTCTTCTACTATTTCCTGTCCGAAGCCTCTGTATTCAATTCCTTCAAACATAGTACAGAGAACTCTTGCTGTATCTGCTATGCTTTCCTTCTTGCCTATCTGTGAACCCTTAGGGTCAAGATATGTAACGCCCATACCAAGGTCATGTGCAGCTACCTCAAATGAACATCTTGTACGTGTACTTGTCTTTTCAAATATAAGTGCTACATTCTTTCCACGAAGTGGCTGTTCAACAACACCATCCTTCTTCATCTTCTTAAGCTTTGCTGCAAGCTCTATAAGATACTCTATCTCTTCTGGTGTATAGTCCTTTAATGTTAAAAAATCTCTTCCTTTAAGGTTCATAATAATCCTCCAATCAATACGCGCCTAATGTTGAGGGATTTCGTATTTCCTTCAATCCTGCGTAAAACATAGATTATATTTTATCGCATTTATTTTATAAATACAAGTACCAGCAAAAAGTGGGATGATAGTTGTTGGCTTTTGACCTAGGCACCAGTAAAAAAAATCAAGCTCTTACATCAAAACAGGGAACCTCAAAAAAAATCAAAAGAGATAATTAGCGAATTATTTAAAAAGATTAAAGACAGATTTTTAATAATCTATAGAAATGTATCTGAGGTACAAACAAAAGCAAATTATTTTTGTGCATTTTTCTGTGTTTGCTCATTTATAGCATATAAAAAAGATTACAAAATCATAAACAATATAAAACCATAAAAAATATAAAACCATACGAACCGCCATAGCACTATGCCTGACAGTCCATACAGTTCTTATATTTTATTAAGTCTTGTTCCGTTAAAATGTAAGTAACCCAATTAAACATCATTAAATGTATCCTCACACCTTTCACGGCTTATGTTTTAGTGAAATACATGATTTCCAATAATAACATAATCAGACATAGCTGACATATTGGCTACTGATATCATTCTGAATGATGTGTATCCACCGATATTATTATGTCCTGATAATGCTTCAACAGCGGCATCCATACATGTCTGTGTGCTTAATCCTCTGTTCATTCTGCTCTGGAACTTGGCTGATGGACCACCTGCTCCATCTGACACTCCAGAGAACTGGGAATTCTGATATATTACACCTGATATTGAACTTGGGAACTTTGAACTTCTCACTCTGTTCAATACCACATTGGCAACTGCAAGCTTACCTTCATAAGGTTCGCTGCCTGCCTCCCAGTCAATGACACATGCAAGAAGATATAATTCTTCATCACTCACGCTCATTGTAGGATTATATGTTATATCTGTTCCAGATATAGTTTTTGATATAATCGACTGTACTCTTGCTTCTTCAGCCGCTCTGGCTGCCTCAGCTTCGGCTGCAAGTCTTTCTTCTTCGGCTATTCTTGCTGCTTCTTCTTCAGCTTCCTTCGCCTCTGCTTCTTCGATAGTGTATCCTGTAAGGATATCCTCATCATCTAAAGAAACCTCTATCGCATCTGCTTCCTGACCAAACAGGAGAGCTGCCGTCTTAGTATAACCTTCACAATTACCAGAGCTTATCTTAGTCCATCCTTCACTTATCTCTAACACATCAACCTCAGTGTTCTTGTAAAGTCGTCCGACAACCTCTGACTCAGCCCCCATACTCTGATATACATCTAAGTAAGGCTCTGTAATTGCAAGCGCTTTGTCATGCATCTGGCCCTTTGTTTCTTCGTATCCTGTTACAACTGTTTCTTCAACATTGGCTGCGTATGATGCAACTCTGATTTCGGTATCAGTAATTGTACTTTCGTGTTGCTCATAGGTAGGTTTCGCGTCTGTTACCTTTGGAAGAACTGGCATCATCATAACTACCATTGTCGCTCCCAGACAACAAGCAGCTTTGCTACTTCTAAGTTTCATAAAGTTTTTCCCTTTCCGGCACAAGTTGTTAAATGCGCCTACAAAATGTTACAGAATTGTTACATTTTGTTACGAAAGTATAATAGCAAAGTTAATCAAATTTGTCAAATTTGTTACAAAAAGCCGCAGAAACCAGTGTTTCCGCGGCTTTACGCTTATATTATCTATTTAACATTTATTAAATATTTATGAAATAGCAGCCTTTTTATGAGGCATCCGACACATTTCTACACGTTCTTACAATCTCTGCCTTACTGCTTCGTAGGTAAGAATTGTACATGCAATAGCTGCATTGAGTGACTCAACTTTTCCCTGCATAGGAATTCTTACAAGCTCATCTGCCTTCTGTGTAAGTCTGTCTGAAAGTCCGTTTCCCTCATTGCCAATCATAAATGCTGTTGGCTGCGCATAGTCCTTCTGATTGTAATTATCCGTTCCCTTAAGATGCGCAGCGTATACTTTAACACCTTTTTCCTTACATTCATCTACTGCCTTGCATATATCATCAACATATATGACAGGCACTCTGTAAAGTGACCCCATAGTTGAACGTATCGTCTTCGGATTGTATATATCAACTGTGTTACTGCTCATAATAATGCCTGTGACACCTGCCCCCTCAGCCATTCTTACAATAGTTCCAAGATTGCCGGGGTCCTGAAGATTTTCAAGTATAAGAAGAAGTGGCTGTATTGTATTGCTGGAATTACCGCTGTTATCATTTTTACTATTATCGTCTTTGCTAGCAGCATTGTTACTATCAGTATTGTTATTGACATCGTTCTTTCCATTCATGCTGTTTATATGCATATCTCTTCCAAACATATCTTCAATAGTAATCTCTGACATCTTAACAACAGCCATTATTCCCTGAGGTGTCTGTGTGTCTGACATACGCACAAACACGTTATCTGACACAATCTCAAGCACATCTTTTCCTACAGCTTCATAATTCATTTTTTCAAGGAATTCTTCATTGTCAGCTTTAAATGTTTCAGATATATACACCTTTACAAGTCTGTCCTTTGGTGCTTCCGATACCATCTTTATTCCTTCAACAACAAACTGCTTTTCTTCCTTTCTTGACTTTGATTTCTTCTGTAAATTCACTATATGCTTGACCTGCGAACTGCTTGTACTTGTAATCATTTTATCTACCATCCAGTATTTATATTCAGATATCAGTGGCAAAATGTATCCTCCTAACTGATAACTACGAATTACTCCATTGCCTGGCAATTCCAGTAATCATATACCGGATTTTCCTTTCTTAAATAATAATCTTAAAAATATCTCATAAATATATTACATAATACTAAACTAATAACAATCCAGCAAGTAATAGTTATTATAATTATCAATCCCATTAATATTAATAACGGCAAATTTATCTGTTACACAAGTATCCTGATTACTACAATATATATCCTGATATGAATCAAAAACAGGCAGGCATCTGCAATCACACAGATACCCGCCTGACATATTTTATTTACATATTAAGTTATTTATAATCTTACAACTAATCTGTCGCATTTGCATACAATAAGTATAAGTACTATATATACAGCAATATCATCTGCACCATATATACCGAATTCAACCCTGATTAGTTAGAAAGCAGAGAGCTTATATTAAACTCATACTCGCTTATATCCTTTGTCATGGCAAGTGCTTCATCTATATCATAATCAACGAACTTACCATTCTTATAAGCTACAAGTCTGTTACTCTTTCCTGCAACTAAAAGGTCAACTGCATATGAACCCATAATAGATGCATACATTCTGTCCTTACATGTAGGTGAACCACCTCTCTGCATATAACCAAGAATAGTTGCTCTTGTTTCAATACCTGTGGCTGCTTCAATTCTTCTTGCCATTCCTGTTGAATGTCCGATACCTTCTGCATTGATAATAAGATGATGCTTCTTGCCCTTCTTTCTTCCATCAATAATGTGGTTGATGATAGCCTGCTCATCTCCGTCATATCTTTCTGGAAGAAGAATATCCTCTGCACCATTCGCAATACCACACCAAAGTGCAATATAGCCTGCATTACGTCCCATAACTTCGATAATACTGCATCTTTCATGTGATGTAGAAGTATCTCTTATCTTGTCTATAGCCTGCATAGCTGTATTGACTGCTGTATCGAATCCGATAGTATAATCTGTACATGCAATATCAAGGTCAATAGTTCCTGGAAGTCCAATCGTGTTGACACCTGCATCTGCAAGCTTCTGTGCACCTCTGAACGAACCATCACCACCGATAACTACCATGCCATCAATACCATGCTTTTTACATACCTCTGCTGCCTTCTTCTGTCCTTCTTCTGTCATGAACTCCAGACATCTGGCTGTATAAAGAACTGTACCACCTCTCTGTATGATATCTGATACACTCTTTTTATCCATATCTATAATCTCATCATTTATGAGACCATTATAACCCTTCTGTATTCCTTTTACCTTAAGTCCTTTATTGATAGCTGTTCTTACGACAGCTCTTATCGCAGGATTCATACCAGGGGCATCGCCACCGCTTGTTAACACACCGATTGTCTTAATTTCTTTAGCCATATATATTTCCCCTTTCATCTAAAGTCTATGACCTTTTACCGTAAAAGATATATTGTCCTTTTAATATTTTAATACCACTGTCATTAATAGTACCACAAAATTGAAAAATAATATATTGTTTTACAAAAAATTTATCATATTTTACGTTGTAGTCACATTCTTCTCACCATACATCGCCTGAAGCTTCTGTATAAGTTCAGAATCCACCCTTATAGTGCGGCTTGCTGGAAGTGTAAGTCTTTTGTTTTCTTTAGTACAGTATATCACCACTGTATCCTTTCCATCAGAATTATATAATATTCCATATAATTCATCCTTTTTATCCTCATAATCTGACAGACTGGCAAATCTTATCCACAATTTTCTTGGAATACTGGCAAAATCCACAACCTTATCACATATAAGCTTGGCATTCTCATCAACATTGGCCTGTACCTTTCCAGTAACAAAAACCTTTTCAGCATGATCTATAACAACACGGTTTGCTGTAAAGCTGTTAGGAAATACCACCACCTCTACTGTTCCAACAACATCTTCTACTGTAAGAAAAGCCATCAGCTGTCCTTTCTTTGTTGTCTTAATAGTCTTTTCGGTTATCAATCCACCTATAGTTGCTATGGCACCATCTCTTGCCTTTGTCTCACCAAGCTCATCGTCTACTTCAAAATCAGATGATACATTAGTTATATATTT
>FR886277.1:6526-13962 GCA_000436535.1 Eubacterium sp. CAG:252 | reverse complement strand
TAGTTATATATTTGTTGACCATCCCTGTATATTCATCAAGTGGATGTCCACTTACATACACACCCAGAATTTCCTTTTCGTAACCTAAAAGCTCTTCCTTTGTGTACTCTGCAACATCCGGAATTCTTATCTCGAAAGCTTTCTTATCCTCTTCGGCTGCAAAATCAAAAAGCGACATCTGTCCCGACATGGAATCCTTGTTATGCTTTATTGCACTGTCAAGCATACTTTCTGATACTATCATCATTGATTTTCTTGTATGACCAAATGTATCAAATGCACCTGCCTTAACGAAATTCTCTATCGCACGCTTGTTAAGTGCATGTGACATCCTTGTCACGAAATCCTGCATAGATACAAAGCTGCCATTTTCCCCGCGTTCCTTTAGAATAGCCTGTATAGTAGGTCTTCCAAGTGACTTGATTGCAGCCATCGCAAATCTTATCTTTCCGTTTTCTACTGTAAACTCCATCTGTGACTCGTTAACATCTGGTGGAAGAATGCCTATATTCATCTGTTTACATGCATATATATATCCTGCAACCTTTGATGTATTATCAATAACCGAGGTCATAAGGGCTGCCATGAATTCAACCGGATAATATGTCTTAAGATATGCTGTCTGGAATGATACAACAGCATAACATGCCGCATGTGACTTATTGAAAGCATACTTGGCGAAGTCAATCATATCATCATATATTTTTCCAGCCACCTTCTCATCTATACCATTGTTAACACAGCCCTTAACGCCTTCATCCGGATTGCCGTATATAAAGTTCTTGCGCTCCTGCTCCATAACATAAGCCTTTTTCTTAGACATGGCACGCCTTACCAGGTCACTTCGTCCCCAGGAATATCCAGCCAGATCACGTACTATCTGCATAACCTGTTCCTGATACACGATACAACCATAGGTTGGTTTAAGTATAGCCTCAAGCTGTGGACACGCATAAGTTACACTATCCTGGTTGTTCTTGCCCTTAATGTACTGTGGAATAAAGTCCATAGGACCCGGTCTGTACAGTGAGATCCCAGCTATAAGGTCTTCTAACGATCTTGGTTTTAGTTCCTTCATAAACGACTTCATTCCAGCACTTTCAAGCTGGAATATGCCATCACATTTACCAGTACTGATGGCATCAAAAACACCCTTGTCGGAGTAATCAATATCGTGGATAGAGAAGTCTTTATTATATTTTTTTATAAGATTCTCTGCATCTTTTATCACAGTAAGAGTTCTTAACCCTAAGAAATCCATCTTAAGAAGCCCAAGCTCTTCAAGAGTTGTCATGACAAACTGGGCAACAACTGCACCATCTGAACCTGTTGAAAGCGGAACATAATCCTCAACTGGCTTTCCACAGATAAGAACACCAGCTGCATGCATAGAAGCATGTCTTGGAAGACCTTCAAGCCTTTTACTCTTATCTATAAGGTCCTTTACCACCTCATTGTTTTCGTATTCACTTTTAAGATCAGGATTCTCTGCAAGCGCTTTATCTATAGTTATACCTATCTCTCTTGGCACCATCTTTGCTATGTTATCAACCATGGCATAAGGCAGATCCAGTACTCTTCCTACATCCTTTATAACCGCTCTTGCCGCCATAGTACCAAATGTAACTATCTGTGAAACACAATCCTTGCCATACTTTTCTACGACGTAATCTATGACCTCCTGTCTTCTTTCATAACAGAAATCCACATCAATATCGGGCATGGATACTCGCTCCGGATTAAGGAAACGTTCAAAAATAAGACTGTATTTAATAGGATCAAGGTCAGTTATCTCAAGACAATATGATACTATACTTCCTGCCGCAGAGCCTCTTCCTGGTCCTACTGGAATATCATGTCTTTTGGCAAAGTTGATATAATCCCACACGATAAGGAAGTAATCCACATATCCCATAGAATAGATAACTGAAAGCTCATAAGCAAGTCTTTGGAATATGTTATTAGTATCCTCCGCTATTTTTATAACAACATCTTTTCTGTCTTCAACTGCCTCTTCATTTGCAAGTCTTACAAACTCATCAACAGATATATCTGCTGCCTGGTCAGGATATCTTTTCTTAAGTCCCTCATAGCACAGATAATTAAGATATGTCCATGAAGTATAGCCTTGCGGTACTGCAAACTTAGGAAGCTTTGTCACGCCAAACTCTATCTCAACATTACATCTTTCTGCTATCTTTTCAGTATTGGCAACAGCCTGTGGTGCATACTTAAAAAGCTCTGCCATCTCCTCTGGCGACTTAAGATAATACTGTCCGCCTGTATAACGCATCCTGTTCTCATCCGTAACCTTCTTACCTGTCTGTATACACAGCAGAATATCATGTGCATCAGCATCATCTGCATATGTATAATGCACATCATTAGTGCATATAAGTTCTATGCCTGTTTCCTCTGACATTCTAAGAAGCTGTGGATTAACATAATGCTGCTCTGCTATACCATGGTCCTGCAGTTCAAGAAAGAAATTATCCTTTCCAAATATATCCTGATAAGAAAGTGCCACCCTCTTAGCTTCTTCATACATACCTCTTGCTAAGTATCTTTGCACTTCACCTGCAAGACAGGCGCTAGTGGCTATGATTCCTTCATGGAATTCCCTAAGAAGCTCTTTATCAACCCTTGGCTTATAGTAAAATCCCTCTGTGAAACCTCTTGAGACTATCTTCATCAGATTCTGATAACCAGTATTATTCTCAGCAAGCAGCACAAGATGGTTATACTTGTCCTCTCCTGTTCCTGCCTCCTTATCGAATCTTGAACCCGGAGCTACATACACCTCACACCCAAGAACAGGCTTAATCCCTGCCTCCTTAGCTGCCTTATAGAAATCTATGACACCATACATAACTCCGTGATCCGTTATTGCAAGGCTGTCCATGCCAAGCTCCGCGGCACGCTTAGTTATCTCTTTAATTTTACTTGAACCATCTAACAGCGAATACTCCGTATGAACATGTAAATGTGTAAATGACATATTATATTTTCCTCCATATATGACCATAAAATATCTGTCATATCAATAACATTGATTGTTCTATATCTGTTTAATATATAGAAGAAATTCTATCATATGTCATAGTTCTTTTCAAACATTTAGACTGCAATATACCTGACAGAATTCAGGCTGCAATATACCCTGCAGCTATGCCAAGTATTGCACTTAGAACAATTATTATAACCGGGTGCACCTTCTTAAACGACAATATCAGTGCAAGTGCAAGTATTCCTATAGAAACATATGTACCAGATGTTTTAAAAACCTCTAATGCAAATCCATCCGGAATAAATACCTGCCTGCCAACTGATATAACCGAAGCTCCTATAAGTCCGACAACTGCAGGCTTAAGACCACTCATACAGCCCTTTACAACACCACTATTCTTAAACCTTTTATAACAGCCAGCTATTATGAGTATTATTATAAATGACGGCAGTACAACGCCAAGTGTTGCAAACACAGAGCCTGCAACACCAGCAACCTCTTCACCTACATAGGTCGCCACATTGACTGCAAAGGAACCAGGAGTGCTTTCACTAACTGCTATAAAATTAATAATATCCTGTTCACTCATCCAGCCATGTGCCACAACTTCACTCTCTACAAGAGGAAGCATAGCATAACCTCCTCCGAAGGTGAAGGCACCTATCTTAAAAAATGTCCACAATAATCTTATATATATCATACACTGCTTCTTTCCTGATATTTAATCATACTACAATACTTAAACGCCTTAAACTTACATAAAATACCTTATCTGCAACATTTTATTCCATACAATCATTTCTTTTTTTGGTATTTATATAAGCTGTGATCAGGCCAAATAATGCACAGCCAGCTATAACAACTATTACATTAACAGATGTAAATGCACTCAAAATAAATGCCGCAGCCATAACAATATATGACACCGCACACTTCTTAACATTCTTATACATAAGCCATAAAGCCCTTATTATAAGTGCAAGTACACCTGCCCTTATTCCATTAAATGCATACTTTACTGCCTGTACATCCTGAAAGCTGTTTAACACAAAAGAAATCGCAAGTATTATTATAAATGATGGAAGTATCATGCCAACAGTTCCTACAACTGCTCCAAAAAAACCGCCCACACGATATCCTACAAAGGTTGATGCATTTATCGCTATAGGACCTGGCGTACTCTCTGCTATAGCTACAATATCAAGTATATCATCATCATCGACCCATTTTCTTTTAACGACAGTTTCTCTTTGAATAAGCGGAATCATCGCATAACCACCACCAAAAGTAAATATGCCTATTTTCATAAATGTTGTAAATATCTGAAAAAGCTGTCGTGGGTTTTTTTCATTTTCTTTCATCAAAACATCCTCATCTTTCTGTTTTACTGCTTCATAATCTACATAATCCTTAAACCCTGCTTATTTAATAGTATAACACATGCCTTATTTTAATTCATCCTCAAGAAATGATGCTGCATCCTTTACGCAGTCAATGCATTCCCTTTTTACAACTCCATCGGTCAAGCCCTTTAATTCCTTACAAATAACTGTACCATTCTGTTCCTTGAAACGGTTGATTATTCTTCTGGAACCCTGCATAGTTTTGCTGGCATCTTTATTAATCATACCCAAAACATTAACTGCACCAATTATTGCACCACAAGTTGCTTCTGTACTGCCACCCATACCTACTGCAAAACCCTGCGTAAGATTCTTTGCTGTTTCTTCATCAATCCCAGCCATGTTGCAATATGTGCAGGCTACCGCCTGTGCACAGTTATAACCGCACTTTTTTCTTTGAGCTGCTTCATTTACTTTTGTCTGCATAAATATATTTCCTCTCTTATCTGCATTTATTTATCTTGTTTTATTATTACGTATATTATATTTATTATAAATATGTATTCGCATATCGTTGGACTACCATCTCACCTTTATATTTACAGATTAGATGATAATAATGACTCCAGCTCTGCCTTTGATCTTACACCTATTAACTGATTAATAACTTTTCCGTCCTTCATTAAAACAATCGTAGGAATGCTCATTACCTGAAACTGTTGTGCAAGTCCTGTTTCTTCATCAACATTTACCTTTCCAACCTTAGCTTTTCCATCGTATTCTGTTGCAAGCTGTTCTATAACCGGCCCCATCATTCTGCAAGGTGCACACCATGGAGCCCAGAAATCTATAAGAACCACCTTATCCGATTCTAATACTTCCTTATTGAAATCTTTATCTTTTAATTTTAATAAGTGCCGTTGGTGATTTAGGTTTACCATCTCGATATATCTTTCCAATTTCCATAAGTGGATTTATAACTTCATTTAGAAATTGACTTCTACTTCGGTAGTTAAGAGTTGTTTGTAACTCCTTAATTGGTTTTGGTCCTTCCATCTTGAGAATAGCCATAACTTTTTCTGCATCAGTAAAACCTTCTAAATCCAATTCTATATCTTCATTTCTATATAGTCTATCAAATAATTTTAAATTTAAAAATCCAGGATATATGGACACTACTGGCTGTATTTCTTCAGGACTGGATTTATAAGCCTCTATCATAGTTTGAAACCCAGTCCCGCCTCTCTCCATAAGGTTTGCTACATCAAGACATGCTGCTATAATAGCATTGCGTCTGATAGAAGGTATTGAACCAGAAGGATACTCATTATAATCTTTAGGTAAAAGCCATGAACCAGGTGATACTATTTCTATTCTATCTGAATAAATATCAACGTCAATCTGAGTTCCCGAAATAGAATAATCTCTATGTGCAATAGCATTTACCAATGCTTCTCTTACAGCTTCCTTGGGATATGACCTAATTTCATCTCTGCCGCCATTTTCTGTTTTTACCCAGCCTGTTTTCGTATTACGTTCAATAAAATTTAATGCATTTTCAAAAACTTTTGCAATTGAACCTCTTAGTCTGCTACTATCCAAAACGATACCTGTCTTGTTTTTTCCTTTCCACAAGCGACAGCAAATCATCGTATCACCTTCATTATAATTGTCAGAAAACATTATAAATCCTGATTTTGCATAACCATCTTTAGAAATAATTTCTTCGTTCTGCAATTCCTTTATTGTTGGTATTGATTTATCTTGTCTGTATTCCATACAAAGATTAAGATATTCAGACCATAAATTTGCTATATATTCTACTTCGCTTGTCTCATTATCAACACCATATTTTCTCTTTGAGAGTGAAATAATTTCTTCAGGCGTTGCGGGAGTTGCATTACCATCTCCTTTTATAAAAACAGTTTCATTATAGTCGCCCTCTCTATATCTTATAACAGAATCTGCTGGAGATACTTTAATAGCTAATACAAAATGTTCTGCATTAGAATCTACACTTCTCATCATATATGAAATCCTTATATGTGGAAAAATATGTCTATCGTTAATTCTTGAAATTAATAATTTTGTTTTATCAACTTCTTCAAGATTAATTCCAAAAGCTTTTCCATCGTTTGATACACCTACAAATAAAGTACCTCCTTTACCATTTGCATATCCAATAAGAGTTTTTGCCCATTTAATAGGATTATCAGGAGTTAATTTAGCTTTATACTCATAACATAAATCTTCTGTAATAACATCAGGATATAATTCTCTGACTTTCATAGATCTCCTCCATTAAATAATAATGTCTTTATTACAACTATATCAAACATTACAAGACATTACAATGACATTACTAAAACATTGCAAGCCAAAAAACACCTGAGTTTTCTCTACATAATAGGTGTTATATAATTTTGAAATGGAATGTAACATTACATAAACATTATTTGAACATTATATAAACATTATTCACTTTCTACTTGATTTTCATTTTGTGAGATAACTCCTCAAAATCCATAAACTTTCCAGTTATTCGGCAATGCACGAATCTATCTTGTTGCTGTTTGTACGTCCATTCTCGGCATCTGAATATCCATTAGAACCAGATTATATTTATCTTCTGGCGCTTCATTAATATTATATATATATGGACAGTAACAAATAAAATTCTAATTATTCTTAGTCTTTCTATTACAATATATATAGAATATCACATTTAACAGAATACCAAACATAGTAGCCGCCGGTGCTGCAAAGCCTATCTTTGTAAGGCTTGCATCTGGCTGTATACTCATATAGTAGGCAAGTGGAAGACGTACAAGAAGTGTCTGTATAAGTCCCTGTATCATAACCCACACTGTATTATCGTGTCCATTAAAGTAACCTATCATACTGAATAATATCGCAGTAACTATTGTTTCAAGCGCAAAGCCTCTTAAGTAATCATAACCCTGCTGTATAACTGCCTCATCTGTTGTAAATATTCCTGTAAGTAAATCACCCTTAAACATTATAAATACAAAGACTATTAAGCCTATTGTTAATCCAACAGCAATACCTGTAAATAATGCTTTTCT
>FR886277.1:0-6453 GCA_000436535.1 Eubacterium sp. CAG:252 | reverse complement strand
GTGATACAAATGAAGCCATCGACTGCATAAGTGAACTAGGTATAAGCATTGCAAAGTTTACAATCTTACATGCAACTCCATATCCGGAAGATGCCTCAAGCCCAAGTCTGTTGATAAATGCACATAATGCAAGGAAAGATATCTGTGTAAGACACTCCTGTAGCGCAAGAGGAAGTCCTATCTTTAAAGCTCTGTTGCAGTGCTCGTTTATTCTGAAGTCACTCTTCTTAATTGTAAATGGAAGATTTCTTTTAAATAACAGAAGTAACGCAAATACAACGCTTACTGCCTGTGCAAATACTGTCGCTATCGCTGCTCCTGCCGCATCAAGATGTAATCCTGCAACAAGTATAAGGTCGCCGGCTATATTTACGATACAGGCAACTGCTACGAATATAAGTGGTGACTTACTGTCGCCAAGTCCTCTGAATATGGCTGACAGAAGATTATAGGCAACTATGAAAAATATTCCGCCGCCACATATTTTCACATATACTGATGTGAGCGAAACTGCCTCAGCAGGTGCCTGCATAAGCACTGCTATTGGTCTTGAAAATATTATCATAACAACAAAAAGTACTACCGATATAATCGCAAATACAACTATTGAACCGCCTATAAGCGAACCTATGAGCTGCTGCTTCTTTTCCCCAATATATCTTGCTATCAGGACAGTTATACCCATAGCAAACTGGGTTATCACAAATGTTACAAAATTAAGCACCTGACTTCCTGTTGAAACTGCTGAAAGTCCCGATGTTGTTCCAAATCTTCCAACAACTAAAAGGTCGACCGCACCATATGCCGCCTGAAGTATAAGTGCTCCAAGTATTGGCATCATAAATGGCACTAACTTTCCTAATATGCTTCCCTGTGTAAAATCTGACTTAGAATTATTCAATGTCGACTCTCCTTTCGCTCATCACTTTGTAAAACTTATTTATTGTTTCAATCATACAATCAGCCTCTTCTTCTGTTATGTCATCCATATGTTTTGATAATCTGTTGTAATAATTTTTATCATATTTTTCAGACAACGCCTCACCCTTTGGAGTTATAGATATATATGTTATTCTTCCATCTTCATCCGATGTCGACTTTGTAAGATAACCTTTTGTCTCCATTTCTTTAATGGTTCTTGTAACTCCCGGTCTTGGAAGATTGAGTGTCACACTTATATCCGACACCTTTACTTTCTTATTGCTGCTCTCAAGCTTATGGATAACATCCATATACTGTATATATGCCGGAGTAACCCCATCCGGAAGCTCTGGCAGCAGTTCCCTTATCCTTTTTGCCACATAGCAGGCATCCAACATTCTTTTTATTTTATCAGCGTTCATTGTGATCCTTTCTTTTTTAATTTTCTTATGATTTTATTGTTTACAAATTGTAATATTCTAATAATATACAAACAACTTTTCCAGAGGTAGATATTTTTATAAAGCAATACCATAAATAAGCTAATAACTTCCACAATATTTTAAATTGGCTAATTTATAATATTAGTGCATAAAATTACCACAGATAATTATCCTAGTTAATTACCTTTGGTAATTATATTAACACATTTATAATATGAATGTCAAAATGAATTTTTACATTTACTCCTTCTCAAGCAGCCTCTTATAACTGCTGTCTATTCCCAGTGCTCCAAGTGGCGCAGTTATAATAATGGCAAGTACTGCAACTGACAGTATAATATTGCCGGAAGGAAGTCCAGCCGCAAGCGGTACTGAACCAATCGCTGCCTGTACTGTCGCCTTTGGAAGATACGCTATAACACAGAATAATCTTTCTTTAGCACTTAAAGGTGTCTTAATCAGGCATATAAGTACACCTGCCGTTCTGAATAAAAGTGCAGTGATTATCATTACAACCGCTGCTATTCCCGCACCTAGCATATATCTTATATCAACCGCTGCACCTACAAGCACGAAAAGTATAACCTCTGCTGCCAGCCATAACTTTCCAAACTTTTCTGATAATCTTTTTGACACAAATGCTGTGCTTTTAAGCTTAAGTACACAAGCCATGCTCACAACCGCAAGAAGTCCCGAAATTGCAACTTTTCCTTCAAGCCAGCTCTCTATTGACACAAGAAGAAATGAAAATCCAAGCACAATAATTACTTTCATACTGTTTCTTACGCAATGCCTATGTGCATAAGAAGTTTCAAAAAACAGATATAATCCCCATCCGGTAACTGCACCTAAGATAACGCCAAGCACTATGGAAACCGGAATATTAATAAAGTTTGTAACACTCACACTTCCGCCCTGTGCCATACTTAAAAATGTTGTGAACAATACAATAACAAATATATCATCGCACGAAGCACCAGCAAGTATCATCTGCGGTATGGCTTTTTTAGTTCCATATCTTTTTTCAATAAGGCTCACCATTCTTGGCACTACAACCGCTGGCGATACTGCTGCAAGCACAGCTCCCATAACCGCTGCATCAACACGGCTTACACCAAGTATTAAAGGCGCACACACAATATATCCCATAAGCTCGAAAGTTGCAGGAACAAATGATAAAAGCACCGCCGGTCTTCCTGCTTTTTTAAGGTCACTTAAGTCAAGTGAAAGCCCTGCCTTTATAAGTATGATAATAAGTGCCATCTTACGAAGTTCTGAAGATATGGATAATATAGATGGATCCAGCATATCCAGAACATATGGTCCCAGTACTATTCCTGTCGCAAGCATACCGATTATACGTGGCAGCTTAAGTCTCTGGCATATCGCTCCCATAGCCAGTCCAACCAGAAAAATTAATGATAGTGATGTTAACATAATATTCCTCATTTCTGCGCACATTTTTGCGTATAACGAATTTGTGTCAAGTGCGCTCAGACGCAAATTCTAATAGCTAATCATAGTCTGCATTTTTATAAAGAAAAAAAGCTGACAACATCCACGATATTAATAATCGTAGAAGTCATCAGCTATAATAAGCAGTCTAGGTTTCTGCTTCCAGATTCCAAGGGAGAACTTCATTCCCTGTTTAAGTTTTTTATAGGATACTACTATTTTATATGATATGTCAAGAACTGAAGTGTTCTATATTCCGTCCATATATTTCCAACTTTTAAAGCTTATTATTCAATAATAAACGATTTTACATCTTTTGACACTGACATCATTCTATTTTTATATATCCTCTATCTTTAATGTTTTAATTCCAAATATAAAATATAATATATGGAACAGCCATACAATTCCAAGAACAATCCTTCCAACAGGTACTGCGTGCATCATAATAAAACCTATGCTCATAAGAAATGTAACTGTAAGCATAATTCTTATCTTAGTCCTTACCGTCATTCCCTTACCCTGCACGAAGCTTTCAAGGTTCTTTTTGTACAGCTTTGTTGATACAAACCATCCGTGCAGTTTTTCTGAGCTTTTCGCAAAGCAGAACGCCGCAAGCATAAGAAATGGAAATGCAGGAAGTAATGGAAGAACTGCACCTAATGCCCCCAGTCCAAGACTCAGACAGCCTAGCACAACAAAAAATACTTTCTTTAAATTCATTAAGTATACTCCAATCTTTTTATAATAATACATAGTTAGATACTTCTAACCGCATATCTAAAAAGATATTATATTTTTATCATAATTTCAACTATATTTGCTGTCTGATAATGATATAATTTCTCGATAATCTTCTTTGTTTGTAATTAAAACAATTAAAGAATAACACAGAAAAATTATTAGATTATGCAAAATATATCTTTCTATTTCACACATAATTGTACAATATTTTAAATCGACTCATTTATAGCTTACTTTATAAATATACCATTATAAAATATTGCTTAATTTTACCAAAGTTATAAAGGATATAGCCTTTATTAATTTACTACAAGTATGCGCCCAGCCTGTCAGACCATATTTCCACAAGTCTGTCCACAGAATATGCTGCATTTGCCGGACTTGTTGATGGAAGTGTTTCTGCCTCTATTCCAAGCTCTTTTTCCTGATATTTCTTATAGTACTTTGCAGATGTTGCACCATTACAGAATACTTTTTTAACATGTGAATGTTCAAGTATCGGTTTTAAGTCTGTTGGAACAACATTTTTTATGCTGCTGTCACTTGAACCGATTATGTCACAGCTATATATCGCATCCCACAAAGCTATATGGTGTCTGTGAAGCATTTTCTTCTTTTCTTCTATCGTAACCGGAACATATATATCACTCATATTATTCCTGCCTGATACAGCATTTTCTTCTGTAATATGTTTATTCTCATCCTGCATATCTTCCGGTGTATTGTGCAATATATTTGCCATAACCTTCCAGAAACGGTTTTGTTTATGTCCATAAAAAAACATCTGCTCCCTCGACTTTACTGACGGAAGACTTCCAAGAATAAGTATTCTGGAATTATCATCATATAAAGGTGGAAACGGATGTACTATGTGTTCATATCTTGAATTTGTTTTATCCATATTTATCCTCTTATTACATTTTTAAATTATTTTATCATCTATCAATGAGCTGATAAATAAAATATACAAAATAAATTGTTTTTCTGTTGCAACTCAGATACATCTAAATAAATCATAAAAGATAATTCTTTATAACATAAACAATTATGTAATATTTTAAAATTGCTCATTTATAGCTGCAAATAATAAAGTAATTATTTTTATAATTATAAATCCACAATAAGGTCGCCACATAATCTGTCCGTCACAAGTTCTGCACATCTTTGCTTGTGAGCCATATGAAGCGGATGTGTCTGGAAGCTCTTTAATGCTTCTACATCCTTTAATTCTGCATAGAATACAAGGTCGTATCCGCCAGCAATGTTCTTTCCTATCGCTGCATTTATAAGTCCATCTATATGCCCATTCATTGTATCAACTGAATTCTGTAAAAACTTAAGTGTTTCCTCTTCTTTATGCTGTGCTTTTACATTGTCTGTGTAATTCCAGAATAATATATGTCTAATCATTATATCCACACCTTTCGCAGCCGCTTTCTTTCCTCTGGCACTCATTATATTACATAATACATTAAATAAAGTCACCAGCTGTTGTGAGTTCTACGGGAAAATCTATGAGTGAGCCTAGACTCCAACAATACCGCTTGCGCGGCACCCCTCCCAGGACTGATGACATATGTATTATAATCCAATTCTCATAATAAGCAAGTATTTTTATATCACATCATTTACATATGCAATTATGTTCTGCGTTGTTTTGGGTATCCTCTTTTTTAATATTTTCCGGTTTTACATTTTCTGTATTTGTATTTTTCATATCTTTATTTTCCCTTTTTTCATCAAATTTTTTATATAATATTCCATACCTTTTAGGTACTTTATACTTCTAAAATTTGTACGCTTTTTCCTGATTTATTATAGAAACACTTCATTCACTTTACTCAAGGTAAGTATATAACCTTAATGTACGCACTTTATTTTTGTTACATTGTAATGTATATTACACATATGGGCAATACTACTAATGTCCTGATAGCATGATGTAAATGGTAAAATACCTTTTGACCCTTACATCATAACATAAAACTATAATTAATTTTTTAATTTTGATTTGCACAAAAAGGAGGATTTGCATGGTATTTACTATTGAGGAAATGCGTCCGGTACGTGATGGAATGACTATTTCAAGGAATTCCAGACTTGGCGGCATTACGCAGGTGACTTACTTTTCTATGGGAAAGGACACTTCTATAAGTCAGGAAAGCTATGACCGTATGACTATGTATATAGGTGCCTATGGCTGCGGACAGTTTGTTATCGGTAAAGACCAGCACACTGTAAGTCTGCATCCTGATGAGGCTATTATCATCCCTCCAAAGACTTTATGTGGAATGAAGACATCTGCACCCGAAGGTCTTGTGTATACAGAATTAATTCTTGAAAAGGAGAACACTATGAACGCAAATGTAAAAACAAACGAAGTATTCGCACTTAAAAATCTTATATCTTATGAGGAAGGCAGTATCGCCAATATGGATGTTGTAAGCAATCCTACTATGAAGTATGTTCTTATGGCTTTTGATGAAGGAACTGGTCTTACACCTCACAGAGCACCTGGCAACGCTATCGTATTTGCACTTGAAGGAAAGGCTACTATAGGATACGAAGGAAAAGACTACGAACTCAAGGAAGGCGAATGTTTCCGTTTTGAAAAGAATGGTCTTCACAGCGTAACAGCCAATGGAAAGTTTAAGATGGCACTCTTACTTGTGCTTGAATAATATTGTTGTAAGCATTGTAAAAAATTTTTGTATTTTCGATTTGCCAATAAGGATTTACTCCATTATATATAATTGCTTGTGAAATTGACACTATTTGCTTTTTTACGCGAATAGTGTCAAACCTTCTTTCCTTTTTTTCTTGCGAGTTTTGACTCAGATTTGCTTTTTTGTTAATTGAGTCAAATAATTCATCTTAATTTTCCAGCCAG